>CAZNJN010000165.1:0-4209 GCA_964573365.1 uncultured Oscillospiraceae bacterium
GCTCTGCGCGCAGGGCATGCGGCCCAGCTCCACTCTTGCGCAGGAGTACTGCGCCTTAAAGTGGCGGAGGATGGTCTCGATCGCACGGTTTCCGGAAGCGCCGAACACCACGCGGTGGATCGGCTCAAAGACGATGCCGTCGTCGTGGACGTTTTCAAGCTCCACCAGGCAGAAGCGCGCGGGATGATTCTTGCGTTCTTCTTCGCTAAGCGTCGCCTTGACCTTTTCCCAGCTTGCCTTCGCCGTAGCAAAGGAATGGTTGCCATCGCCCATCGCGAAAAGCAGCGGGGGCTGATCGTCGCCGTACTGCTTGGCAAACTTCGCCGGATCGACCAGCGCGTCAAGAGCGTTGATCACGCGGTTGACGACGGCCTCGCTTTGGATGAACCAGCCCTGCACATGGCCGCCGCCCTGCATCAGATCAAAGTCGTAGCGGCAGTTATCCGCGTCCGCTTCGCCCATGAGGGGTTCAATCACCGTCTTTTCGGGATCGTCGATCAATACGAGGATGTGCGGCATTTCCAGCGGCGCGTCCTTGCGGATGCGAAGGCGCGGCGGAATGCGCTCCACGATCGTACCTTCGGTCGCGCGAATGAGAGTCTTGCTTCCCTTGGTATAATCGTAGCGCTCCAGATCCAGCGCGATCATCATGCCGAGGCGCTCCTTGCCGCTCACCGTGCGCTTAACGAGCATCAAGCCTTCACCGATGCTTTGAAGCACGCCGTCCTTGACGTACTTGTCCATCGCAGCGTTGATCGCCTCAATGCGCTGCTCCTCGCCGGGCTTTTCGAGATAAAACTCCGGCAGCATGATGCGAAGCGTCGAGGGGCTCTCGCCCACAAGCTCCTCCGCGCGATCCCAGTATTCGGGCTGCGAGGTGTACTGGTCACAGGCTACGACCGCCCACTTGCTCATATCCACGTCCTTATTCGGAAGATAGATCTCCGGAATGGAAACGCCGACATTGTTCTGGTATTTATTCATTGTGAACCCTCCGTTTTGTTTTGTTTTATAGAAAGTGCTTCAAACGGGGAAAAGAATTTCGATCCTGTCTCATTTTTATTTTACAATAGCCTTTTGCCGCGGTCAACCTCACGAAAGCGGTAAAATAATATATCCGGACTTTTGTAATTTAGCACTTTACTTTAGTAAAGCACTATGGTATACTTCACCTTGCCGCAGAAAAGCGGCATTACCGTGATTACTTTTTATGGAGGATCAACCAATGCTGAAAAAATCCCTTGCCATTTTTATGACCGCCCTTTTGCTCGTGTGCGCCTGTGCCTGTGCTGCTCCCGCGCCTGCCGCCGAGCCGGCCGCTACGCCCGATCCTGATAATCTTGCCAGCTCCGAAGCCAGTTGGAGCGTGACGGGCGAAGCCGATGCCGCACAGAACGCCGAGCCTGCCGCAGAAGCGGGCGACGGAAGCTGGGAATATATCCAAAACAACGGCAAGCTCATCGTCGGGCTTGACGCCACCTTCGCGCCCATGGGTTTTACCAATGAGGCAGGCGAGATCGTCGGCTTTGACATCGACCTTGCCAAGGCCGTCTGCGAAGTTCTCGGCGTAGAGGCGGTGTTCCAGCCCATCGACTGGGCCGCAAAGGAGCAGGAGCTTAACGGAAAAAAGATCGACTGCATCTGGAACGGTATGAGCGCCACGCCCGAGCGCGCAGAGAGCATGAGCCTTTCGCGCAACTATCTGAACAACGCCATCTCCATCATGTGCAATAAGGACGTTACCGTAACGGATATCGCCCAGCTCAAGGATCTCAAGATCGGCACGCAGGCAGGCTCCTACGGTTTGGAGGCTTTGCAGGCAAACGAGCTGTACGATACCTATAAGGACAACATCAGCGAGTATGAGGATTACAACCAGTGCGTCATGGATCTTGATACCGGCAGGCTCGACGTGGTCGTAGGCGACGCGGTATACGTTCAGTACATCAACGGCCAGAGAGCGCAGCAGGGTAAGGACACCTACGCGGTCAGCGACGTAAACTTCGGCGACGACCTTTACTCGATCGGCTTCCGCAAGGGCGAAACGGATCTTACGAACAAGGTGAACGACGCGCTGCAAACCCTGATCGACAACGGCAAGGCCGCCGAAATCTCCACCGCCTGGTTTGGCAGCGACCTTATCATCAAGTAAGTTTTTCCGCAAAAACTCGGCAAAGCGGCGCTTTGCCGAGTTTTCAGTCTCTTTTGCCACCCTACAGCTACCGTCTTTTACGTCAGCAAACGCTCATCATCACAAATAAACTAAAGGAACCCGCTTATGGATTACATTTTCACCATTATGCCCGCTCTGCTCAAGGGGCTTACGACCACGCTGCAGCTCTTTTTGCTTACGCTCGCGCTCTCCCTTCCGCTCGGGCTGCTCGTATCTCTTGGCGCAATGAGCCGCTTTTGGCCGCTCAAGGCAATCTCAAACGTCTATATCTGGCTGCTGCGCGGCACGCCCCTCATGCTCCAGCTCTTTTTCGTCTATTATGCCCTGCCCTCCTTCGGCGTCACGCTTGACCGCTTTCCGGCGGCGGTGACGACCTTTGTGCTCAACTACTCCGCCTATTTCGCAGAGATTTACCGTGCCGGCATCCAAAGCATCGACGGCGGGCAGTATGAAGCTGCCAAGGTGCTTGGCTTCTCACGCGGCAAAACCATGCGCTTCATCATCATTCCGCAGACCATCCGCCGCATCATTCCGCCGGTGACAAACGAGGTGATCACCCTTGTCAAGGACACGGCGCTCGCAACCGCGATCGCGGTTCCGGAGCTGATCAAGGCGGCAAAGGACGCCGCGAACCGCGACGTAAACACCACGGGCTATGTGATCGCCGCCGCGATCTACCTCGTACTGACCTTCGCGCTCACGATGGTTTCCCGCGCGCTTGAAAAGAAGTATTCCGCAAGCGATCGGGAGAGCTCGTCGCGCATCATTAAGGATAAACGCGGACGCTCGCTGCTCCTTGGCGGCATGTTCGGCTTTGGAAGGGGGATGTGAAAATGTCGATCCTGACGATGAAAAACATCGTGAAAAAATTCGGCGCAGAGGAATTTCGCGCCGTAGACAACGTTTCTCTTTCCGTTGAAAGCGGCGAGATCGTTTCCATCATCGGCGCGAGCGGCAGCGGCAAATCGACGCTTTTGCGTTCCGTCTGCGCCCTTGAGCATATCGAGGAAGGCACGATCATCCTTGACGGCGACGTGATCGTGAAGGACGGCGTGTACGCCAAGGAAAGCGAGCTGCTCCGCATCGGAAAAAAGAGCGGCATGGTCTTTCAGCACTTCAACCTTTTTCCGCATCTTACGGTGCTGCAAAACGTAACCATCTCGCCCATCAAAATCTTTGGGGAGAGCATTGAAAGCGCCAATACGCGCGCCATGGAGCTGCTCGACATGGTCGGCCTGTCCAGTAAAGCGCAGCAGTACCCCTCGCAGATTTCCGGCGGACAAAAGCAGCGCGTCGCGATTGCGCGCGCCCTTGCGCTCTCGCCCAAGCTGATGCTTTTTGACGAGCCGACGAGCGCGCTCGATCCCGAAATTTCCGGCGAGGTGCTTCAAGCCATCCGCCGCCTTGCGAAAAGCGGCATGACGATGGTGCTTGTCACGCACGAAATGGGCTTCGCCCGCGAGATCAGCAACCGCGTGATCTACATGGACGAGGGAAAAATCGTTGAGCAGGGAAAGCCCGACTCGCTCTTTGGCGAGCCTAAGAGCGAGCGGCTACAGTCCTTTCTTAAAGCGGTCCTACAGGTCTAAGGCAGGAGGAAGTCTATATGTATGAAAGCAAGCTGAAAAGCGAGGAAGCCGACCATCTGTTTCAAGCGATCCTCGCATTGAAGGACGAAGAGGAATGCTACCGTTTCTTTGAGGACATCTGCACGATTAACGAGATCTGTTCGCTTTCGCAGCGCTGGGAGGTTGCAAGACTGCTCGATAGCGGCATGACCTACAGCGCCATCGCAGAAAGGACAGGCGCAAGCACCGCCACGGTCTCGCGCGTGGGCAAATGTCTGCACTACGGCGAAAACGGCTATCGCATTATTCTAGACCGACTCAAAAAGCAGGAGTAAAACAGGAGGACGCACAAGAAATCCACTTCTTGTGCGTCCCCTTGTTGGTGCTTATCGTATTATTCCAGCGTAATAAACCACTTATCCCTTTGACCGCAGCTTTTGCAGGCAACGCGCGCGCAGAGCATACCCT
>CAZNJN010000166.1:0-4181 GCA_964573365.1 uncultured Oscillospiraceae bacterium
CGTTTTCCCTCTTTCCTTCTACTCCTTGGCTATTGACTTTTTACCACTGGACTTCTTCTGATATGGATTTCTAGGCAAAGCTCTTATAGATGACCACGTTGGCGATATCGGCATGGACGCCTACAGTTACATCGTCGGCCAGCTTGGCGACAATGGATCTTTCTAATTCATCCCACTCCCTTGGGCTCTCCGCCTTCGATTGCTCCAGGGCCTGAATATAGCGCTGCAGCGACCACTCGTCCGGCATCATATATGTGTCATAATCGATACCGGTAAAGGTGATGTTTCCGGCAGCCGCAAGTGAGGATTCGCCGCCAAAGACACTGCATTCAAGCAGCTTGCGGATCTTACCCATAAATCCCTTATACGCAAGATTTTCACCCTTGCTTGACGCCGCAATCAGCTTTTGCTTTTCCTGCGCGCTGATGTCAAAATCCGCTCTCGCGTTGAGGTGAATCTCTATGTCCTTTCCTTCGGAGCTTAGGTAAAACTCGCATACATAGCCTCCCAAAATACCGTGCATCATGCCGATCAGCTCTTCGCTCAATAGGCGAAGCTGAAGCGTCTGCTTATGGGAGAGCTCACAATATGCGGCACATTTATCGGCAATATGCAATGCGTTATTGATATCGTCAAGCGAATAATCCAAGGTATAAGTATCCGTGATCATTCATAATATCTCCAAATCTGATTGTATTTTACATATTTGAATTATAACACGTCCGCTCTATTGCGTGCAATCCTTTTCGAGCAGGCACACCGCCCGCGCGCTCATGCATTCTCCCCGCCCCTCCGCGCCGCAGCCCTCCGTCGTCGTTGCCTTGACACTAACGCAGCCTTTCTCCATATGCAGTACAGCTTCAATATGGCGGATCATTTCCGGGATAAACGGTGCAAGCTTCGGCTTCTGCGCGATGATGACGGCGTCTATATTTCCTATGGTATACGCGCCTTCACGCATACGCATATATACCTTTTCAAGAAGAATAAGCGATGAAATGCCTTTATATGCGGGATCGTTGTCCGGAAAGAGTCGCCCTATATCTCCCGCCGCCATAGCGCCCAAAATAGCGTCCATCACGGCGTGAAGCAAAACATCCGCATCCGAATAGCCCAGCAGACCCTTTTCATACGGGATCTCAACGCCTCCAAGGATCAGCCTTCTCCCGTTCTCCAGACGATGTGTATCCTCTCCATAACCGATTCTCATGTTCTTTCTCCCAATACCGTCTCAAAAAACGGAATATCCTGCGGATAGGTCAGCTTTTGATTTTGCAGCGAGCCTTCCGAAAAATAAGGCGTATAGCCCGCCGCTTGGTACAAGCTGCAATCGTCCGTATAGCTTTCGCCGTTCTTATAAGCCTTTTTTATTCGTGCAAAGGAAAAAGTCTGCGGCGTTTGCGCCAGCATCACTTTATTTCTTTCAATCGTCTTTCCCTCATACCAAATCGTATCTCTTGCCATAACAGCCGCCACACCACAGCCATAGAGCATGGCGCTTTGTACGCTTTGGTCGATGATCGCGGACGTAACCATGCACCGCGCCGCGTCGTGGATCACAACGATATCCGCGTCTGCTACAGCGTCGAGCGCATACTTTACGGATAACCCGCGTGTCGCGCCTCCATCGACAATTACGGCGTCCAAAAAAGCCGATTTTGCCTCCGCTCTGGTTGAATCCGAAACCGCAACGATCTTTTGAGAAAATTCCGTTTGGCATTTGGAGATTGCTTCCGCGCAGTACGCAATCGGCGTTTTTCCGCCAAAGCGCATCAGGAGTTTTTCCTCTCCCATTCGCTTTGCGCCGCCTGCGGCAAGCAGAATAAACGCCGTTTTAATCTGCGCTTGTATCATTACCGATAACCTCATACATGTTGCTGGCGTCCGCCTTGGCGGCCGTCTCCTGAACGCTGATGACGCGGATCAAAACCCTTTTCCCGCCTAAAAGAATGGAAAGCGTATCGCCGGCCTTTACTTCGCTGGAGGGCTTTGCCGTTTTTCCGTTGATGTCGATACGTCCCGCCGAGCAGGCTTGGTTCGCCACCGTTCGCCTCTTAATGATTCTGGATACTTTAAGGTACTTATCTAAGCGCATTCGTTTCCTCCTAAAAAAGGGGATGGAGTTTTCTCCATCCCAAATTATAGCACACTCGCTTTTATGCGCCAACCTGACGATAGACGTCCTCGTTGACCACAATGCTGCCATCCGCCATCCATGCGTCAAGAAGCTTCGTCCATTCCGTGTATCGTGCGTCTTCAAGCAGAGAGGTTTTCACCGCGTCCTTCAGTTCCTCGATGGGACGTTCGCCCGGCGTAACGTCGCTTACATAGTAGAGGATATGATACCCGTCCTCGTCTTGGAAAATGGGTGAGTATTCGCCGACCTTCAGCTTTTTGAACTGTTCGATGCACGCATCGGACCAAGAACCGTCATTGGCATCGGGATTGATGAAAAGGCCGTCCATCATCAGCGCTTCGCAGCTCGCGCAGGCTTCGTTTTCCGTATAGCGTAGCTGGAGGCTCTCAAAGGTAGTGCCTTCCTGCAATTTAGCGTAGGCCTCCTCGATGCTGCTCTTTGCTTCCTTGCCCGCATCCGTCATCATGTCGTCGGTTTCTTTTTTCAACTGTTTGTATTCGCTGATAATTGCGTTCATGCGCGCATTGTTTGCCTTTTCGCCGTTTGCGGCGTCGTCAAAGGCCAAATCACCGTACTCCGCTTTGAGCGAATCCTGTTTTTGGAGCTTTTCTTCATAATCGGGATACAGCTCGTTGACGTCCGACTTCGGCATGATCAGCATATCCATAACCCTGCTGTAGCCCTCGGGTACATAGGCTACCGGCAGATTGCCTCCGTCCACGCCGGCGCAGAGGAAGCTTTCCTCGGCGCTTTTGAATGCGGAAGGATCATTCGTATAGGTTTCCTTGTCTTTCGCAACGGCGTCTTTGTACCAAGTTTGTACGTCCTCATCACTAACCGATACGTCCTTGCAAAGAAGATCCATCAAGTTATCGCGCAGATGCTCGACGCTCGCCTCTTCCACATACCATGCCCTGTATTCGTCTTCGGTCATGTCTTTACCGGTATTGTATTCGGCGTCGTCGGCGATCATGTCGGTAATATAGCTTTCCACATCGATAGTATCGTCGCTGGCCTTTGCTTCGTTTGCCATCTGCGTATACTGCTCACGCATGCTGCTCATCGTCTCATCGACCTGCTTATCCACGGCCGCCTGCTGTTCGCTGCTCAAGATATCTACGCCGTTGAGCTTTGCCTGATACTTGACGATTTCCTTCTCAAGCATGGCTTCCTTTACCATATCCTGGAATTGCGCGAGCGTACTGGGGTCTGAGGCAACATCCATGCCGAACATGCTGTAATAATACTTGTATTGTTCAAAAAGCTGCTTATATTCCTTGAGCGTGATCTCTTTATCGCCAACCTTTGCGACGACTGCGTCAAGATCCGCTTGGGAGTCGCTCTCCGCCGTGAGGTCTGCCGTTTGGGAAGGCTGTGCATTCTCCGGCGCCTGAGCAACCTGACATCCGGCTGCCAACATGAAGCTTGCCGCCATCACAATACACAAAATTATCGTTATCGTTCTTTTCATTTTGTTCTCCTGTTCCTCTTTCTTCTCCTACACATGGCAGGGTACATATACAAAGCGTTTTTATTATATCATCCCTGCGTGTCAATGCAATCGGCGAGCATGTAAACAAACTGTGGCATTATGCGGCATATTTGTGCCGCATGTTCGCCCGGATACGCAAGCGTCAACACCGGCGCCTCGCTCTGCTTCAAGGCTGCGCCCTCTGTCTCACGGATCAGCGAATACAGCTTGATAAGGTCAAAGGGCGCAAGTGGATCGAAATAAAGCTGTGCGTTCGCGTCCGCAATACAGACCCGCATGACATACGCCTGCGCCGCCGCCGCCTTGAGTAACGCAATGTCGATCAAATTCTGCACGCTCTGCGGTATTTCGCCAAAGCGGTCGATCAGCTCATCCTGTACGTCCATACGCTCGTCGCCGTTGCCGATCAACGCGATCCGCTTATACATGGAAAGCCGGTCTACCTCTCTTGGTATATAGGAATGGGGGATAAAGGCGGAAAGCGGGACTTCCATCACCGTATCGATCTGCCGCTTGACGTTCTCGCCTTTCGCTTCCTTTACCGCGCCCTCC
>CAZNJN010000167.1:0-4145 GCA_964573365.1 uncultured Oscillospiraceae bacterium
ACGGCGAAGCAGCCGTCCTTTTGTGCATCCGTGTTTATTTGATGCCGAATATTTCGCGGGCATAGCGCACATCCGCCATTGCGTCTTCAACATAGCGATCCGCACCGATTTTTGCCGCGTACTCTTTGCTCAGTACCGCGCCGCCGACCATAATGGAGCAAAACGGCGCTTCGCTTTTCAAAAGCGTGATTGTCCTTTCCATAGCCGGAACCGTCGTCGTCATCAAGGCGGAAAGTCCCACCAGCTTGACCTTATCCTGAACTGTGCGCCGCACGATCGCCTCGGGCGCAACGTCCCTCCCCAGATCGATCACATGAAAGCGATAGCTTTGCAGCATGGATTTGGCGATGTTTTTGCCGATATCATGCACGTCGCCTTCCACCGTAGCGAGCAGCACGCTTCCGTTATCGCCCTGCGCTTCTCCCGCCGGGCAAAGAACCTCAAGCGCCGCTTTTGCCGCCTCCGCGCTCATTAAAAGCCCCGGTAAAAAAAGCTTGCCGCTTCCGTAATCTCTGCCTACCCGGTTGAGCGCGGGAATGATCTTTTGCTCGATCAATGCAAGCGCGTCCGCGCCCGCATTCTTTTCCTTTTTGCTGATTGCCGCCGCGTCGTCGCAAAGCCCGCGTACAATGCTCTCGCCCAAGTCAAGCTCTCCCGGCTCTTTCTTTGGTTCCGCCGCGCCTATGCCCGAATCGCCATAGGCTTCGATAAAACGCGCGCTTCCTTCCTTTTTCCCAAGCAGCGCCCTGCATGCGCGATATGCGTCCATCATGCTTTGGCTAAAGGGATTCACGATCGCGGCTGAAAGTCCCGCGCCCGCTGCAAGCGCAAAAAAGCTGCTGTTGAGCAATTCACGTCCCGGCAAACCGAAGGAAACGTTTGAAACTCCAAGGATCGTATGAACACCAAGCTCGCTGCGAATCCGTCTGAGCGCCTCAAGCGTAACCGAGGGATTACTCTCATTTGCGCCAAGCGTCATGGTGAGCGCGTCGATCACGATATCTTTTTTCTCTATCCCGTATTTTGCCGCCTCGCTGATGATGCGTTTTGCAAGTAAAACTCTGCCCTCGGCGTTCTCGGGTATACCGTTTTCATCAAGCGTAAGCGCCACGAGCGTACCGCCGTACTTTTGCACCAGCGGAAATATGGCGCGCATCGATTCCTGCTTTGCGTTAACGGAATTGATCATTGCCTTTCCGTTATATATGCGCATAGCGGCCTCCAGCGCCAAGGGATTGGCGCTGTCAAGCTGCAAGGGAAGCTCGCATATTCCCTGTACCTTCTCTACGATCTGGGGCAGCACCGCCGTTTCGTCAATGTCCGGCAGTCCCGCATTCACATCGAGCGCCTGCACGCCCGCATCCTGCTGCTTTAGCGCTTCCCGAAGCAGCAGCTCGTATTCGCCCCTGCGCAAAGCTTCTTTCATTTTCGGCTTACCCGTCGGATTGATACGCTCGCCGATCAAGGTGATCGTTTCATCCAGACAAGCCGCGCGCGCGCAGCCACAGATCACCGTTCTCTCTTTTTTTTGCACAGGCATCGGCTTGCTGTCTTGGCAGGCGTCACAAAGCGCGCGTATATGCTCCGGTGTTGTGCCGCAGCATCCGCCGAGCAGTCTAGCGCCCGCCTTTGCCGCGCTGCGCATTGCCGCGGCGAAATTCTCCGGCGTAACATCGAATACCGTCTTATCTCCCTCGCGGCGCGGAATGCCTGCGTTAGGGTTAAATGCGATTGGGATGGAGCTGTACGCAAGCATCTTTTGCAGCGATTGCAAAAGCTCCGCGGGGCCTTTGCTGCAATTGATGCCAAGGGCGTCCACCTTCAGTCCTTCCAAAAGCGCCACGACGCTCTCTTCATCCGCGCCCGTAAGCAGTCTGCCCGTAGCGTCGGGCGCAACGGTCGCGACAATCGGAAGATCGCAGCTTTCCTTTGCCGCAAGCACGGCGGTCTTGAGCTCATAAGCGTCGGTAAAGGTCTCGATCAGCACCAGATCCGCGCCCGCTGCCGCGCCCGCTTCAATAGAGCTTTTGAAAAGCTTAACCGCGTCTTCAAATTGAAGATCGCCCAGCGGCGCCAGCAGCCGTCCGATGGGGCCAACGTCAAAGGCTACATAACAGGGCTTTTGCGCTTTATCCGCCGCTTTTTTTGCGATCTCGACAGCCGCCCTTGCAACTGTCTTTTCGTCCAAGCCGCTATCTTTCAGCTTGTATGCGTTATTTCCAAAGGTACAGGTCTTGAGTATATCCGCACCCGCGCGTACATACGCTTCGTGGATGCTCTGGATGCTCTCACGATGTGTGAGTACCCAGCGTTCCGGCAGTTCGCCCGCAGGAAGACCCGCCGCCTGTAGCTGCGTACCCATCGCGCCGTCAAAGAATAAGAATTGCTCCTTATTCAGCTCGTGTTTGAAGCTCATCACATACCTTCCTTTCCCCCAAAGCGAAACGCGCAGTCCCGCTTCGCGCAGGCGGCGCATTTATGAATGTTGCAGGTGTTGATTTGCGTGCTTAATCCGATCACAGCCGTAACGGATTTAAGCGGCGTAAGCATGCCGCCCTCCGTGCAGAACAAGCCGATGCCACGCTGCGCGTCAAGTGCGCGCAGCAGCTCGCCTTGGCATTCCAGCGAAAAATCTCCGTAGCCCGGTGAAAAGCGCGGCCGCAGGAACAAACCGTTTGTCAAAAGGCGCGTTTGTACCTCGTCGCAATAGGACTCGATTCGCGTTGAAGCCAATCTGTCTGTGCAGTAAGCCTTGCTCATAGATTCCGCGCTATACCGGGAAATCAAGCGGTCAACCCCCGCGCCCAAGGTAGCTGCGAAAAGATACGCGTGCGTGCAGCCTTGCAGATGGGCGCAAAGCGACGCGCTCTTAAAGCGCAGGCCGCAGAGCGAAACCGTATCGTCTTTGATTGTCAGCTCTCCATATGCAAAGGTATGTCGCGGCTGCTGCGTGAGCAGAAGCTCCTTTTCGCAGCACGCGCGCAGCTTAGAGAGCGCGCGTTCATCCGGCATAAGCTTCCCCCGGCTGCAAATCATTTTCCACAAGGCAGGAGATGTTATTGACGATTCCTTCGGCAATCTCGGGATGATTCATGGTATAAATATGCACCCCGCGCACTCCGTTGGCGATCAGATCGGTGATCTGCTCGGTAGCGTAAGTGATGCCTGCCTGACGCATCGCGTCGGGTTTATCGCCAAATTTGTCGAGGATATTTAGAAAACGCGGCGGAAGCGCCGTACCGCTCACCTTTGTGATGCGTTGGATCTGCGCTTTGTTCGTCACGGGCATTACGCCCGCGATCACCGGAACATGGATGCCCTTGGCTAAAGCCTTATATAAAAACCGATAGAGGATATTATTATCAAAAAACATCTGTGTAATCAAAAAGTCTACGCCGGAGTCTACCTTTTTGCGCAAAT
The DNA here is from genome assembly GCA_964573365.1 of uncultured Oscillospiraceae bacterium. Lineage (GTDB taxonomy): Bacteria > Bacillota > Clostridia > Christensenellales > CAG-138 > JAQVRG01. The sequence continues at coordinate 3,421 of CAZNJN010000167.1, forward strand.
TGATGAGATCCTGCTCTTGATTTTGGCACTCCACATGTCCCTCGGGATAGCAAGCCGCGCCAACGCTGAAATCGCCCTGTTTTTTTATGCGCTCAACCAACTGGTACGCATAGCGGAAGCTGCCCTCGCCCTCCCCGTTTTCCGGAAGATCGCCGCGCAGCGCAAGAATATTTTCAACGCCGCAGCCGTTCAGCTCTTGCAGAATCGTATCGATGTCGCTTTTGCTCGCGCTTACGCAGGTAAGGTGCGCCAAAGGATTGCCGCCGCATTTTCTGATGTCTGCCGCCATGGCAATGTTATTTTTAGCTGCCGTATGACTTCCCGCCGCGCCGCAGGTTACGCTCACGAAATCCGGCTTCTGGCACACCGTGCTTTTTACAAGCTCGTGCATCGGAACGGCACTCTCTTTTTTAGGAGGAAACAGTTCGTATGAAACCGTAACACTTTTCTGCGTCAGCAGTTTTCTAATCTTCATGGTGGCATTCCTTTCCGCATTAAAAAATTAAAACCGCTTCGCGTGTGCGAAGCGGTTTGATGAACAGTTTTAGCTGTACCTTCAAGCTTTGTTTCGCGACACGACGAAAGGTGCGGTACGCATCATACCGCACATAAGCATCATCATGTTTTCAAACTTGCCCAAAAGCATATGCTTATGATTGCTCCATGTTTTATTTTTATTCATGGTATCCCATTCTTCCCATAATGTCAAGCTTTAGAGCGCAAAG
>CAZNJN010000168.1:0-4141 GCA_964573365.1 uncultured Oscillospiraceae bacterium
CTGCTTTCGCAACGACTTGGCTCCGTTTTTCTTTGGCCTGTTTTGCTACAGCCCCTTTGTTTATGTATTCGTTTATCGTTCCTCGCGGAAATAGGGCAGACCCAAGCCGGCAGGAGGCTGATTCTCGCGGTTATGCTGCAAAGCGACAACGACAAGCACGATCAGCGTCACCACATAAGGGAGCATCTTGAAAAGCTCCATCGAGCGGCGGGTAAGACCGGGGATGTAAAAGTAAGCCCAGGAAAGAACACCGAAAAGATAAGCGCCCCAAATTGCGCGAAGCGGCTTCCACGACGCGAAAATAACAAGCGCAACGGCCAGCCAGCCAAGTCCCTCGATCGCGCCCGCGCTGTCCCATGTACCCTTCATATAATCCATGACATAGTACAGACCGCCCAAGCCGGAGATCGCGCCGCCAATGCAGGTGGCTAGATACTTATACTTGGTTACGTTGATGCCCGCGGCATCCGCCGTAGCCGGATTTTCACCTACCGCGCGAAGGTTAAGACCAATGCTGGTGTGGTTCAAAAACCAGGTGATACCGATCGCGCAAAGGATTGCGAAGTAGGCAAGAAAACCGTAGGAGAGGAACAGGTCGTCAAAGGGACCCGGCCAGTTATTTGCGCCCATGATGGTCGTGCGAATCGCGCCGCTTGTGGTGGCTACGGATATCTGTCCGACGCCGCCCGCCAGCTTGTTGAGCGAACCGCCGAAGAAGTTTGCAAAACCGCCCGCGAAAATGTTCAGCGCAAGACCCGTTACGTTCTGATTGGTGCGCAGCGTAATCGTCATAAAGCTGAAGATCAGTCCGCCGATCGCGGAGGCGATGAGCGCGCACAGCATGGCGATAAGCACGCAGACAAACGGAACCGGGTTCGGGTTGTTCAGCTCGTAGAAGAACACGCCGATCAAAGCCGCGATACCGCCAAGATACATAATGCCCGGAACGCCCAGATTCAGGTTGCCGGCCTTTTCTGCCAGGATCTCACCTACAGCGCCGAAGAGGATAACCGTTCCGAATACCACGGCCGCCTGAAATAGAGAAATGATCTGTGTCATGATTCGGAAGCCTCCTTTTTCTTGCTGCGGAACTTCACATTGAAGCGGATAAAGAATTCGCTGCCCAGTATGAAGAAGAGAATGATACCTGTAATCATGCTGGATACATAGTCGGAAAGGTTATAGCGTGAAGCGATCTCCATAGAGCCTTTGCTCAAAAATACGAGCAGCGCCGAAATTGCGATCATCACGAAGCTGTTAAACTTTGCGAGCCACGCTACGATAATCGCCGTAAAGCCCTGTCCGCCCGCTGTGCTTGTGGATATGGTGTGGCTTGCGCCCGCTACGGCAAGGAAGCCCGCGATTCCGCAAACAGCGCCGGATACGATCATCGTGCGCACGATAACGCGCTTGACGTCGATGGCGGCATAGCGCGCGGTGTTTTCGCTGTCACCCACGACGGCGATCTCAAAGCCATGCTTGCTGTAGTTGAGGTAAATATACATCGCGACCGCTAAGGTAAGCACGATGATAACGTTAAGCACATACATCTGCCCAAACACCGGGGGAAACCAGCCGACTTTCGTCTGTGGGTTAATAACGCCGACGGAGCTTGATCCGAACGGATTTTCCCAAAGAGCCACGAAATACGAGGTAAGCTGAATGGCGATATAGTTCATCATCAAGGTAAAGAGCGTTTCGTTCGCGTTCCATTTCGCCTTGAAGAAGCCGGGAATAAAGCCCCAGATCGCGCCGACGAGGGCGCTTGCAATCAGCATGATGAGCAGCAGCGGAAGCGTGGGGATGCTCTTGGAAAGATAGATCATGCAGCCTGCCGCAGCTACGCCGCCCACGAGGATCTGACCTTCCGCGCCGATGTTCCAAAATCGCATCTTGAACGCAGGCGCTAAGCCGATCGAAATGCAAAGCAGCATCATCGTATCACGAATTGTGACCCACATGCGCTTGCCCGTTCCAAATGCGCCTTCAAACATCGCGCCGTATACCTTGATCGGATTCATTTTAACGATGGCATAAATGATAATGGCGCAAATAACCAGCGAGATCGCAAGACCGATCAGGCGAACGCCCAGCGACTTCCACATGGGCATATAGTCGCGCTTGGAAATGCGGATTAAGGGATCCTTGGATTTTTGTTGCTGCTTCGCTTTCATGCTTGCGCCTCCTCTTTGAGGTGAGTCATCAACAGACCGACTTCTTCTTTTTTGGTATCTCTCGCGTTGACTATGCCGCTGACCTTCCCCGCGCAAAGCACAAGGATGCGGTCGCACAGCTCAAGGAGCACATCCAGATCCTCGCCTACATAAATCACGGCGGTACCCAATTTTTTCTGTTCGTTGAGCAGATGATAAATCGTATAGGAGGTATTGATGTCAAGACCTCGCACCGCGTATGCGGTCATCAGCAGGGAGGGGTGCGCGGCGATCTCGCGTCCGACTAGAACCTTTTGCACGTTGCCGCCGGAAAGACGGCGTACCGGCGTATTTAAGCCGGGCGTTACGACCTCAAGCTGCTCTATGATATTGGAACCAAGATCGCGGGGCGTTTTGCGGTCGGTGAAAATCGAGTGGCCGGAGGAATAGCTGCGAAGCATGATATTGTCGGGAATATTCATATTGCCGACCAGACCCATGCCCAGACGGTCTTCGGGGACAAACGCAAGGCGCACGCCCATCTTCTTGATGTCCAGCGGCGACTTGCCTACAAGCTCTTCGCTCTTCGCGTTTTCCTCTTTGGGTGTATATTGAATGCTGCCGCCTTCTTCGATGCGCTGAAGTCCGGCGATCGCCTCGAGCAGCTCCTTCTGTCCGCTGCCGGAAATGCCCGCGATGCCGAGTATCTCTCCGCCGTGCGCGACAAAGCTGACGTTGTCAAGGCGCTTGACGCCGTCAACATCCTTCACGCTCACATTTTTTACGACCAGTCTGTCGCTGATGTTTTCAGGTTCGGGACGCTCGATGTTGAGCAAGGTGGCTTTGCCGACCATCATGTCGGTAAGCTTCTGGGGATCGGTATCGCTCGTGGCGACGTCGCCGATGAATTCGCCTTTGCGCAAAACGGCAACACGATCGGAATTTTCCATAACCTCATGCAGCTTGTGCGTAATGATGACGATCGCTTTGCCGTCCCTTTTCATGTTGCGCATAACGGCAAAAAGCTTGTCCGTTTCCTGCGGTGTGAGCACCGCGGTCGGCTCGTCGAGTATCAAAATGTCCGCGCCGCGGTAAAGCACCTTGACGATTTCAAGCGTCTGCTTTTCAGAGACGGACATGTCATATACCTTTTTATCCGGATCGACCACAAAACCATAACGATCGCAAATTTCACGAACGGCTGCACGCACGTTCTTCAGGTCGATCAGGCGGCTCTCATTGAGACCGAGAACGATGTTTTCTGCGGCAGTCAGTACATCGACCAGCTTAAAATGCTGATGGATCATACCGATATGCAGATTGAATGCGTCGCGGGGCGAGGCGATGGCAACCTTTTCCCCATTGACAAAGACTTCTCCGCTATCCGGCAGATAAATGCCGGAGAGCATGTTCATAAGCGTGGTTTTGCCGCTGCCGTTTTCTCCCAGAAGCGAGAGGATCTCGCCCTTTTTTATGCTCAGAGAAACCTTATTGTTCGCGACGACCTCGCCGAAGGTTTTGGTGATGTCCACCATCAGGACCGCGTTCTTCGTTTCCAAAGCGTGATATCCTTTCTGTTTCTGAATAGATTCTTTATTGATAATTTTTAGAAGGGTAAATATAAGTGCCGATTACAGATTCGCGCGCTGAAAAAAATGAAAAGCGCGATTATGAGCCGGACAGTCTCTCTTGAAAGGAGAGAAGCGGTTCTGCCGCTTCTCTCTTTTTAGGTCTTTGATCAGTTAAGTTCGGTGATACCGTCGATGCGCAGTCCGAAGTACGGAGCGCTGCGGAGGGTAGATTCGTGGAAGATACCGTTTTCGATAGCTTCGCCGGTGTCGCCAGCGAAGTCGCCGTCGGTATCAAGCGCCAAATAGGTGGTAACAGGCTTGTCGCCAACGGTGAAGTTCGCGCAATCGAATACTTCGAGGCTGCCGTCTTTAAGAGCGGCTTCGACTTCCGCGACCTTCTCGGCGGTGCCGGCTGCG
>CAZNJN010000169.1:0-4122 GCA_964573365.1 uncultured Oscillospiraceae bacterium
GCAGCGGTAAGGTCGATATGGTTTATCTCCTTCGTAATTCTCTTGGAGCTCTTCAGGATTCTCTGTCCGTTTCCTGATTCCCCAGAACAACTTGACGCGGTCCCCGAGAGGACAAAAATTGCGAATTATGTCGTATTATGCTATACTTTCATAAATATATTACGATATTGCATTTTAGAATGCGGGCGGCATGGTTCGCGCCGCATAGGCCGCAAGGCAAGAAGAAGGAAACAGCATGAAAGCAAAAGCGGATCAAAAGGAAAGTGTCAAAGCCAAACGCCGCAGGGATCGCGGCTTTACGCTGACGGAGCTTTTGATCGTGGTCGCCATTATTGCGATTCTGGCGTTTATCGCCATCCCATTATTCGGAAGCAGTAAGGAACAATTAAAAAATACGGAGCTTGATTCGATCGCAAGGCAAATCTTCGTCGCCGCGCAGAACAAATCGAGTACGATGCTCGCCCTTGGCACCTTCGAGTCGTTTGATGTGCAGCAGGGGCAGGCGGCAAGCCTGTATGAAGGCTTTACGGGCAGGGCGGAGGATTACCGCTACGCGAAGCACAGCTATCTTTCCGATAGCTTTTTGTCCATTCTGCCGGCAGGCTCCATCGACTATAATGTACTGACCAACCAGTATTATATTGAATATAACGCAAAGACCGGCGACATCTTCGGCGTGTTTTACGGCGAGGACAGCTTCAGCTATGCACAGGCGGCGGCAAAACGCGGCGAAGACCCGGAAAAAAAGAACGTATGGAAAACGGACGACGGCGTGATGATCGGCTATTTCGGGGGTGCGCTTGGCAGCGGCTTGAAAGCGGAGCGCAGTAAAACGCCCGATTTTACGCTTGTTAACGATGAGGAGCTTTATGCCCGCTTTAGCAACACCCAAAGCGATATGACCTATACGCTTACCGTTACCGACGCAAGCGATGAAAAGGCGGAGCCGCTTTATTTCCGTTTTTCCAAAACCGGCGGCGCTTTTGCCTTAAACTATGTGGAAAGTGAAAAAACGAGCAAGGGAAGCGTCGTAAGACTCCCCGCGTATGCGGATACGAACGGGGATCTGTATATCGTGCTTGACAGCTTGGATACAAGCGGAAATGTGGATCGACGCTTTAAGAGCAGCTTCAAAAGCACAGTGCTCGGCGATACGCAAGAGCCGCTCATCAAGCCCGGCCATGACCTTTATGTGAGCGGAACCGCGCAAAAAAAGCTGAATGATACGGATAAGCTCCTTTACCTTGAATCCGATGAGGTTTCGGTGCTTACAAACAGTCTCTTTGAGAGCGTGACAAGCGAAGAAAAGCAAAACGACATCGTGCGGGTGCGCTGCTTCAGACATCTGCAAAATTTGGACGCCGCCTCGTCTTATGTGCCGCGCGCCGCACCAGACGGAGGGACGGGACTTTTTGAGGCAAAGCTTGCAGCTTCTCTTTTATGGCGGGAGGGAACAGCGTGGAAAAGCGCGTCCGACGTGTTCGTTACGCCGCGCTTTGAAGCGCCCGAGAATGTGAGCGCTATATCCAACAGCGCGCTGCTTTGCTTTGACGGGCAGGGCAATACGATCACAGGTATGCCGATCGGCGTCAATCAAAACGGGAAGACCACGGATCATACGGCGGGGCTGTTCGGCTCCTTTACAGCAAGGGAGAACAGCCGGATCGAGCGGCTGCGTTTGATCGATCCGAGCTTTACGCCGGATGTGACGGATCAAAACGCGAGCGTAGCGTATGCGGGACTGCTTCTTGGCAGCGCGAGCGGAGAAAACGGCGGCGAGGGGAAGCTCACCATCAGCGACTGCGGCGTATTTGCGAGCGTGAAGGCGCAAAAGGCGAATCCCGATACAAAGGCGGAAATGCCCCCTAGCGTATGCTATGCGGGCAGCTTGATCGGCTATATAAACGGCGGCACGGTGCAGGATTGCTTTGCCGCCATGCCAAAGCTCACGCTCTACGGTGAAAATACCGTTGCCGCGCGTTATGCGGGCGGCTTATGCGGCTATGCGAAAAACACGGATTTTGTGCGCAGCTATGCAAACAGCGGGGCGCTCACGATCAAAAATGCTTCGGCTTTGGATCAGATGGGCGGCTTGATCGGCTATGCGCAAAACGGCAGAATAACGGCCTGCTACGCGCTGGGAACCTTGAATATGGAGAGCGCGAAGAAGAACACGCGTATCAGCGGCTTTGCGGGGGCGAAGGACGAAAACACGAAGATCAACGCCTGCTATACCGCCGTGAGCTACGGAAAAGAGCTTTATGAGCCGGAGTATGTGAATCCGCCGCAAAACGGCGGCGAGAGCGTGAATCAAGGCGCGAGGGTGTACGCCTTTTCGGATGTGGCGGTGACGAGCGACGGTCGTTATTATCTTTATACGGACGGGATCACCGAGTATTACAGCTATGACGCGCAGGGCAGCGCGCGCAGCTACGGCGCGGGAAAAAGCTACGACGAAATGAGCGGCGAAGGCTTTTTGAAGGAGCTTCGCACGGTAAGCGAGCAGTGGATAAGCGCGCAAAGCACAAACTCGCATCCCTATTCCACAGACACGCTTTCAGGCGCGTATCCCTTCCCGATCATCACGGGCGGCGCGGCGCAAAACAAGACGACTGCATACCCTGTCGAGCATTACGGCGACTGGCCCAAGCGGCGGGGCGCGCGCTATATTGTGTACTATGAGCTATACAGTACGGGCGCCTACGGCTACTATGCGGAGGACTTGATCGACGCGGCGCATAATGGCTCGTATAAGCTTAGCGATACGGCGAACCTCTCATGGGACGGCTACGCCGTGCTTTGCGAAAGCGGAGAGGACGCGCCTGTGCTTTGCTACAGCAGCAAAGACGGGCGGCGCAGCGCAAAGCTTGAAAGCGGCAGCATCGCGGGTCTATTGCCCCCTTCCACGATCAGCTTGAGCATTGATGGAAACACAAAAAGCTATGCCGTCTATCCCTTTACAGGAAAGGCGATGGAGGAGAGCATCGCGCAGAAGCAGCCCGCTCCGGCGGGGGTGCAAACGCCTAAGGACAGCTATTATCATTGTGTCAGTGCGGGCGGTTATCCCTGCTTTATCAATCCAAACTTCGCAAAAGCGGTCGTAAACGGAAAAGACGTCATGCCCGCTGCGGCAGAAGAACCCGAGACGCTGCTTTTGCGCTCCGCGCGCCAGCTCTACAGACTTTCGCAAGACAGACAAAGCGCCTATTGGGATAGAAAGCTGGAGCAGGAAAGAAAGATAGACTTTGCACTCTATCCGTATTCGCAGTTTGCGGATGCTCCCTTTGCGTCCCAGCCGATCGGAAGAAAGGTGGAGGGCGTGGAGATCCCCTTTACGGGTATCTATGACGGTAAGGAAAATGTCATTAACGGGCTTTCGCTCGCGGACGGTACGTGGGAAGGCTATGACAGTACCTATATCGGCATGTTCGGTCTTTGCTCGGGCACGGGCAGGCTTTGGAATATACGGCTCCAAAACGCAAGTCTGCAGGGCGGCAGCGCGTACGCGGGTCTGCTCGCGGGCAAGCTTTCCGCCCAAAGCGGCGAGGACGGCGGCAATACGCCGTACATGGCGAAAAACTGCTTCGTTTACGCCAAGGATTCCGTGGAGGTGTTTGGCGGCGCGCATACCTTTGACGGAAAATGCGAGCTGAGGTCCTCCGCGCACGCTGTCGGCGGCTTTGCGGGCGCGGCGGAAGGCTGCAATATCTACGGCTGCCTTACCAGTCCTACCTTAATAGAGGCACAGTACGGCTGCACGAGATCGGGCGGCTTTGCGGCGGAATTGGGCGAAACTGCGACGGCAATGACGGTGGAACGCTGCTACGCCAACATTCAGCTTTACAAGACCTTTGGTACGGATACAGGCGGCTTCGCGGATTCGATCGGCTCTTCTGTGATATTGAAAGGCGATTACGCGCTGGGCAGAATGGCGAAGGCCTATGAGGACGGCTTAACGGCGGAGCAAAAGAAAAAAATCGATCCCACGACGGCGGGCTTTGCCATCACAAACAAGGGAAGCGTTTCCAACTGTTACAGCCTTTTCACCTATAATCAGGTAGGAAACGAGACGGAAAATCTCCATCCGATCAAGGGCTACGGGTTTATTAAAACAAAAACAGA
>CAZNJN010000170.1:0-4104 GCA_964573365.1 uncultured Oscillospiraceae bacterium
GCTACGGCGGCGATATCAGCCGCAAGAAGAAGCTGCTTGAAAAGCAGAAGGAAGGTAAAAAGCGCATGCGCCAGATCGGTTCGGTCGAGCTGCCGAGCGAAGCCTTCATGAGCGTACTGCGAATCGACGGATGAGCGCGGGACTGTATATCCATATTCCCTTTTGCGCAAAAAAGTGTAAGTATTGTGATTTCGTATCCTTTGCAGACGCAAAGGATACGAAATCCTATATGCGCGCTTTGAAAATGGAAATTCGGCTGCGGGCGCGGGACGCGGATTTCACGGATTTTGACAGCGTATTCTTCGGCGGGGGGACCCCGTCGCTCTTGGCGGCGGAGGAGATCGCAAGCTGTTTGAAACTGGCACAGGAAAGCTTTTCGATCAAACCGGACGCGGAGATCACGCTGGAAGCGAACCCCGGAACACTCTCAAAAGAAAAACTCCATAGCTATAAACAGGCCGGCATTAACCGTCTTTCGATCGGTCTGCAAAGCGCCGACGATCGCTTACTCAAAAGAATCGGGCGCATTCACGATTACCAAAGCTTTTTGGATACCTACCATGCGGCTAGGGAAAACGGCTTCAACAACATCAATATCGATCTTATGTATGCGCTGCCGGATCAAAGCGTGAAGGACTACGCGGATACGCTCGAGAAGGTCTGTGACCTGCGACCGGAGCATATTTCTGCGTATTCTCTTATTCTTGAAGAGGGAACGCCGCTCTATGACGAGCATCCCGCGCTGCCGGATGAGGACGAAAGCTTCGCCATGCACACTCTGAGTAGAGAGGTTTTGTCTTCGCGCGCTTACAAACGCTACGAGATATCCAACTATGCGCTTTCCCAGCGGGAATGCCGCCATAATCTGCATTATTGGAATATGGATCCTTATTTGGGACTTGGCTTGAACGCGCATTCCGCATGGAAACGACACGGCGAATGGCTGCGCTTCTCAAACACCGCGAATCTGGACGAGTATATCGGCAAATGCAAAGCGGAGGAGCTGGCATTGGCGGAATGCACAAGCATCCAAAGGCGTGAGGAAATGTTTGAGTTTGTGATGCTGGGACTGCGCAAAACCCAAGGCATACGTCTATTTGATTTTGAAGAACGCTTTGGCGACGCCTTCTTTCACAGCTATCCCGAGGCAGTCTCCGCCTTAAAAAAGCGCGGATGGCTTTGCACAGATAGCGAAAGCGGTTTTTTTGCCCTCAATGAAACGGGACTCGATCTGCAAAATGAAGCGCTTCTCTGCTTCATGGATTAGCGGAAAAAGAAGGCTCAAATCCATACAAACAGACGAAGAATAACGCTTTTTTCTGATTTCAAACTGATGTTGCAGCTTTGTCACATTCTGCACCCTCCCGTTACTTGACTTTGCGTATAGGGGGTGTTATCTTTATGTAGATGATTAGCACTCGGCTACTTGGAGTGCTAACAAGGCGAAGGGAGGTGGAAGCTGTGGATTTGGATATGCGCAAAATGCGCATACTCGCAGCGATCGTGGATGATTATATTCTTACAGCCATGCCGGTAGGCTCACGAACCATTTCCAAGCATACGGATATCAACCTGTCTTCCGCGACGATCCGAAATGAAATGTCCGATCTGGAGGAAATGGGCTACCTTGAGCAGCCGCATACCTCGGCGGGACGCATCCCATCGGACAAAGCGTACAGACTATATGTCGATACTCTCATGCACAGGGCGATGCTCTCTGAAAATGAGATTCAGTTTATCGACGATCATTTCTCCAAGAAGCTCAACGAGGTGGAGGAGATCGTAAAGCAGACTGCATGGGTACTTTCCAACATGACGCAGTATACTTCGGCTGTGCTTTCGCCGCAGCTTCACGCCATTAAGATTAAGCATGTGCAGCTCGTGCCAGTATCGGAAGAAAAAGCGCTTTGCGTGATCGTGACGGACGCGGGGATCGTGCGGGATTCGATCGTGAGAGTACCTTTTGGCGTGGATGCGGACGAATTGGAGCGGGTCTCGCGCATTCTTACGCAGCGACTGCACAATTCGCGCATGGACAGAGCCGTGAAAACGATTCTTCCGGAGCTTTCTAAGGAGTTTGCAGAGCATAAAACCTTTTTACAGGCAACCTTGGATAGCATGAAGCAGGGTATGCGTATCGATGCGGAAAAAGTGGCGCTAAGCGGTACGACCAACATGCTCAACTATCCGGAATACAGCGATATGGATAAGGCAAGAGGCTTCCTTTCCGCGATAGAAACAAAGGATCGAATCTACGACATGCTGACAAAAGCGACGGATCTGGAGTTTACGGTCACGATCGGCACGGAGAATAAGGACGCGCAGATGCAGGATTGCAGCGTAGTTACGGCAACCTACCGCGTAGGGAACGATCCGATCGGTTCGCTGGGTATTATAGGTCCCACCAGAATGGATTATTCCCGCGTCATGGCAATTCTCGGATATATGGGAAAAAGCTTGAGCGAGATGTTTACAAATATGTTTGAGGAGGAACATGAGCGTTGAAAGAGAAAAAGGAACCCGTGAAGGTCGAGGAGGAAAAGCTGCTCGAACCCGAAACGGAACAGCAGGCGGTCACGGATGAAAAGGAGCAAGCCAAGGAAGCTTGCGCTGAACAGCCCCCTAAAAACGACGACGTCGTGCTTAGCAGCGGAGAATTTGAAAAGGTGCGCAAGCACATCGAGGAGCTGCAAAAGGATAAAGATGAAACGGTCACGCTTTGCCAGCGTTTGCAGGCGGACTTTGAAAACTACCGTAAGCGGAATGCCACGCTCCATTTGGATAGCGTAAACGAAGGCGAGCGAAATGTGATCAAAGCCCTGCTCCCGGTGCTGGATAACTTTGAACGGGCGATGGACAACAGCGAGAGCATCGATCCGGCATGGCTGGAGGGAATCAAGCTTGTGCAAAGGCAACTGCTTGAGACACTTGGACGCTTTGGACTTACCGAGATTGAAACGGATGGAAAATTTGATCCGGAGCTCCATGAGGCGGTCATGCAGCAGGAAAGCGAAGAAGCTGAAAGCGGCGACATCACTTTGGTCATGCAAAAGGGCTATAAGGTAAAAGAAAAGATTATTCGTCACAGCATGGTTGGCGTGGCAAAATAAATATAGTGAATTTTTATTATTGTAATTATAGAAAGCGGAGGAAAAGATTATGTCTAAAATCATCGGTATTGACCTTGGTACAACCAATTCCTGCGTCGCCGTACTCGAAGGCGGCGAACCTGTTGTAATTCCTAACGCCGAAGGTGCGCGCACGACGCCTTCCGTGGTGGCCTTTAAGGATGGCGAGCGCATGGTGGGTCAGGTAGCAAAGCGTCAGGCGATCACCAACCCGGATAAAACCGTGAGCAGCATCAAGCGTGAGATGGGCTCCAACTATAAAAAGAACATCGAAGGAAAGGACTATACGCCGCAGGAAATTTCGGCAATGATTCTCCAAAAGCTGAAGCATGATGCGGAAGCGTATCTTGGCGAAACGGTCTCCCAAGCGGTCATTACGGTTCCTGCTTATTTCAGCGACAGCCAGAGACAGGCTACCAAGGACGCAGGCCGTATTGCCGGTCTTGACGTGCTGCGCATCATCAACGAGCCCACCGCCGCGGCGCTTGCCTACGGCATGGATAAGGAAAAGAACCAGAAGATTCTGGTCTACGATCTTGGCGGCGGTACGTTCGATGTATCGATCCTTGAGATCGGCGACGGCGTATTTGAAGTACGCGCCACCCACGGCAACAACCGTCTTGGCGGCGACGACTTTGACCAGCGTTTGATGGATTATTTTGTTGCGGAATTCAAAAAGAGCAGCGGCATCGATCTTTCGATGGATAAGATGGCGATGCAGCGCCTGAAGGAAGCTGCCGAGAAGGCAAAGATCGAGCTTTCCAGCATGGTGCAGACCAATGTCAACCTGCCCTTTATCACGGCAGACAGCACCGGCCCGAAGCATTTGGATATTACCGTTACCCGCGCGAAATTTGATGAGATGATCGCGGATCTGGTAGAAAAGACCAAGGATTGCGTGCATATGGCGCTCAAGGATGCGGGCCTTACCAACAACGACATCGATAAGGTCATTCTGGTGGGCGGCTCGACGCGC
>CAZNJN010000171.1:0-4050 GCA_964573365.1 uncultured Oscillospiraceae bacterium
CCAGGAATCGTAGGTGCCGTTATCGGCGTTGAGCATATCATAGCCCGCGTCCTGAAGAAACTTTGCGGCCTTCTCGGATTCTTCCATATCGCGTCCGACCTCGGTGTAATCCTCCTCGCCCGGCACCGCGCCCATACGGAAGCCCTTGGTTTTGGAAACGACCGAGTAACGCAGGGAGACCGGGAAATCGTCGCCGCAGCTTTTTTTGATCGCCTTAACGATATCGGCGGGGAAACGGGAGCGGTTTTCAAAGCTGCCGCCATATTCGTCCGTGCGCTGATTGGTGTATTTCATGGTAAACTGGTCGAGCATATAGCCCTCATGCACGGCGTGTACCTCCACGCCGTCTACGCCGGCGGCTTTGCAAAGCGCAGCGGTCTGCGCAAACGCGTCTACGATCTGGTGAATCTCCTCTATCGTAAAGGGGCGGGAATATACGTCGTCCGCCCAGCGGTTGGGCGTAGCGGAGGCCGAAGCGCAGATATAATCCATATCGAAGATGGGTTTGCCGACAACGCCGAAGGCTTTGTTTTTCATCATCTTGACCATGAGATCGTTAACGGCCATAGCGCGTCCCATGCCGGCGGTAAGCTGAATGAAAAGCTTTGCGCCTGTCTTGTGAAATTCCTCCATAAAGCTCTTTAGCTCTTTGAATTTACCCTTGTTCTGGTAGAGCCATTTTCCGCCCATGGTATCGCGAATGGGCGCGATGCCCGGCAGGATCAGGCCAACGTTGTTCTTCGCGCGCTCCAAAAGAAAATTCGCGGCTTCTTTGTCAAAGTGATTCGGCTCCATCCAGCCGAATATGCTCGTACCGCCCATAGAACACATGACGATACGGTTTTTGATTTCGACATTGCCGATCTTCCAAGGCGTAAAAAGAGGCTCGTATTTTTGCTGCATGACTTTTCTCCTTATTCAACAGTAACGGCGCCGTCCGCGCCGACGGTAATGGTCATTCCGTCCTTGACAAAGGACAAGAACTCGTCGCCCAGCTTATCGATCACGGGCATGTTTGCCTCGCTCCAGTTTGCCGCAAGGATCGCGCCGGAGGCGGCAAGGGAATCGATCGGCTTTGAAAAAAGCATACAGGCGGGCTGCTTTCCAAGTGCGCAGGCGGCGTAAAGCACCATGCCGCCCGTTGTGGAGCCGATCGTTTCGCTTAGGCAGATCGCCTTGTTATACATGGCTTTTTTATAAAGGTCGGGATTATTCTGATCGCCGCATTTTACTTCCTTATCGCCAAACATCAGCGCCGCTTGGAAGCTTGCAAGCGTATTAAAGCCGCCGTGAGAAACCAGTGCCGAGGCCGTGACCTCGCCCGGCGCGATCACGCGCCCCATAAACGTTTTCCCCATTTAGTTTTTACCTCCCGTGATTTTTTGCAGGATCTCATCATCAGTATAAAAGCGCGCGCTCGTGTAGGTGCGAAGCTTGTTGGACGAGGTGATGACCGGCATTTTCTTTGCCAGCGGATTGTTCATATACATAAGCGGACAGATGTAGCTGAGCACAACGCCGCTTTCGATCAGCTTTGCGTAATGCTCCGTCTTTTTGAACTCCTCAATGACCGCAGGCGCGGAGGTGAATACCGTCGGGATCACGACCTTAGCCCGTCCGTTTTGCTTCAAAGCGGCGCAGACCTTTTCCGTCCAGCTCGTAAGCTGTCCGATGCTCATGTGCGGGCAGCCCATAAAGCAGAGCTTCGGTTTTGCTTCAAGATCCTTCCAGATACAGGGATAGCTGTTTTTGACTCGCTCAAGCTCCGTATCGTCAATGACGTAGGTTTTTGCATCTCTCTTAATCAGCTCGTTGCCGCAGTCCTTTGCTTCGGGAGTCAGATTTTCAATATGGTAAAGTCCTACGGAGCCGTTGGAGGCGGTTGCCGCGCCAAAATCCTTAAGATATGCCGTCGCCTCGCCGTTAAGCTCCGTTCCGATCCATGCGTCAAGCCCCTTGATGAAGGGAACCTTTTCAAGCACCTTCATGCCGATGGCAGAACCAAGAAGCTGTGCCTCCGGCTTTTTCGTCGTTTTGATTTCCACGACGTAATCGGCCTTGCGTCCCTCGTCAAGCAGCAGCCCAAATTCGGGAACGAAGCCCGCTATGGAGCCCATAAGCTCAATCATGCCGCTGTTGCGGTTGCAGCGGGCGCCCAGTACGCTGTTGGCATAGACCACAGCCGAAGATTCCGCCCAGGAGAGAACATCGCCACGCTTGGGAATATTGCCCACCTCCGGCAGATAGCAGGCGCAGGTATAGTCGTTTTCCCCGCGCAGGCCGAGCTTTTGAAGCTGCACTTCATAACGCTCCTGCTGCGAATACATCACCTTGAAAACGATGTTTTTTAGCAGGTCGCTAGGTACGTTTTTATCAAGCGGTCTGGGATCGGCGGTAAAGAGCTGCGTGCTTAACGCGCCGTCCTCAAGCAGCTTCTCGTACAGATCATACACGGGCGTCATTACGCCGATGCCAAAGCTGATTACGGTGTGACCGTAGCCTTCCGCGATCGGCACCATTCTTTGGGCGTCAAACGCATCGCCATACATCACGAGAGTCTTTACGACCTTCGCCATGGTTTCTCCCTTGCTTCCCTCAAGAAGGGCTTGCTGTTCATTTGTAAGATTCATCCAAAAGCTCCTTTTCTCTTATTCCTGCATTGGTGTATGAGCATTGTTTTGACAGGGATTTGTGAAATAATTGACTAATACTAATATAACGAAGGCGGACGCGTATTGCAAGCGGCTACGCCTTTTGTATATTGGAAAAAAATAGCTTCAAGCTGCGCAGGCTTTCTCTTTTTGGGGTATTGACAGGATAGCAAAATATGGTATTATATAGACCGACAGTCGGTCGATAACAATAGCAAAGGAGTATCACATGGTTCGTGTTATTAAAGAAGCGCAGGAGCGCCGCAACGAAATTCTCGACGCGGCAGAGCTGCTTTTTGAGCAAAAGGGCTTTGACGGATGCAGCACGGGAGACCTGCTTGAAAAGGTCGGCATCGCGCGCGGAACCCTGTATTACCATTTCAAATCTAAGGAGGAGATCATGGACGCGCTGATCGAGCGTTATAATGAGCGGATCGTCGCGCGCGCCAAAGAAGCAGCGAAAAGGACAGATAAAGCGGTGCTTGAAAGGCTTGTTCTCGTCGTGCGCGCGCTGCAGGTAGAAAGCGCCAGCGATGCGGTGATGGAGCATATCCATAAGCCGCAAAACGCGCTTATGCATCAAAAAATCCAAAATATGCTTGTCAGCAATGTTACGCCGATCCTTGCGGAGCTTGCGGAGGAAGGAAACGCGGCAGGCGTTACAAATACGCCCTTTCCGTATCAGAGTATGGAAATGATTATGCTCTATGCGAGCATCGCTTTCGACGATGAAATGAATGATGGCGACAAAAGATTGGCACAGGCGCGCATTGAGGCATTTGCGTATAACGTAGAGCGCATTTTGGGCGCAAAGGAAGGAAGCTTGATCAGCGTGATCCTTCCGCTTATATCAGGAAAAGAGAGGGGGGAATGAGCTGATGATAGAAAATAATAAATCTTTTCAAAAATTTCTGCTGCTTTGGGCAGGCGAGTTGATCTCCGCAATCGGGAGCGGACTGACCTCTTTTGGTTTAGGCGTATATGTGCTGCAAAGCACCGGCAGGGCGAGCGCGATGACGCTGGTCATGCTGCTTGCCTTTTTGCCTTCCATCCTGCTCGCCCCCGCGGCGGGCGTCCTTGCGGATCGCTATGACAGGCGAATGCTGATGATCGTAGGCGATAGCTTATCGGCGATTGGACTATTTTATATTCTCGTATGTATGCTGAGCGGACAGGCGCAGCTTTGGCAGATCTGCGTAGGTGTGGCGGTAAGCTCGGTGTTCGCCTCGCTTCTTGAGCCTGCCTACCGCGCTACGGTAACGGATTTGCTTACCAAAGAGCAGTTTACGCGCGCAAGCGCCCTTGTGCAGACGGCGGGCTCGGCAAAATATCTCATATCGCCGGTGCTTGCGGGCATTTTGCTGAAATTTTCGGATATTCGGCTTTTGCTGCTGATCGA
>CAZNJN010000172.1:0-2307 GCA_964573365.1 uncultured Oscillospiraceae bacterium
TTTTGGACTGTTTCATTGCTGTACCTCCTTGGAGCGGGTAAGTCTTAGCTGAATGAGGGCGATAGCAACCACAAGGATAAAGAAGATAACTGCCTTCGCCTGTCCTACGCCCTCCCAGCCGACGCGGCCATAGAAGGTGTTGTAAATATTCAGAGCAAGCATTTCAGACATTTTCGCAGGCTCGCCTGCGGTAAGCGAAAGGTTTTGGTCGAAAAGCTTGAAGGAATTCGTTACCGTTAAAAAGGTGCAGATGGTAATGGAGGGCATGAGCATGGGGATCTTGATCCTGCGCAAAACCTGCCATTTTGTCGCGCCGTCCATTTCTGCGGATTCGATGATGTCGCCGGGGATCGTTTGCAGTCCCGCGATATAAATGATCATCATATAGCCGATCTGCTGCCAGCACATCAGCAGCATCAAGCCCCAGAAGCCGTAGGCGGAGCTGTAGGTGATGGTGCGGTCAAACTGAAGCAGCACACCGTTTAGAATAAGCTGCCATACATAACCAAGCACGATACCGCCGATCAGATTGGGCATAAAGAAAACAGTACGGTATACATTCGTACCCTTAAAGCCGCGTACCAGCAAAAGCGCTACGCCAAGCGCGCAGACGTTGATGATGATGAGCGAAACAAGCGCAAAGGCCGCCGTGTACCAGAAAGCGTGTGCGAAGACCGGATCGGCGAACGCGTCCTTAAAGTTTGAAAGGCCGACCCATTTCGCGTCCAGAACCGTAGTGAATTTACAAAAGGAAAGATAGATACCCTCGATGAAAGGAATGATAAAGCCGATGCAAAAGGCAAGCATCGTGGGTAGAGCGAATATGGGAAAGTATTTTTTGATCGCTTTTTCCATGGGCGCCTCCTCAGGTCATAAAAGGGAAAAGAGAGTATTTTTGTCTGCGTTTTTCGTAAACAATGGAGCGAGCGCTTCGCCCGCCCCATTGCCTTATAAGCTTTAGCTCCACATACGGCGTTCCCGCCGCAGCGGTGCATTCCGGCTTGACCGGCTTTGCCGGTCAAACGGATCGGATCAAGTATCCGTACTTTGCACAATCGCCGCCCGGGAGCGCCCGAAGGCACGAGAGGCGACTGTGCAAAATCCCCCGAAGGGACTCGCGGAAGCAGCATAGCTGCTTTCGCGAAATGCCTCAGCAGTTTACGCCGCTTTGCTTGCGGCCTTTTCGGTAGCCCAGCCATCGACGAAGGCGGTAACGACGCCGCTCCAGTCAGCGGTTCCGGCCGCGTAAGCGGTCAAAGCGGAACCTACGCCGTTCTTCCATTCTTCAGAGGGCATGGTGGGGAAGCACCATTTTACGCTCTTCTTGCCGGCGGCGATATAATCGTTGGCGGCACGGATCAGCGGATTGTCAGGCAGATAGTCGGTGCCGAAGCTGGTGAAGGGAACCACGAAGTTCATCTCGAAAGCCATGCAGTTGCGACCCTCGTCAGAGGTTACACACCAGTTCATAAAGTCGAGGGTAGCCTGAATGTCTTCGGGAGCGGCGTTCTTGTTTACGCACCAGAAGTTCTCAGTACCGGTGCTAAGACCCTGATTTTCTTCGCCCGCAGCGCCGATGTAGATGGGCAGCATGCCGATGTTCTCGTCGCCAAGCTCAGCGATGTCGCCGTAAGCCCAGGTGCCGTTCTGATAGAACACGGCGGAACCGGTTGCAAATTCGGCAACCGCGTCGTCACCGGTCTTGGAAGAAAGAACGGAGGGCTTGCAGGTCGCGTTGTTGATGTAGAGATCCCAAATGTTTTTGTAATTGTCAAGGAAGGTACCCTTGATGGCGTCGGTATCGCCGATGCCGTCGGCTTCATACTCATAGTAGATGGGCAGGTTCGCAAGGTGGGTCTTGAAACGCCAGTCGGAGCTGCCGTCCATGCCGGCGGAGGTGAAGGCGCCTTCTACGCCAAGCGCGTCCTTATGCGCCTGAATTTCTTCAGCGACCGCCTTGAGCGCGGCAAAGTTGTTGAGCGCGTCGATGCTCTTAATCGTGGACCAATCGGCGGCAAAATACTGATCGAGCAGCGCTTTGTTGTAAATGATGCCGTAGGTCTCTACGACATAGGCGATACCGAGCACCGCATCGCCGTCCTTGAGGGCAAAATCTTCGCTGGAGAGCAGCTTATAGATGTCGCTGTCCTTCATGTCATAGCAGTAATCCTTCCAGTTGGCAAGACCGACGGGGCCGTTGACCTGGAACAGGGTGGGGGCTTCCGTCTTGGCGATCTCGCTCTTGAGGGTGGTTTCATAGGTGCCGGAGGCGGCGGTGACGACAGTGACCTCTACGCCGGTCTGCTC
>CAZNJN010000172.1:2317-4019 GCA_964573365.1 uncultured Oscillospiraceae bacterium
CTTAAAGTTAAGGTAGTACACCGAGCCGGCCGGCGCGGCGGTTTCTTCTACGACAGGCTCCGCAGCGGGCGCGGCAGGCTCCGCGGCGGGTGCGGCGGGCTCAGCGGCGGGCGCGGGCGTGGAGGCCGCGCAGCCAAATGCGCTGATCATCATTAAAGAGACCAACAGAATCGCAACGATCTTCTTCATTTTTGTTTTTCTCCTCTTTTATTTATATTGCGCGATACGCGCAAATTGTAAACAGTTACTTCGCTTGTTTTTTGCGCACCGACGCGCCTTCGCGCAGCAGCGCGGGAAAATAGATGTGTTCATTGCCGCCTTTTTTCTCGATAAGCTCGGTCAAGATGCGCACGCCCTCGTGCGCCATCGCTTCGCCGGGCTGTACCAGCGTCGTAAGCACAGGGCTCATGTAGGCGGAGACCTCAAGACCGTCTATGCTGATGACGGAGCAATCCTCCGGTACCGTTTTGCCCGCGTCGCTTAGCGCCTTGATCGCGCCGATCGCCATGATGTCGGCGATCACAAACGCGGCGCTGAAATCGACCTGCCTTTGGAGCAGCTCCTGCATACCCGCATAGCCGCCGGAAAGCGAAAAGCCGTTGCTTTCCACCACGAGACTCTCGTCATAGGGGAGAGAAAGCTCCTTGAGCGCGTCGCGGTAGCCTTGATAGCGCAGCTCGCTGACCGATCGATCGCTCATGCTCGACACGATTGCCGCGATCCGCCTGTGTCCGCGCGCATAAAGGTATTCCACGGCGCGGCGCGCCTCTTGATAATCGTTGATGGCGACGCTCGCATACTCCTTTTCCTCAAGCGTGCCAAACGCGTTTGCATAGGTGGCGCAGACGTAGGGAACGGAGAGCATGTTCAGCTCATCCCGGCTATAGTCGAAGCGTCCGCCCAGAAACAGCACGCCGCAAAGCCGTTTTTCCGCCGTAAGCATCGCGGCGGTCATAATTTCATCGGCACAGGAGTCGATATGGTGAAGCACCATCGCGTAGCCGCAGCTATAAATATCCGCTTCCACCGCCTTTAGAATGTTGGAAAAGAAGGGGTTATTCGTTCCGCGCACCACGACCGCGATATTCGCCGTTTCCGTATGCACAAGGTTTCGCGCGCTGTTGTTGGGTACAAAGCCAAGCGAACGGATCGCCTCGCGCACCTTATCGCGGGTGGCGGGATTTACGTCCGGTCTATCGTTGAGCACGCGGGAAACCGTACTCACGCTGATTCCGCAGCTTTTTGCCACGTCCTTGATGGTCGCGCCTGGCATTGTTATTGATTCTTCTCCAAATTTCTGATTTCTTTCCGGCTCTGATTCGTTTGTTGGAAAAGCTACCTTTGCGATATTCTTACCGGAAGAATGCGTGGAAACGTGCTCGGTAACGTTAACGGTAACGTTACCGGTGATTTGCGAATTTATGTTATCACGCCGTTTGACTCTTGTCAACGGCAAAACCAAAATTTTCTTTTTTTTAGAGGAACAAAGCGATCAGCTCGCCCGCAACAAGCAGCAGGCATCCGCAAAGAATAAAGATGCGCATGATGATCTCGTCGGCGCGGTCAAGCTCAAACATGGCAAGCTCGGGTTTTTCCGGGGAGCAAAGCAGACTGTAGCTGCCGTTGAGCTGATGGATGCTGCCCGCGTCGCCGGTGCGGATATGGGCGACATAGGCGTTTTCGCCTACGCTGTAGGTAAGTA
>CAZNJN010000173.1:0-3981 GCA_964573365.1 uncultured Oscillospiraceae bacterium
CCAGCGTTGAAGTCCATGTGCTGCAGGGCGAGCGTGAATTTGCGCAGTATAACAAGACGCTTGGCCGTTTCCAGCTTGCCGGTATCGCACCCGCTCCGCGCGGCGTGCCGCAGATCGAGGTCAGCTTTGACATCGACGCTAACGGCATCGTGCATGTGTCCGCCAAGGATCTTGGCACCGGCAATGAGCAGAAGGTGACGATCACGGCGTCGAGCAATC
Organism: uncultured Oscillospiraceae bacterium; assembly: GCA_964573365.1. GTDB lineage: Bacteria > Bacillota > Clostridia > Christensenellales > CAG-138 > JAQVRG01. The sequence continues at coordinate 220 of CAZNJN010000173.1, forward strand.
TCAGCGAGGATGAGATCAATAAGGCCGTGCATGAGGCGGAGCAATTCGCCAGCGAGGATAAGAAGCGTAAGGATGAGGTCGAAACCCGCAACCATGCCGACAGTCTGGTCTATACGACCGAGAAGAGCCTCAAGGAGATGGGCGATAAGATCAGCGCCGAGGATAAGGCGAAGATCGAGGCGGAAATCGCTAAGGTTAAAGCTGCCGTCGAGAAAAATGACGCTGCGGAGATCAAAACCGCGACGGATAAGCTGACGGAAGTATCCTACGATGTGTTTGGCCGCGTATATCAGCAGGAGGCGCAGGCACAGCAGAATGCGGGCGGCGCGGGCTTTGATCCGAACGCTGCGTCGGGAGCAAATTATGATGCTAACGCTTCGCAGGCGCCGCATGACGATAATGTTGTTGACGCGGAGTATGAAGTCGTGGATAATGACAAAAAGTAAGGCTTTCTTTCAAGCAAAAGAAAGAAGCAACTAAATCTTTTACGCCTGTCGGGACTGCTTGAGGGCAGCCCCGATAAGCGCGTTATGACAAGGAGTTGAGGGGAATTGGCGAAAGCGGATTATTATGAGGTTTTAGGCATTCAAAAGAATGCCACGGCCGATGAAATCAAGAGCGCTTACAGAAAAGCTGCGAAGCAGTATCATCCCGACCTGAATCCTAATAACAAAGAAGCGGAAGCAAAATTCAAGGAGGTCAACGAAGCATACGAGGTGCTTTCGGATGAGCAGAAGCGCGCGAAGTATGATCAATTCGGTCATGCCGCTTTTGATCCCTCCATGGGCGGCGGCGCGCAGTATAGCGCTTCGGGCTTTGGAGATTTTAACGATATTTTCAGCTCTTTCTTCGGCGGCGGCTTCAGCGGAGGCACAAGGACGCGCAACGGCCCCTCAATAGGTCACGACCTTCGCTACAACTTGACGCTGACTTTTGAAGAAGCGGCTTTTGGAGTGCATAAGGAAATTCTTGTGCCGCGCGAAGAAAACTGTGAGACATGCAAGGGTACGGGCGCAAAGCCGGGAACGGAACCCGTGACCTGCTCAGCCTGCGGCGGCAGCGGTCAGATGCGTGCACAGCAAAATACCATGTTTGGCGCGTTTTCCACCGTGCGCACCTGCGACGCCTGCCATGGAACGGGCAAGATCGTAAAAGATCCCTGTCCGGAGTGCAAGGGGAAAGGGCGTGTAAACAAGTCGCAGAGGATTGTCGTAAACATTCCGGCGGGCATTGCGGATGGGCAGACGATTAATATGCGCGGTGAGGGCGAGGCGGGTTATCGCGGCGGCCCCTCCGGCGATCTCTACATAAACGTGCATGTCAAGGCGCATAAGCTTTTTGTGCGCAAGGGCTATGACTTGCATTTGGATATGAACATACCCGTCACGACAGCGGTTCTCGGCGGCGAGATCGAGGTGCCGACGCTAAACGGAACCTTGAAGTATAAGGTTCCTGAGGGAACACAGCCCGAGACGATTTTTCGCTTAAAGGAGCAGGGTGTAACGAAGCTGAACACTTCGACGAAGGGTGATCTGTTCATCCATGCAAACGTGCAGATACCGAAAAAGCTGAATGACGAACAGCGGGAGCTGTTCCAAAAGCTGGCGGAATCCTTAGGCGAGCGTTCGAGCGATACGAAGGCGGCAAGAAAAAACCTTTTTACCAAGGTTAAGGAAAATTTGAGATAGTACGGAAAAAAATGAGTAAAGAGGCTGTTCTCCATTTGGAGAGCAACCTCTTTTGTACGACGATTCTATTGAAGTGGAATATAGCAGCAGCGCTTATTGATTTTTCGATTGTGGATCTGCAAAGATTTCGAGCTGCTGCTTTGTCGTATAAGGCATACCGCTTTGGATTAAGGTTTCTTGCATGAGGTGCGGCATGGCGTCAAAATAGGCCTTTGCATCTGGGGTAAGATGATTGGGATTAAACATGGCTCCATCTCCTTTTTTTCTTAGTATGGCACGCTCTGCCTTAAAATATGAAATAACCGCACTGCGGGCAAGCCAGTGCGGTTATACAAAGTGACGGAACCGATTGATTAGACGGCGGCTTTTTTAAGCAGAGAAGCCGCCCGTTTGCGACCGGCCCAAATCACGACATACGCATATGCGCAGGTGAAAACCGCACCGGCAATATATGCGATGACCCAAGGGAGATTAAAGCCGATCTTCGCATTCATAATGAAGCTGAAGGTGACAAAAGCATAGAAACAGCCGGGCAGCAGAGACATTAAATAATACATGCCGCCCTTTTCGGAGATCAGATAGATGGTAACGGAAGCGAGCGCAAAGAGCGCGATGGTCTGGTTGCTCCATGCAAAATAACGCCAGAGAATCGTGAAGCCTTGCGGAGAGCTCTTGGACCAAACCAGAATAACGGCTACGAGAGCAAAGATAATGACGGAAAGGCCTAGACGCTTTTTAGGATCTTTCTGATCCATATGCAGATAATCAGCGATCATCAGTCGCGCACCGCGAAGTGCCGTATCGCCGGAGGTGACGGGCAGGACGATTACGCCAAGAATCGCGATGAAACCGCCTACGCTGCCGAGCATGTTTTTAGCTACGATACCTACAACGGAGGTCGCGCCTGTTACGCCGACTTCAGCAAGATTCATGTTGTATGCGCCCATAGCGGCGGCAGCCCAGATCATAGCGATGAAGCCTTCCAGAATCATCATGTTGTAGAAGGTCATGCGGCCTTCTTTTTCCGAACGCATGGAGCGGGCGATGATGGCGGTCTGCGTGGAATGGAAGCCCGAGAGAATACCGCAAGCAACCGTGATGAAGAACACAGGGATCAAATTGTCCTGCGTAACGGTTATAAGGCCGGTGAAATTTGTGAGTTTGTAACCGTGCGTAAAGAGACCGATAAACACGCCAACGGCGGAGAAAAGCAAAATAGCGCCGAAGATGGGATAGATACGGCCTATGATCTTATCGATCGGGAATACGGTCGCGGCTAAATAATACAGGAAAATAACGGCATAGATCACCCAAGTCCAAGGATCGGTAGCTGCGCCGGAAAGACCGAAAAGCTGTGTGGCGGCAATGTCGCCGGGTGTATAGATAAACACCGCGCCGACAAGCAGCATAAGCAGGATAACAAAAACGTTATAAATGTTAAATACGGTTTTTCCGGTATATTTACGGATGATTGCGGGCATCTGAGCGCCGTCGTTGCGAATGGAGAGCATACCGGACATATAGTCATGCATAGCTCCTCCCAAAACACAGCCGATGGGGATGAGTAAAAATGCGATAGGCCCGAAGAGAATGCCTTGAATAGGCCCGAGAATAGGACCGGTGCCTGCGATGTTAAGCAGGTTGATGAGAGAGTTTTTCCATTTGGGCATGGCGACATAGTCAACGCCGTCAGCCATTCGAGTTGCAGGGGTAGGCGCGTCCGTAGGCGCCATGACTTTTTCACAGAACTTGCCGTAAAGCAATCCCCCAACAACGAGTATCGCGAGTCCGATTAAAAAGGTTGCCATTGTTTCTTCCTTTCTGAGCATACGGCTCACACAATCATTATTGCCGTCCCTATTGTATACCGATTAAGTATATAGAAGGGGTGAAGATGTCCGCTTCTCCGTCAAAACCCCGCTAAAAAAAGAAGGGGCTGTAGCAAAACAGGCCAAAGAAAAGCGGAGCTAAGTCGTTGCGAAAGCAGCGACAAAGGCTCCGTTTTCTGGTAAAATTGAGTTGTGAAAAAACAAACTTACCAACCAAATTATCGTACAAATGCACGAAATGTGCA
>CAZNJN010000174.1:0-3913 GCA_964573365.1 uncultured Oscillospiraceae bacterium
CGTGCTTTAGTGCAGCAGCGCCTTGTCATAGAGCTGCTTGACGCCCGCCTTAAAGCAGAGCGGTACAGATACGATCGCGCCGACCGCCGCCTGCAAAAGCTGATAGGGAAGCTTGAGCAGGGCGTATTCGGGCGTGCTGTAGATAAAGGCTCTGCCAAGGCTGTAGCCGATCACCATGATGAGCGCGCCGAGGCTTACGCCCACGACCGCCGCGGCGACGGGCCGCTTTCCGCCAAAGAGCCGCTTTGCGCAAAGTGCGATCACGATCGCCTGCAGGCCGTGCGTCGCAAGAGACACAAACATGGGCGTCGGGTAAAATAACAGATCGCCCAAAAACGCGCCGACGCCGCCGACCACAAAGGCGGGGAAGACAGGCAGCAGAATCGCAGCAGCGCAGATCACGATGTCGTTGAGATAAAAATGACCGCCCGGCACGGGAACGCCAAAGGAGCTTAGGGCAATGTTCATCGCCATAAACATACCGGTCACACAGAGCATACGGATGGAATACCGTTCATTCGTTTTCATCAGATTGTCCTCCTTGTTGCGGCTTGACACGCTTACTTGCTGCGCTTATTATAAGCACAGATTGATATTATGAAAATCGTCAAAACAGGAAAGAAATATAAGGTCAGATATGCTTACATACAATATGGAAAACCGCGGGGGAAAAACGAAATCCGATTTTCTTTACGAGGCAATACGCCGCGATATGATCGCGGGACGGCTTTTAAGCGGCGAGCGGCTGCCCTCCAAGCGCGCGCTGGCGGAGCATTTGGGCATTAGCGTGATCACAGTGGAAACGGCGTATATGCAGCTTGTGGCGGAGGGCTATGTTTCCTCGCGCGCGCGCAGCGGCTTTTTTGTAGCGGGCGAGGAATTGGCAAAAAATATGCCGCTTTCTACGCCGCCCGCGCTGCCCCTTTCAGATGCGCCCGATAGGCCGGACACGGAGTTTCAATTTTCGGCGCTAGCGAAGATCATGCGCCGCGTTATTACGGAATACAGCGAGAAGCTGCTCTTAAAGCCCCCGCGCTTTGGCACAGCGGAGCTTCGCAACGCGATCGCGGCGCATTTGCTGCGCTATCGCGGTATGAGCGTAAATCCGGAGCGGATCGTGATCGGCTCGGGCGCCGAGTATCTCTACGGCTTGGTGGCGCAGCTTTTCGGGCGGGAAACGGTGTTTGGCGTGGAGCATCCCTCGTATGAAAAGATCCGTCTTGTGTACGGAGCGTATGGGGTGAAGCTTGAGCTGCTTACAATGGATCACGACGGAATCGCGAAGGAAAGCTTAGAAAACACCGGCGCGAAGGTGCTGCATGTCACGCCCTTTCATAGCTACCCAAGCGGCGTGAGCGCGCCTGCCGCCAAGCGCTACGCCTATATAGAGTGGGCGAAAAAACGAGGCGGATTTATTGTAGAGGACGATTTCGATTCGGAGTTCAGCCTGGCGCGAAAGCCGCAGCAAACCGTGTTTGCGATGGATGATACGGATTCGGTGCTCTATATCAACACCTTTTCCAAGAGTCTCGCGCCCTCTATGCGCATGGGCTATATGATACTGCCCGAGCGGCTTTTATCGCGTTATGAAGAAAGGCTGGGCTTTTATTCCTGCACCGTACCCGCCTTTGACCAGTATGTGCTCGCGGAATTCATCTCGCAGGGCTATTTTGAAAGGCATCTCAACCGCGTGCGGCGTCTGCTCAGGCAGCGAGACTAAAGCGCTTCAATATTAAAAGTCGGTACGCAGATTATTTCGCGTACCGACTGGAATGTAATAAATTGACCGAATACGTTTTTGCTTTTTAATGATTGAGCTGATGAAGCAAAAGCGGCAGAGCCTTTTCAAACTTTACGCCGTACCAGTGCTCCTTGTCGTCCATGGTTTTGAGGATGCACTCAACCGTAAAGTCGGCGGCAATGCGGGCGGAATCAAACACGGAATGATCGCGCATCAGCGCGCCCGTAAAGGCGGCGGCGTAAGCGTCGCCAGTGCCATGGGAGCTGACGGAAAGCTTTTGGTGGAAATAGTATTCAGGCTCGCCAAGCTCCGCATCATAGATCGCGATGCCGAGCTTTGCTTCGTCGTAGCTTACGCCGGTCAGTACGATCTTGCGCGCGCCCAGATCGCGCAGACGCTTGAGCAGCTCTAGGATATAGGCTTCATCATAGCGCTCCTGCTTATAGGGCATACCCGTCATAAGCGCGGCTTCGGTGATGTTGGGCAAAATGACGTCCGCGCGGCCGCAGAGCTTTGCCATGGAGCGCACAAAGCTTTCGTCAAAGCCATAGTAAAGCTTGCCGTTATCCGCCATCGCGGGATCGACGATGCGGTACGCGTCTTGGCTCAGCAGCGTATCCATGATGTCGCAAACATAGCCGATCTGACGCTCGCTGCCAAGATAGCCGGTATAGAGCGCGTCAAAGCGAATGCCTTCCTTTTGCCAGTGCGCTGCAATAGAGGGCATGTCGTCGGTAAGGTCGCGGAAGGTATAGCCTGTAAAGCCGCCCGTATGCGTAGAGAGCACGGCGGAGGGCAAAATGCAGGTTTCGATGCCGCAGGCCGAAATAATAGGAAGCGCTACCGTAAGGGAGCACTGTCCCACGCAGGAAATGTCCTGAATCGTCAAGACCTTTTTATCTTTCATAGAGCGTACCTCCAAAGTAAAATTCAATCGCTGCGCGCAAGACACAATGGGATAAATCGCGCTAGTTTATTTATCCTATCATGTTTAGTATGCGCTGTCCAGCAAAGCACAATGGCAAAAGAAGCAATATATTGCAACAAAATAAAGACGATAGGCGCTTGTAATACGCCAATTTTTCGTTTAATGTAAAAATAGAACACTTATATACGGCAAAGAAAAATAAGCCGGTCAGGAGAACAGAAAAAATGCAGTTCAAACAAAATCAAAGCTACGCGCTCCTTGCCCCTACGAGTATGGGCGTGCGCCTTACGCCGGAAAACAGACAGAGCGTGCATACGAGCCGGAGTTTTTTTATGCAGGCAAGCAGCGCCGAGAGCAATGTGCTCACCATCGGCGCGTCGCTTGGCTTAAAGGTCAAGCTGCTTACGAAATTCGTGAAGCAAAGCCCCGTCGCAGAGCTGATCAAGCGGGATCTTCGCGCGCGCGGGATCGACTTTGAGGGCAAGGAAACGGAGCAGGGCGGGGCATGGGGCTGCCGTCACCAGTTCAATATCGCGGACAGCGGCTTTGGCGCGCGCGGACCGCGCGTATGGAATGACCGCGCGGGCGAGGTGGGCAGAACGCTTTGCGCGGCGGACTTCGAGCTGGAGCGCATCTTCAGGATGGAGGGCGCGCAGATCTTGCACCTTTCGGGCTTGATCGCGGCGCTTAGCGAAAGCACTGCGGAGTTTTGCCTTACGCTTGCGCAAGCGGCCCGTGACAACGGCTCTAAGGTGAGCTTTGATCTAAACTACCGCGCGTCTTTTTGGAAGGGGAGAGAGCAAGAGCTTAGCGATACCTTCAAAAAAATCGCGGCGCTCTCGGATATTTTGATCGGCAACGAGGAGGATTTTCAGCTTGCGCTGGGCATGGAAGGGCCGGAGGCGGGCGGGGGAGAGCTTGAAAGAAAGATCGACGCCTTTATTGATATGACCCAGCGCGTGCGAAAGCGCTATCCGAACGTAGAGCTTTGCGCCGCGACGCTGCGGGAGGTGGAAAGCGCGAACAGACACCGCTGGGGAGCGATCGTCACAAAAGGGGATACGGCTTTTGTCGAGCAGCCCCGGGAAATCGAGGTGCTTGATCGCATCGGCGGCGGCGACGGCTTTGTAGGCGGACTGCTTTACGGGCTGCTTCGGGGCTACGATGTGCAAAAGAGCATGCGCTTTGGCTGGGCGACGGGCGCGCTCGCGGTGACGATGCTTGAAGACTATGCTACGCCGATG
>CAZNJN010000175.1:0-3420 GCA_964573365.1 uncultured Oscillospiraceae bacterium
TATGTTTCAAGAACGGCGATCTCAAAATGGGAGTCCGGCAGAGGATACCCCTCCATTGACTCGCTAAAGGAGATTTCGGCTTTTTTTTCGGTGTCGTTAGACGATTTGCTTTCAAACGAAGAAATACTTGCGGCGGCGCAGGAGGAGAACAGAGAAAAAATCCATCATTTTCGTGATCTGGTGTTTGGCTTGTTGGACTGTTCCATGATCATGTTCCTGTTTCTGCCTTTTTTCGGTCAAAAAGTAGGAGATACGATTCAAGAGGTTTCTCTGCTTTCGCTTACGCAGGTACATAACTATATAAGAATTCCCTATTTCATAATCGTTTGGGGACTTGTCTTATGCGGCGTCTTCACATTGGCGCTTCAAAGCTGCGGCTTATCGGTTTGGCTGAAAAGCATAAGTAAGATATCTCTTATTTTAAGCGTACTTGGCGTATTTCTCTTTGCGATGAGCTTACAGCCTTATGCGGCAATGTTTACTTTTCTGTTCTTAATCATCAAGACATTGATGCTGATAAAATTGACATGACAGTGAATGCGCCATGAGTTACAATAGCGGAAGCAAGAAAGCTCAATTTGGCGTCTTTTCAAGCAATACAAACAGCGGTTACTGGATGGGCGTGATTGCGCTTGAGTTTTGGTGCGTCTATTTTATCCCCGTTTGTATATAATCCTTCTTCCATTTTCTTAAACAGTGATTAACATGCCTCGCCTTGAAGCTCACGGCGAGGCAGTTAGGCCAAAGCATCGTGCTTTTCGCTTTTATGCTAACAAAGCAATGCTATGCTGCCCGTGAATATCATCAATGACCATTACGCATTTGATATCTGGGTTTTCCAATGTATACAAGCTCTTTTCTGCTTTTGTGAATCAATATCCGTATAATCGCTAAGTATAACATGATTTAGCGTTTGAAAATGCTATAATGTTGGCCTGCTTTTGAAAAAATAGTCCATAAGCAGAAAAAGGTCTTGCGTGCTTCAAGCTAGCCATAGACGCGCCGCGTAAAACGTGGTTTTTGTTGCCCACTATGGATAGTAGTGCTATAATCATTATGGTACAATAGGTAGAAAATACAAATGGAAGGTAATCCTTATGTCTAAAGAATACAGTGTTGGCGATATCAAGGTAATGGAGGGACTTGAAGCTGTGCGCATGCGACCCGGTATGTATATCGGCAGCACGGGGCTTCGCGGTTTGCACCATATGCTTTGGGAAATCGTGGATAACGCCGTAGATGAAGCGGCAAACGGCTATGCCGACACCGTAAGCATAACGCTTGAGCGTGACGAGTCGATCACCGTGGAAGATAACGGTCGCGGTATCCCTGTGGGCATACACGAAAAGCTGGGAGTGAGCGGCGTTGAGGTCGTTTACACACAGTTGCATGCGGGCGGTAAATTTGATAATGATTCCTATAGCTATTCCGGCGGTCTTCATGGTGTAGGCGCAAGCGTGGTAAATGCGCTTTCCGAATATGTAGATGTTGAGGTTTACCGTGACGGGCATGTTTTTGAGCAAAAATTCAGAAGCTACGAAGATGAAGCCGGCAAGATGCAGTGCGGAAAACCCATGGCGCCGCTGCGCGAAACCGGCAGAACCAGAAAGCAGGGCACAAAAGTTCATTTTTTACCCGACAGCCGCGTGTTTGAAACGTTGCATATGAATCAGGAGATCATCGCAAGGCGTCTAAGGGAGCTTGCGTATCTCAACCGGGGCATCTGCTTCAAATTTGAGGACAAGCGGGAACGAGGGAACGTTAAAGCACACGAGTATAAATTTGATGGCGGCATCAGCGACTTTGTAAAGTATCTCAACGCGGATAAGACGCCCTTGTATGAGGAGCCCATCCATATTATCGGCATTCGGGACGGCATCAGTGTTGAGCTTGCGCTTCAACATAATGACGGTTATACGGAAAGTTTGTTTTCTTATGTCAACAACATTCCAACCACAGAAGGCGGTACGCATGAGATCGGCTTTAAGTCGGCGCTCACAAAAATTCTGAACGATTATTGCCGAAAAACAGAGCTGCTAAAGGATAAGGACCCTTCGCTGACAGGAGAGGATTTTCGCTCTCCCTCAAAATGCACAGCATACAGTTTGAGGGACAGACTAAAACACGCCTTGGCAATACCGAGGCAAGACCCGCCGTGGAAGGCGTAATGGCAGAGCAGCTTATTCCGTTTCTGGAGGATTTGAAAAATGCGGCCACGGCAAATCTAATCGCTGATAAGGCGCTCAAAGCGGCAAAGGTGCGCGAAACGGCAAGAAAAGCAAAGTCGATGGCGCGCGAAAAAAGCAAGCTGGAAAACGCGCCTCTCGTCGGCAAGCTTTCAAGCTGCACGGGGAGAGATTCCAGCATCAATGAGCTTTTCATTGTGGAGGGAGATTCGGCGGGCGGCAGCGCCAAGCAGGGCAGAGACAGGCGTTTTCAAGCGATCCTGCCGCTGCGAGGAAAGCCGCTGAACGCGGAAAAGAAACGCTTGGATCAGGTGCTTGCAAACGAGGAGATCCGTTCCATGATCACGGCGATCGGAACGGGCATCGGGGAGGACTTCACCCTAAGCACCCTCAAGTATAACCGGATCATCATTCTATCGGACGCGGATCAGGACGGCGCGCATATTCGGGCAATCCTTTTGACCTTCTTCTACCGTTATATGAAGGAGCTGATCACGGATGGGCATGTTTACATTGGCTTGCCGCCGCTTTATAGAATTCAAAAGGGGAATAAAATCCAGTACGCTTATTCCGACGGAGAACTAAGCAAACTCACGAAAGCGATCGGAAAGGGCTATGTATTGCAGCGTTATAAAGGACTTGGCGAAATGAACCCCGAGCAGCTTTGGGAAACTACCATGAATCCGGAAAATCGTTCTCTGATTCGCGTCGATCTTGAGGACGCGGCGGACGTCGAGCACCTTGTCACGATTCTCATGGGTGATAAGGTCGCGCCCCGCAAGGAATACATCAGCGAATTTGCCAACTTCAACAAGCAGGATACCTTTGCGCAAAGAGCGGACGTGCAGAACGCGGGAGATAGGAGAGACGCATAAAACATGGCAAAGAAAGACGAACCGATCATTTTTAACGATACGATCATATCGAAGGGCATGGATGAGGTTATGCACGATTCCATGCTGCCTTACGCGGAGCATGTCATTCTTGAGCGCGCTCTTCCGCGCGTGGAGGATGGGCTGAAACCCGTGCAGCGGCGTATTCTTTTTACGATGAATGAGCTTTCGATCACCCCCGATAAGCCGCATAGAAAAAGCGCCCGCATCGTAGGCGATTGTCTGGGCAAGTACCATCCGCACGGAGATTCTTCCGTCTATGACGCGATGGTTCGCATGGCGCAGGGCTTCAATATGCAGATGCCCCTTGTGGATGGTCATGGTAACTTTGGCAGTGTTGA
>CAZNJN010000175.1:3430-3797 GCA_964573365.1 uncultured Oscillospiraceae bacterium
GGCGATTCCGCCGCCGCCATGCGTTATACGGAAGCGCGTATGACGCCCCTGGCGCTTGAGCTTTTGCGTGATCTTGATAAAGAGACTGTTTCCTTCAGCCTCAATTTTGACGATACATTAAAAGAACCCGATACGCTGCCCGGCCGCTTTCCAAATCTGTTGGTTAACGGAGCAAGCGGCATCGCCGTGGGACTTGCCACCAATATTCCTCCGCACAACCTCGGCGAATCCATCGACGCGGTCATATTGCAGATGGAGAATCCCGACGTTACGCTCGACGAGCTGATGGACGTGCTGCCCTGTCCGGACTTTCCGACCGGCGGCTATTTATTGCGCTCAAGCGAAATTCGCGGCGCCTATGAAACAG
>CAZNJN010000176.1:0-3772 GCA_964573365.1 uncultured Oscillospiraceae bacterium
CCGCGGCAATATCTTGGAGACTCACGGCATGGACGCCGCCTTGGAGAAACAGGGTGGACGCGACATCAAGGATTGCCTCGCGAACACTCGCATAGGCGCCATGCTTTCTAGGCATACGTCGATCCTCCTTCTCCAAATTGATTCATGCTGATATCTAGTATAGGTAATTTGTATAAAAATTGCAAACGCACAGATGGACGAAAGCTGTGATATTATGACTCAAGCTCGCGGCGGGTCTTTTTTTGCGCAGTTGGCGAGATAGTAGCCCTCCATACCGTCTGCGTCGGAAACGCGCAGCTCATGGATGCCCATCCCCATCATGATGAAATGCGCGATGACGGCTCCGGGAATAATAACGTCATGCCGTTCCTTTAACAGAGGATGAGACGCGCGGCGCTCGCCCATTTCCTCAAGCTCGACGATTAACTCGTTCACCATTTCCCCCGTTAGGACGGTACCGTTGACCCGCTCGCGTTCATAGGCGCGAAGTTGCTGAGAAAGCGCCGCAAGCGTCGTAAGCGTGCCGCCCACGCCGCACCAGCCGTTCACCCGAAAACGGGGAAAGCGGAAAAGGGCTCGGCAGCGCTGCTCGATCGCTTCGCGGCTGCCAAGCTCCGCAGCGCGAATACAGCCGATCGGCTGGCTCTGCGCGAAGGCTTCGGTAACGATCTGCGAGCTTCCCCCGCCAATGTCCACAAGTCCCTCGCTGCCCGCCCCCAAAAGCGCGTAATGAGCCTCCTGCTCGCCTGAAAGAACATCGACGTGAAGGCCGCAGCCTTCTTTCATGCGGCTTAAAAAGACTTCCCTGTTCTTGGCGTCTCTGACGGCGCTTGTCGCATACGCGCATACATGAGCGCCCCGCAGTTTCGCTTCGCGCGAAAAGCGCAGAATCGCCGAAAGACTCGCCTCTATGCCTGCTTCTGCGAGCAGGCCGTTTTGATCCAGACCTGCCGCAAGGCGCGTTGTAAGAAGGCGTTTCCGATCGAAAACGCCTTCATCCGATACGTCCATGGCACGGATGGAATTACTGCCGATGTCGATGACGGTCCACATTATTCCTCAATATCAAATTTAATATCATTTTCGCCCACATAACCAAGCTTTTCACGGGCGTATTGTATACGATAGGTATCGCTTTGCGCGTATTCGATCATATATTCAATGCGCTGCTTTTCACTGAGCAGCCCGTCGTATTCTTCCTGAAGGGCTTCGGTCTCGGATTTGATATCGTGCAGCTTTTGCTCCTGCGAAACATAAACGAAACAGGCTGCCGCAATACATATGAGCGTCAGCAGAAAGAAGAACTTAGGCGTCGTCTTTCTGTGTTTCGAGTTATTGTCCATCTGTAAAGACTAACCTTTCGCAAAGCCCAAAGCTACTTTTATACATACTAATTATGATATAGTTCACAGATTTGCGCAAGCTATTTTTTATGAATTTTCGCCGTGAGACGGCGAAGCGTGTTCCTCACAAAGCGAGAAGGAACACGCATGAAAAGATAACAACCCAGAAGAATGGAGAAAAGGGAATAAAAGCGCACCTTCCCATCGTTAAACACAAGTAAAGAGAACGCGCTAAGGAGCAGCGCGCATACATAAAACAATGCGTCTAAGAGCGCGTCGGTGATTTTACTGTGAAAGGGCAGGCGCAAAAGCGTAAACAGATCGTAGAGAAAGCCAAGCAGCATACCCGTACACAGGCAGCCGAGCACGACGACGTATTCCTGCGTATTCCACATCATTAACGGAACAAGCGGGAAAAGACGGAACCGCGTTCCTCGGCTTCCGCGTATTCCATTGCGATGATCTCCCCCTCAAGCAAAACCTGCCCGTCGTCCAGATTCAGCTTGGTGATGCGCAGATTGCTTCCTTCAATGCAAAGATCGCCCAGATCGGTCAAAAGTCGGATGGACTGTTCGTTAAAGGAATCGACGTCTTTAACGCCGGTAACGCTCATCAAGGCGCGTTCCTCAATGTGTATGGCATGGGTGCGGCGGATGGCGCCGCTTTCAATACTGCGTGTATCCATTCAAGCTCCTCCCGGTATATGTGTTTCTAATATATATGCTTGTTCTCATTATAAATACCACAGAAAACGCGGGTGTTTTCGGTGGCTTTCGTCTTGACAATAGGCGCTTTTCCATTGTATGATGAATATGGTAAAAGCAGTAGATTATATTCCTATCCGATCCATTGTTTATATTCTCGAAAAACCGGACATAATTATGGAAAAGAGCGGACAGCAAGCTTTATTTTGTTATGCACATTTGATGCTTTGCCACTTTGACTTATTGTTTATTATGAATTTTCGCATACAAGAAAGGGGAAATTAAGTGACCAGAGAGATGCTTCTGGAGAAAAGTTTGAGCGACCTTCGTGAGATCGCAAAGCTTCAGGGTGTAAAATCCATCACAAAGTATCGTAAAAACGAACTTGTGGAGTTGATTATGAACGGCGGTATAGAACCTGCCGAGGATAGCGAGGAGCTTTCCGAAACGGAAAACACCGAAAATGCGGCGCTTGAGCTCGCGGAGGTAAAGGAGTCGGAGGAAAGAAACGCGTCCCCTCAGCAGACGCCGGTACCGACTGCTTCTGCTGCGCAGCCATATAGACCCAGCCCAAGCTACGGAGCGGGCTATAATCAAGGCGGCTATCAGCAGCAGAGCTTTACGCCCAGACAGAGCGGCTATGAGCCGAGGCGAAACGCGTATAACGGCTATCAGCAGGGCTACAGCCGACAAAGCAATTATGATAACAGACGCTCGTCCTATCCGCAGGGAACGCATAACCAAACCGGAAACTACCAAGGCTATAACCGTCCCGCCTATGACAACAGACAGGATTACCGCCAGCAACAGCAGCCGTATCAGGAGCAGGGCTATGGGCGCGATTTTGCGCAGCAGGGCTTTGAGGGCGGAGAGGACACGGACGCCTATCGCCGTAACCGCAGCGAGGGCTATTATAACAAGGAATATGGCACGAGCAATCCCGCCGTACCTGAAATGCTTGAAACGGGCGCCTGCGGTGAGTGCGAGGGTGTGCTTGAGGTTTTGCCCGATGGCTACGGCTTTTTACGCAGCGAAAACTATCTGCCGGGAAACCATGACGTCTACGTTTCGATTGCACAGATTCGCCGTTTCGGTCTTCGCACGGGTGATCTCGTAACCGGAAAGACCCGTCCCAGCAAGGAGGGCGAACGCTTTCTTGCGCTGCTCTATATTACCGCCATCAACGGCGAGGATCCTGAAGAAGTAGCGCATCGCAAGCCCTTTGAGGAGCTGGTACCGATATATCCCGAGGAGCGGCTTACGCTTGAAACGAAGGGTGGCGACCGCGAACAGAATTTGGCGATCCGCTTGATCGACTTGATCGCGCCGATCGGCAAGGGACAGCGCGGCATGATTGTGAGCCAGCCTAAAAGCGGAAAGACGACCTTGTTAAAGAACATTGCCAACGGCATCGCAACGAATTATCCTGACGTCCACCTGATCGTCCTTTTGATCGACGAGCGCCCCGAGGAGGTCACGGATATGCAGCGATCTATCAAGGGCGAGGTGCTCTTTTCCACCTTTGACGAGCTGCCCGAGCATCACGCGCGCGTAGCGGAGATGACGCAGGAGCGCGCGATGCGTTTAGTTGAGCAGGGCAAGGACGTTGTGGTGCTGATGGATTCGATCACGCGTCTTGCGCGCGCATACAACATCACCATTCCCGCCACAGGCAAGACGCTCTCCGGCGGCATGGATCCGGGCGCGCTGCATAGACCCAAGCGA
>CAZNJN010000177.1:0-3757 GCA_964573365.1 uncultured Oscillospiraceae bacterium
AGTTGTGGGCTTCCACCCTGCGCTGGGCGCTTTCAATTTGCTTGGTGATAATGCCCATATCGATGGGAATATCATCCTCGGGGCTTATTCTTTCCATAAGACCCTTCACCCGCTCGCCGCCAAAGCGCTGCATCAGCTCGTCTTCCATCGACACATAAAAGCGTGTGGAGCCCGGATCGCCCTGTCTGCCCGCGCGGCCGCGGAGCTGGTTATCGATACGTCTGGATTCATGTCTTTCGGTTCCGATGATATGCAAGCCTCCGACCGCGACGACCTTTTCGTGCTCCTCATCGGTCAGCTTTTTATTTCGGGCATAGGCCTCTGCAAATTTTCCGCGCGCTTCCAGAATCGCTTCGTCGTCCGTTTCCGCATGTCCCGTCGCTTCTTCGATAAGCTCCTCCGCCATTCCCTCCTGACGAAGCTCGCGCCGCGCCAGAAATTCGGGGTTTCCGCCAAGAAGAATATCCGTGCCGCGTCCCGCCATGTTGGTCGCGATCGTTACGCTGCCGTATTGACCCGCCTGCGCCACGATCTCCGCTTCCTTTGCGTGCAGCTTGGCGTTGAGCACTTCGTGTTTGATGCCGCGCTTAGAAAGCAGCGCGGAAACGATCTCGCTCATTTCCACCGAAATCGTACCGACGAGAATGGGCTGACCCGTCTTGTGTGTCGCTACGATCTCCTCGATCACGGCGTTCAGCTTTCCGCGCACGCTGCGATATACGGTATCGTTATTATCCGTTCGGATCATTGGCTTATTGGTCGGGATCTCCACAACGTCCAGATTGTAAATGGCCTGGAATTCGTCCTCCTCGGTCTTGGCCGTCCCGGTCATGCCCGCAAGCTTTTTGAACATGCGAAAATAATTCTGGAACGTGATGGTCGCAAGCGTCTTATTCTCGCGCTCGACCTTTACGTTTTCCTTTGCTTCAAGCGCCTGATGCAGTCCGTCGCTGTAGCGGCGTCCCACCATAAGGCGTCCCGTAAATTCATCGACGATGAGCACCTGCCCTTCCTGCACGACATAATCCTTGTCGCGCTGGAAAAGCGCATGCGCCTTGAGCGCCTGCTGAATATGGTGCAGCGTTTCCGTATTTTCCGTCGCCGAAATATCCTCGATGCCGAAAAATGCCTGCGCTTTGTTCATGCCCTGCTGCGTCAGCGCCACTGTGCGCGCCTTGATATCCGCCATATAGTCGCCGCTCTCCGGCTGATCCTCGCCCATCAGAGATTCGGCTTTGCTCATCTTTTCAACGTTTTCGCCGCGTTCAAGCTTGCGCACGAATCGATCCGCAAGCTGGTACATATCCGTGGATTTTTCGCCGTGACCCGAAATGATCAGCGGGGTTCTCGCTTCATCAATTAAAATGGAGTCTACCTCGTCCACAATCGCGTAGTTCAGCTCGCGCTGTACCATTTCCTCTCTATAGACAACCATGTTGTCTCTAAGATAATCGAAGCCAAATTCGTTGTTCGTTCCATAGGTGATGTCGCAGTTATACGCCTCTCGCCGCTCGGTATTGTCAAGATCATGCACAATGCAACCCACGCTCAAGTCGAGAAACTTATACACCTTTCCCATCCACTGTGCGTCGCGCTTTGCCAAATAGTCGTTAACGGTCACGACATGTACGCCGTGACCCGTCAACGCGTTAAGATAAACGGGCAGCGTTTCCGTAAGCGTCTTTCCTTCGCCGGTTTTCATCTCCGCAATGCGGCCCTGATGCAGAACGACGCCACCCAAAAGCTGTACATCATAATGCCGCTGCCCGATGGTGCGCTGCGCGGCCTCCCGAACCACCGCAAATGCTTCGGGAAGAATATCGTCGAGCGTTTCACCCTTTTCGAGTCTTTGCTTAAACGCATCCGTCTTTGCTCGAAGTTGCGCGTCGCTTAACGCGTGTATTTCGTCTTCAAGCGCGTTGATCCTTTGAAGTATGGGTTTTAATTTTTTAATCTGGGCGTCTGACGTGTTGCCCAAGATTTTATCTAAAAAGCTCATGGTCTACCTCCATAAAAAATCAATTTATCATATCATGAAAAGGGTTTTAAGACAATCCGCATGATCCCGATGTGGAAAAATCTTCACAATTCAGTGCATTGGTTTGTTGCCTTCGTATGATATACTGCAAAAGAAATATGAATAACAGAAATGAAAGGACAGGTATGCACCCCTTTGCTCATATGAAATGGCTTCTGTTCTTTGCCGGCTCTCTGCTTTGCGCGGATACGCTGTTCTTTTCCCTCCGCGCGCGTAACCTCGGCATTTGGCTGCCGGCCATGTATGGCCTGCCGCTCCTTTTGCTCGGTCTTTTTTATGCTCCCTTTCGCCTTTGGTCACAAGCGGGTTTTGGCAGACTTTTTCGCGTGCTACTCGTTGCTTTCTATTGCGGGTCGATTCTTTTTTTTGCCTGCACCAGCCTGTTTCTTTATTTCAAAGGTCACAAAGAAGCACCAAAAAACGCGGATGCGCTGCTGGTTTTGGGCTGTGCGCTGCGCGGGAGTCGTCCGACGCTGACCCTCACTAAGCGACTCGACGCCGCCGTGCTTTATCTAAACGAAAACCCGGATACCGTATGCTTTGTCAGCGGTGGTCAAGGTACGGGCGAAGATATTCCCGAGGCGCTCGCCATGAAGAATTATCTCGTATCTTTCGGCATTGGTGAAGAAAGGATCGTCATGGAAAGCGGCTCGATGAGTACCTATGAAAACTTTTCTCTCTCCTATCCGCTGATCACGCAGTGTTTTTCAAAGGATGCAGAGATCGTTTACCTGAGTACCTATTTTCACGTTTACCGCGCGGGCTGTGCCGCGTCCTCCTTGGGTATCCGCGCCGAAGGTTTTGGCGCGCCCGGGGTATGGTACATCACGCCCAACGATTATCTGCGCGAAAGTATAGCCATCGTGTATTATAAACTGAGAAATATGATGTGAAGTAGATTGACGATTCAAAGGGCTGAGAATATAATATTTCATATTTGGATTTTTGGGGAGTGCGAAATAATGATGATGGATTTCTGTAAAGATTTCGGCGAAATGGTTTTCAGCGACAAGGTCATGAAGTCCAGATTGAAGCCGGAGATCTACGCCGCGCTGAAGGATACGATCCGCTCGGGCAAGGCGCTTGATAAAAACATCGCCGGCGATGTGGCCGCCGCGATGAAGGATTGGGCGATTGAAAAAGGAGCTACGCATTATACGCACTGGTTTCAGCCCCTTACAGGCGTCACGGCTGAAAAACACGACTGTTTCCTTTCTCCGGGCAAAAACGGCGACGCCGTCACCGAGTTTTCCGGAAAAGAATTGATCATGAGCGAGCCGGACGCTTCGAGCTTCCCCTCGGGTGGTCTTCGCGCGACCTTTGAAGCTCGCGGCTATACCGCTTGGGATCCCACAAGCTACGCCTTTATCAAAAACGATACGCTCTGCATCCCGACCGTATTTTTTGCCTACGGCGGCGCGGCGCTCGACAAAAAGACGCCGCTGCTGCGCTCAATGGAAAAGGTTGAAGCGCAAGCAAAGCGCATTCTCAAGCTCTTTGGGCAAGACGATGTGGAGCGTGTGATCGCTTCGGTAGGCGCGGAGCAGGAATACTTTTTAATCGATAAAAGCTTGATGGAAAAGCGGCGGGATCTGCTTTTCTGCTCACGCACGCTCTTTGGAGCGCCGCCACCGAAGGGGCAGGAGCTTGACGACCACTATTTCGGCGCCATTCAGCCTCGCGTCGCCGCCTATATGCGGGATCTGGACGAGGAGCTTT
>CAZNJN010000178.1:0-299 GCA_964573365.1 uncultured Oscillospiraceae bacterium
TGGATTATATCATTTTTTGGATTCGTGGGTGTCCTGTTTTATGATAGTAGTCCACTACATCCAGATCCCCGACGTGCTTGCGGCGACAGAGGAAGCGCTGAAAACGACCAGCGAACCGATGAAGACGATCCTCTCGACCTTTTGTCGGGAGATGAAGGCAAACGTGAGCGCCGAAACCGCGCTGCGCGAGATGCGCGGCAAGATCGACGACCGGTACTGGCGCGAATGGATCGACCGTATGGTCCAGTGCCAAAGCAACAGCTCGCTCAAGCACATGCTCGCGCCTATCCCTAAGACCA
>CAZNJN010000178.1:309-3712 GCA_964573365.1 uncultured Oscillospiraceae bacterium
TACGCCTTGATAGCGCGAATAGCGTCTTGCGCAGATGAGAATCAGCGATGCGTTCGTGATGACATAGTAGGCGTAGGGTATCCAGTAAAACGGCCCCGGCGTCATTAAGCACTGATAGAAATATCCGTTATAGATCATTTCCATCTTTTTATACATGAGCTCGTGATAATCGATCGTAAAAAGCACGCCGATGATCACGGCGCTGATTACGCCGCAGATCGTATAGATCACGCGCGGAACCTTAAAATGGCAAAACTCCGAGCAAAACCATATGTCCGCCACGGTGAGCGCGCAAAGGCTGAAATATTCCAGCTTGCAGCAGACGGAAAGAACCGAGACCTCCGAGCTTGTAAGCTCTATAAGAAACGCAAGCGAATAAAGGATATAGGCGCACATCAGCGCGATGCAGCGCGCCTGTATTTTGGAAGGGCGCGAACGGGCGACGTCTACGAAAAGAACCAGCGCCACAAGAATAGAAACGGATTGCATCGTTACATAGGCTATAAACAACGTGAAACCTCCCTAGCTCGCTCTTGGCGCCCTCATGAGCGGCGCCTATTCTTTATCGAGCAGCAGCTCCTTGGCAAGCGCTTCGGCGTCCTCATATTCCACTTCCGATACCGCCGAAAAAAGCCCCTCATATTTCTCTTTTTCGCTTTCGGGCAGCTCGCTGTTTTCAAGACGCTCCACAATATCGAGCGTGCCGTCCAGATTGAAGACTTCAAGCTCCATACAGAGCGCTTCAAGCAGGGACGCGCGCGTTTCCTTGTCCAGCTTTTCTTTGTTTTCGCTTTTCTTTTTGGCGTAAGGCTCTAAAATTGAAAGGTAGCTCCTGTATTGCACGATCAATGCGGGCGCGCGAAGGCGTATGCTTTTGAGATCGCCTTCCTTGGCGTAGCGCTCAAGCTCCTCCGCCATTTGCGAAAGCGTGTCCGCGCCGATGAGACGCGCGCTGCTTTTCAGAGAGTGTAGCTCCCTCTCCAGCTCCGTCAGCTCCTCGTTTTTGAGCGCGCGGCGTATGGCTGCGCTTTGTTTTTCTATATCGGCGTAAAAGCCTTGGAGCATGGAATAAAAAATCTCCGGCGTTTCCGAATAGGCCAGTCCGTTGGCATAGTTGATGCCCGGAATCCGCGGGTCGCCCTCATTTACGCTCATTCTTCATCATCCTTTTCTTTTGCGCTGCCCATCGTTTCAATGATACGCGCGATCAGCTCCGCTCTTTTTACAGGCTTAATCAGATAGCCCTGCGGCTGCAGCTTGATTATGTTGAGCACCTTATCCTTATCCGTCACGCCCGTTAAAAATATAATGGGGATACTGCGTGTGTTGTCGTCCATCTTAAAGTAACGGTAAAGCGTCGGCCCATCCTCAAATTTAAGCACATAGTCCAGCAGAATCAAGTCCGCATGGTTCTGTTCCAAATATTTTTTTGCAAGCTTTCCGTTTGGCACAAGTACGACGCTGAATAGATCCTCCAGGTATTTTTTGATGGTCGCAAGCATTTTGGGATCATCGTCGATCACCAGCACCGTCCCCTGGTTCATTTCCCGCCGCGCGTCCTCGCGCGCCTGCGCGCTGACCACATCCATCTTAAGGCGGAGCCTGTCCTCGTCGTTTTCCGGCACAAAATCATTAAGCCAGGCCTCCTCCTCGTTAAAGATCGCCTGCTCGCGGTTGGTGGTGATATAGTTATCCAGCTCCGCGAGGAAGCGCTCCACCTTGAGCGGGCGGCTAAACATCGTGGCGTTGCAAAAGCCGATCTGCTCCTCAAAGCGCTTGCAGTCGTCGCTTTTGCCGATCACGATGAGCTTGAGCTGACTGAAAAGCTCCCAGTCGCGCATGGTGCGGTAGATCTCCATGGTTTCTGCCGTTTCAAAATCGAGACAGATAACCAGCACGCGCGCGTTAAGCCGCTTGATGGCCTTTGAAATGCGCAACGGCGAAAGCGGGCAATAGGTGATATAAAAATCAACCGGTATATGCTCGATCACCGTATAGACAAATTCCATGTTATGACCTGTTATCAATAAGGTCTGCTGCACACTCTCCTCCAAACGGCAATCATCGATTTTGTTATATAGGTAGCTTTGTAAAGTGAATATATATATTTTAGCAAACTGTTACGCGCTTATCAAGCATTGTTCCGCTTTGTTTGACACGGTTCTTCTTTCCGGCGATTGCAAAGCCGTGTTTTTCTATGCTATAATTTTTTCATGCAGACGATACGAGAAAAGCTAAAAGACAGCTACGCGGAATTTCTCCGCATTTCTTTTGCGATGTCAAAGCTCGACGAAACGATACTGCCCGCCTGCGAGGCGCTCGGCGGCGCGGTGCTTTCGGCTTTGAGCGACGAACAATGCTCCGCCCTTGGCGCGCGCTTTTCGCTTTCGCCCGCGCTGCTCTACGACGGCAATACGCCGGTGGAGGAGCCGCGCGAATTTCTCAAAAACACCAGCAGCGAGCGCAAGGAAAAGCTGAGCTTTTCGGGTGAGCATCCCGCGTGGATCCTGCAGGCGCTCTGCAACGACGCGCGCAAGCATTTCGGCTTGGCGGAGGGCGATATGCCCGATGTGGACGAGTCGCTTTTGAAGGATTTTCTCTTGACCGATTTCCCCAAGCGCTTTGATACGAGCGCGCGGCTCGCGCCCATGGATCTTGAAAGCATCATCAGCATTCTGCCCACCGAATACGTGATGGCGGGTACGCGTCTCTCCGACGAGCTTGCCAAAAGTCCGACCGAGGGCGGCGAGCTGGATATGGTCGTGGCCTCGCCCAAACGCGGGGCGAGAAAGCCGGCGCTCACCAAAGCGATTTTGACCTTTGGCGACGATAAAGCCGTCATTACCGCCTCAAGACAAAAGTATACGCCCTATGACAGCGCCGTTTACAGCGGGGTCATCACGCTCTACGAGGCGGAAAACAACGTCATTACGCCCGCGATGGTCTATCGCGCCATGAACGGGCTCAACGATTCCGAATATGTCAACCCCTCCACCCTCTCTAAAGTCG
Organism: uncultured Oscillospiraceae bacterium; assembly: GCA_964573365.1. Taxonomy (GTDB): domain Bacteria; phylum Bacillota; class Clostridia; order Christensenellales; family CAG-138; genus JAQVRG01. The sequence continues at coordinate 3,319 of CAZNJN010000178.1, forward strand.
CCAAGAGCATTGAGAAAAACCGCAAAAGTCAGCTAACGATCGACTTTACCGAGGAGGCGGAGCAGGTCATGCGCGGCTATGAGGAGCCGGGCAAGGATTTTAAGACCACCTACGAGGGCAATCTGCTTGTCGCGGACAAAATCACGGTTAAGAACAACGGCATTGAGCAGACCGCCTATAAGATTCTTCGCAAGCCCATCCTTTACGAGTACGCCGAGACCGTAGGTCAGGTCATCTCTGTCCCCATTCATCTGTTGCAGACCAAGGGCGGCGTGCGCTCCACAGAGGACGTGATCGTGCTTCGCGAATATCTTTTGCGCCAAATCGAAAACTATAAGCGCCGCCACCGAAACGGCGTCGTTGCTGAAGAAGATATTGCCTTTTTTCCGTTCGT
>CAZNJN010000179.1:0-2995 GCA_964573365.1 uncultured Oscillospiraceae bacterium
GTTTGTTTCTTCTTCTTTAATGCACTATATAGTTTTCAAGGTGCTTGCTCGCTTGCACTTGAGTGTTTCGTGTGTGTCACTCGCTTGAAGCAGCTTGTATAGGATAGCAAACTTTGTCGGGCTTGTCAACAGGGTTTTCAAATTTTTTTTAAAAAAAGTGAAATTTGCGATTTTCTGCTTGTTCCTCTATAATAGACAGCATAATTTCTGTTTCTAACTGGAGGCGAATCCATGTCAAATCGTCCAATCGGCGTGTTTGATTCCGGGCTGGGCGGCGCGAGCGTCCTGCGGGAAGCTCTGCGGCTTTTGCCTAAAGAGACCTTTATTTATTACGGTGATAATGCTAACGCGCCTTACGGAGAGAAGAGCGAAGCGGAGATCACAGCTTTGACCTTTGATTGCGCGCATCTGCTTCAAAAGCAGAACGTAAAGATCATTTTGATTGCTTGTAATACCGCCACAGCCACTTGTGTCAGCAGAATCCGTGCAGAACTTGATATTCCTGTCATCAGCATCGAGCCCGCAATCAAACCCGCCTGTGAAACGCCGGGAAACGGCAAGATTCTCATGGCGGCGACGCTTGCGACCACACGTCTTGAACGTTACCGCGCGCTTCAAAGCCGAATGAAGGATCCCTCCCGTGTAATCAATGTTCCTTGCCCGGGGCTTGTGGATCGGATTGAAAAGGGCGTATTCCGAGCCGATGCCTTCGATGATCTCTTTGATAGGTACTTTTCCGCATATCAAGGCATGCTCATCGACGGTATCGTTCTTGGCTGCACGCATTACGTCTTTATCAAAGAGGCCTTCGCGCGCTATGCCGCCGGTCATTTTCGCGGTGAAGTGCGTTTATTTGACGGTAATTTAGCGACCGCGCGTCAGCTCCAACGCGTATTGGAAGAAAAACGCCTTCTTAAAACAGAAGGCGAAGGTGCTGTCATCTTTGAAACCAGCGGGGATCTTCAGTTTTTTGAGCCGATTTTTTCCGAGCTTCTTACCCGATCCTGATTTTCTTCATCGGGCGGACGTTGTCAATAGGGCCTCCCCCCAAGCATTCATCGTCCCGATACAATACAACCCATTGCCCCGGCGTAACCGCGCGCTGGGGTTTTTCAAAATCGATCGAGCATCCAGCTCCGTCCATGCTAACCTTTACGGCCTGATCGCCTTGGCGATAGCGAAACTTTGCAGTACAGGAAAAGCTTCTCGCGGGCGCCTCTCCAGAAATGAAGCTGATCTTTTGTGCCCAAAGCCCCAGCGAATACAGTTCCTCATGTTCTCCCTGCTGCACGATAAGCCTGTTTCGCTGCATGTCCTTCCCGATCACGAACCAGCTTTCGCCGCTGCCGAAATCTTTTCCTCCTATTCCCAAGCCGCGTCGCTGTCCAATCGTGTAATACATCAAGCCGTCGTGTCTGCCGATCACCCTGCCGCTCAGATCGATCATTTCGCCGGGCTGGGCGGGAAGATACTGCATAAGAAATTTTTTGAAATCACGCTCGCCGATAAAACAGACGCCAGTGGAATCCTTTTTCATCGCCGTCGCGAGTCCGGCTTGGGCGGCTATTCGCCTAAGCTCCGGCTTTTCAATATCACCTATGGGAAACATAGCCTTTTCAAGCTGCTTTTGTGTCAGTCCGGCCAAAAAATAAGTCTGGTCTTTATTTAAGTCGAAAGCGCGCAGCAGTCTTACGCCGTTTCTTTTGTCAAGTCGCGCATAGTGTCCGGTCGCGAGCGCGGCAGCATCCATGGTCATTGCCAAATCCAAAAAAGCCTTGAATTTGATCTCGCAGTTACAAAGTACATCGGGGTTCGGTGTTCGGCCTCTTTTATATTCCTCCAGAAAATAAGAAAAAACCCGCTCGCGATACTCCTTTGCAAAGTTTACCGTATAATAGGGTATTTTAATCTGTTCGCATACGCGTCTGACGTCCTCATAGTCCTGTGTTGCCGTGCATATGCCGTTTTCGTCTGTTTCTTCCCAGTTTTTCATAAAGACGCCGACTACATCCACGCCTTGCTGCTTCAAAAGCAAGGCGGCTACCGAAGAATCTACACCGCCGGACATGCCCAGTACAATTCGTTTTGTCTCCATTTTATTCTGCCTTTGCATCCACGAGCACGCCGGGATTGCGCATCAGAGCGTTTCCCAGATAAACGCCGCCCTGCGTACCCAGCTTCTGTCCGTTTTCCAGCATCCATACTTTTTGTACGCCGGGAAATTCCGTCATCGTGTTGATAATGCTGTAAAGAAACAGCCAGATACGTCGTTCCTGTGAAAGTTCGCTATTTCCCGTCTCTTGAATGGTCTTCAGCTTCTTTGAAAAGCCTTCCTTCCAGTCTATTACGGCAGTATTCCCGGTAATGTAAATATCTTTAACATCACTTCCGGAAAAATTGGGAAAAAGCTTTTGCGATGCCTGTTGATAATCAAGTAACGCTTGAAGCCGTATTGACGGCGTATAAGAATCCATGCCCGCCACGACTTGATTCATCGTCGCAAATCCCGTACCGTTTTCTAGTGGATAGTCAAGCGGAATGGTATGTCCGATCTGGTCGGAAAACATCGCCCGCGTGAGCACCTCCCCGTTATAAAGCGCATTCGTGTTTCCGTTGTGATCCTGTATACTAATCCGTATGCCGCAAATATTCGGAATAAAGCCCGTAAGCGTCATTGTAAGGGCGCCGCACATGTTTTTCATATCGTAACAAGTTTTCGGCTTGGCAAGGACAAGATTTAATACGTCGCCGTCCGAAAGCGTACTCTGTGCCGGAAGCGTTTCACTCTCCGGTTTGTTCTCCGTTGTATTTTGTGAAACCATGTCTGAATCAAAGTGAACGGAGATCAGCTCAAATCCATTCGGAAGCGCACTTTGAAGCCCTTGTGTGTTATCAAGAGGCTTTGTAAGATTATTGATCGCCAATTCGGCAATTTTTTCTTTAGACGTTTTTGCGTCATAGCTGAACATGCTGTTCTGTGTAATAAAGTTAGACG
>CAZNJN010000179.1:3059-3692 GCA_964573365.1 uncultured Oscillospiraceae bacterium
TCAAAGCTGCTCTCCGACGCTCCTTCTTCTTGCTCTTTTTTTAAGGCTTCATACTCCAGCTCCAAATTGCGCACATAGACGTCCAAATTTTCCACAATGGGACTTTGGGCTCCTAAGGGTCTGTCCATGTAACCGGGTTCAAGCTGATTATAATATAAATTGATGTTTCCCGTTCCGTCCACCGCATTGACCGTCGCCGCTATAGCCGCGCGCGTAATCAGCCATTGCTTTTCATCAAGCGCGACGTTTCCTTTGACATACACGTTGCAGACACTGGTGGAAAGCTCCATTTTTTCATACTGCAAGCCATTTTGCATAACAGCCTGCTGCGACTGTGTGCTTGCGCCGTCAAAAAGCGCTTTGATCGCCGCCTCGATATGGCTTCCGTTATCGGGCATCATCACGCGGCGCGTTTCGGGCAGCAGTTTTTGGTTATCCGAGGTTGCAAAGTACAGCTCCGTTTCAAAATACGGATAATCCCTTTCCTCCTTAGTCTTCGGCATCGTTTCCGTTAACGTCATATCCGGTATCTCATCGTTTTTTGCGCTGCATGCACAAAGTATAACTGCAAGGACGGCGCAGAGAAAACGGAGAATCCATCTGCTTGGCTTTCGTGTCATCATGCTTGTCCTC
>CAZNJN010000180.1:0-3672 GCA_964573365.1 uncultured Oscillospiraceae bacterium
GGGTGCTGATCAGCGAGGACGTAGTCACGACAGGCAAATCCACCATGGAGACCGTCAAGGTGCTTGAGGATATGGGCGCGACGGTCGTGGGCGTAGGTTGTATCGCGGATCGGCGCGCGGCGGACTGCCCCTTCGCGCTAGACGTATACGCCGCGATCAAGCTCGACATCCCGAACTATGACGAGAGCGAATGTCTGCTCTGCAAAGAAGGCGACATTCCGCTTGTCAAGCCCGGCAGCCGCGCGGAGCTGAAGCTTTGAGCGAGCACGCAGGAAAGCGAGGATGTCTGTCTTAAATGAGTCTATTTGCGTCGCTGGCTATCTTTTCCATCACGATCATTTTGTATGCCGTGATCTGCGAGGTTTTTACGGCGCTTTTTCGCTTTACGGGCTTGAGCGCGAGTACGGCGCGCTTTCAGGTGGTGTCGATGCTCACAAATTCCGGCTTCACCACGCATGAGAGCGAGGTCATCACCCAGTCGCGAAAGCGGCGCAGGCTTGCGCTATACTATGATGTTCGGCTACGTCTTTTCTATGACGATTCTGGCTACGATCATCAACTTTTTTATGGCGCTTTCGGATATGGAGATCAAGTTCATGCTCTGGCACCTTGCCATGCCCGTGGCATCGCTTGGCGTCTTGGTGCTGCTGGTGAAGGATAAGCGCCTTAGAAGGCGGCTTGACGAGCTGATACGGCGGCTTGCCGACTGGTATATGAGCAAGCACGGCGGCAATCACGGTTTTTTGATCGACGATTTCGGCAAGACCGTGATGCTACAGCTTCACCTGAAGACTGTTCCCGAGGCCATGCGTGGGCGAAGTCTTCGTGAAACGGATCTGAGCGAAAAAAACCTCCTTGTCGTGCTGATACGCAGGGGGGAAGGGGACGCGAAGCCCGCCGGCGCGGACACGGTGCTGCAAGATGGCGACAGGATCGTCGTCTACGGCGCGCAAAGGGCGCTGATGCAGGCCTTTGACATACAGAATATGGAAGAAAGCTAACTACACACGCGTATACGTATACATATACATATACACATACATACACACAGGCGCACAGCTTTTGCTGTGCGCCGTCGCTATGCCTCATCCGTCACGGCGCTAACGCGCCGCGCCACCTTCCCCAGAGGGGAAGGCAATGGGAAGGCAATGAAAAAAAACCGCAGTAAATACTTCCTCTCTGATATTGGGCTGCGCTATTATTTGCTTGGCAGCAAACGTGCGGATATGGGGCATATACTTGAGAATATCGTGTATTTGGAGCTGTTGCGCCGCGGCTATGAAGTTCTATCGGAAAGGTCGGCGCAGCGGAGCTTGACTTTATTGCCGTAGGCGATGAGGGTGAAGAATATTATCAGGTTGCCTATACGGTATGCGATGCGGAGGGAAAAACGCTTGCCCGCGAGCTTGCACCGCTTGAGCATATAAAGGATCACAATCCAAAGTATCTGCTCACCATGGACTTTGTTCCCCTTACCTCCCATAACGGTATCAAGCAGCTTAACGCGCTGGAATGGCTGCTGAAATAATTATTGTTGCGATGGCGCAACGTTTTAAGCCCGCAGGCGAAGCCTGACTTGTGAGGCAAGAATCAAAAAGGACGACTGTCAAGCCGCCCTTTTTTCATCGCTACTATTGCTTTATTCAGCCCTGCGCTTTTTCCTAAGCGCCGCGCCTGCGCCTATGAGCGATGCGAGAAGCAGCGCAAGACTAAGCCCTGCCGCTTGCGTTCTTCCGCCCGTTGCGGGTACGTCCGCTACGCTTGCGGCGCTTGTTGTTGCCGTTAACGGCGTTTCAAAGTCAAACTCGCACCTTCCGTCCGTAAAGTATGCTACCGCGTGGTGCGTGCCGTCCTTTAGCGTGCTAAGATATTCCTTTGTGAAGGTAAGCACGGTGCTGCCGCGCGTGGCGATAACCTGAGTGCCAAGCTGCAGCGTTTGACCGCCTACAGTAACGCCGGTAAAATTATCAAACGGAGCGTCAATTTTAACGCTGCCGTCGCCGCCGGGAATAAGAGTAAAACCTCCGCCGCCTATGAGAGGATACTTATTGCCGCCCGTATTCGAGCTGCCCGGCGAAGATAACTCTTCGCTTATGGGCGGAATTACCTCCAAAGCATACCTTATTTGCCCGAAAAGTATTGTATTGTGCTCGGCGCGTGCTTTTATGATTATGCTGTAGCGTCCTCCCTGCGTTGGTGTGCCGGAAATAACCAGCCTGCCGTCACTTTGTGCGGCCGTTAATCCATCGGGCAGAGCGCCAAGTATTTCATACCTTGTGCCGTTTATTATACTCTCGACTGTTCCGTCGCTGGAGGCATAGATGCTGCCACCTTCGTACTTTGCTCCCATAACAGGACTCAAGAGCATAGACGGAGAGAATTTCAGCTCGTTCATCTTTAGCTGCAGTGAACTGCCCTCATTCGCAGCGCAGTTCTATCATTATCTTTTCGGCGGCGATACAAGCGTGAAGGTCGTACAGGACGAGAGCGGTATTTCCTGTACCTGGATCGCAGACTCGATCGCCTTTAGCGAGCGAATCGAGCTTGCCAACACCGGCAGCGAGCAGCACGGCACGGTGCTTTTGAGCTATTCCGTGACCAACGGCAGCGCCGTGTCCTACTCCAGCGTCAAAGCGCGCGTGCTTTTCGATACGGCGCTTGGCGACAGGGACAGCGCGCAGTACGAGGTCATGGACGCAAACGGAGCCTTGATCGATATAAAGAACGAGCGCGTTTTGAACCGCAACAGCGGCGACTTTATACCCGATAACTTTTTTGCCTACGACGATCCGCTCTCGCCGAGCGTGACCGCCTATTCCCTTGCCACCAAGAGCAAGCCCTATTCGCTCGCCTTCGGCCACTGGAACAATCTTGCCTCCACCCTTTTTGACTTTACGCCCGACACGAACCTCACCTTTACAAACGCGCAAAACGCGAAGTATCTCACCGCGGACAGCGCCATGGCGCTCTACTTTGATCTCGGCGCGGTAAACGCGGGCGGCGAGGCCGCGTTTTCTACCTACTATGGGGTGTATTCCAACGAAAACGTAAGCCTAGAGGAGCATGTGGCGATCAATACCACTTCCCCCATGTCCCTTACGCTCAACGACGCGAAGACCGCCTACATCTCCCCCATCGACGGCGCGGAGAACGGCAAATTCTCCATCGAAACGCTGCTGCAAAACTATGCACAATCGGGCGCGAAGGATTTTGAGCGCGTCGCCGTCGCGGTATTCCCGGCCGAGGGCATCGTGCCGTTGGACAGCTACGGAAACGAGCTTGGAACAACGCCCACGCGCCTTGACCCCTACACCTTCACCATCGATGCTTTCGGCGTAGGCAAAAGCATACAGACGACGCTCTATTTCCGCGCGGTCGTACCCGAAAGCGCCGCCTACCGCAAGCTTGAGATCAAGGTCTACAACATGCCCGAGGCGGCGCAGGGCAAGCTTTTGCAGGAAAACGAGCTGGGCATCCGCAGCGTCTATCTTCTTTGCCCCGGCAGCGACGGAAACATTCCCCGTCTTACCTTCTCCGCCGCCGAGCCGCAGACCGTCTATTACAAGGGCAACCGCCATCTGTATTTTTCCGGCACGAACTTCTTTCTGCTCATCAACAAGGCGGACTATACGCTGCGCCTTAAATCCGCGGACGGCAGCCACAGCTACGAGA
>CAZNJN010000181.1:0-3664 GCA_964573365.1 uncultured Oscillospiraceae bacterium
GAAATTTTGATGAACGGAATCGGACTCGATAAATTTTTATCTTTGCTCTATTGATGATTAAATATCGATATGTTATATTTGCACAAACAGGCAACACTACACTTAAAACCAGGCTAAAAACATATGAGGAGGCAGCACATGAAAGGTTACGCAATGCTTAAGATCGGTCAATCCGGATGGATTGAAAAGGAAAGACCCGCTTGCGGTCCTATGGACGCTATCTGCAAGCCGCTGGCAATCGCTATTTGTACTTCCGACGTTCATACGCTTTGGGAAGGCGCTATCGGTGATCGTCATAATATGATTCTGGGTCATGAGGGCTGCGCTGAGGTCGTAGAAGTCGGCTCCATGGTCAAGGACTTCAAGCCCGGCGATCGCGTTCTGGTTCCCGCTATCACGCCCGATTGGAATTCTCTTGAAGCACAGGGTGGTTATTCCATGCACTCGGGCGGCATGCTTGCCGGCTGGAAATTCTCCAACTTCAAAGACGGCGTTTTCTCCGAATTTTTCCATGTCAACGATGCGGACGGCAACCTCGCGCTGCTTCCCGAGGGCATGAGCCTTGAGGATGCGTGCATGCTTTCCGACATGGTTCCCACCGGCTTCCACGGCGTAGAGCTCGCGGATGTTCAGTTTGGCGACACCGTGCTGGTCGTCGGCATCGGCCCCGTCGGTCTGATGGCCGTAGCGGGCACCAACCTTCGCGGTGCGGCGCGCATTATCGCCGTCGGCACCCGTCCCGTCTGCGTAGCTGCCGCAAAGGGCTATGGCGCAACGGACTTTATCAGCTATAAAGACGGCCCCATCCACGAGCAGGTTCTCAAACTGACGGGCGGCAAGGGCGTTGACAAAGCCGTTATCGCTGGCGGCGGCGTAGAAACCTTCGCTACGGTCGTCAAATGCTTAAAGCCCGGCGGAAAGATCGGCAATGTGAACTATCTGGGCAAGGGCGACACAATTGATATTCCCCGTGTAGAGTGGGGCGTAGGCATGGGTCACAAACAGATCAACGGCGGTTTGATGCCTGGCGGACGTCTTCGTATGGAAAAGCTTGGCGCGCTCGTTTCCAGCGGCAAGCTTAATGTTGCTCCCCTTTCCACCCATGTATTCCACGGCTGGGAGCATGTAGAAGAAGCCCTCTTCCTCATGCGCGATAAGCCCGGCGATCTGATCAAGCCCGTCGTCATTATCGACTAAATCAGGCTTGACCCTCCTGCACGCGGAGGTATACCATAAACATGATGCAGGGGCGTCCCGCGCCATAACGCAGGGCGCCCCTTTCGTATATGGCACTCATTTTTTTCGGGAGCTTTAACGATATGAAAATACTGATTGTCTCCGGCTTTTTAGGCGCAGGCAAGACCACCTTTATCAAGGCGCTTGCAAAGCGCAGCGGCAGAGATTTTGTCATTCTGGAAAACGAATACGGACAAACCGGCGTGGACGGCGCGCTCTTGGAGGCTCCTGCGGATGGCGGTATGAACGTATGGGAGCTTACCGAGGGCTGCATCTGCTGTTCCATGAAGGCCGACTTTGCCGCTTCCGTGCTTACGATCGCAAACTCTCTGGATCCCGAATATCTCGTTGTGGAACCTACAGGCGTGGGGATGCTCAGTAGCATCATCGCCAACTTGCAGCAGATCGAGTATGAGCGCATCGCCCTACTTCGCCCCCTCACCATACTCGACGGAAACAGCTATCAGCGCTACAGCAAGGAATTTTCCGCGCTTTACCGCGACCAGATCGAAGCCGCCGGTCTGATTCTCTTTTCCAAGATGGAGCAGGCCGATGAAAGCGAGAGAGAGTCGCTTCGCAGCAAGATTCTCGCCTTAAACCCTAAGGCGCAGATCGTAAGCGCGCACTATTCCGGCATGGGGGACGAATGGTGGCGCGGCATCCTCTCTACGCTCTATGACGGCAGCTCCGTCACGCCTGTCGCATCCGGCGCGCCCCAATCGCCGGACTTGGAAAACATCGGGTTTTCAGCCGCGAGCCTGCTTACGGAAAATCATCTGATCGTGCTTCTTGAGGACGTCGTTCGCGGCGAATACGGCGACATTTGCCGTGCCAAGGGCTTTCTTCGTGCAGGCTCCTCGCATCTGCGCTTTGACGTTGCCGACGGAAGATACAGCATCACCGAGATGGAGGGCAGCGAGGAGTGCCGCGTCGTTTTCATAGGCAGGGACTTAGCTCGCCAGCGCCTTCGCAAGCAGCTGCTGCCCATTATGCGTCTTCAGAGCAGAGTACGGAAAGGATAAGTAAAAAATATGCCAAATGGAGCCGATCCGCGCTGTCAAGGTGCGGAATATGAAAAGATCAAAGCAAGAAAGGCGCGCTTTTTAGAGCAAAAGCGTGCGGAGGCAGCGGCAGCGCATACGCCGCTGGGGATGCTGACTCGCGCATGGGGTGTTTTTGGTTTTATCCTGTATTATCTGCTCTTTCTTCTTCTCGCCTATGCGCCGCTTTTGGTTTTAGGCTTTCCATGGTGGGTCAATATCCTGCTCCTGCTTGCCGTTGTGGCGATTCCTTACGCCGGTTCGCTGTGCGAACTCGTCCTTTGGGTATGGGCATTTTTAGAGGTGCGTCAAATGGACGCGGGACTTTTGCCCGCTTTGTTTTACATCGGCGCGGTATTCTTTGTGCTGTTTAAGCTCATCCCGCGTGTCGTCGGTATTTTTTCAGGAGAATAAAAAGGCAATTAAAAAGAGGCGTCGCCGCCTCTTTTTATGTGCGTTTTTTATTTGTTTTCGTAATAGCGAATGAGCGCCTGTGTGCCAAGCTCGCCGTCACCCTGCATTTCCAGCTTACGATACATCTCGAGCACGCTTTCAAGCACATCAAGGCGCATATTCTGCTCTAGCGCCGCATCATCCGCAATCTTCATATCCTTGATAAAATGCTTGATGAAGAAGCCGGGTGCATAATCCTTCACAATCATCTTCGGCGTTTGGTTGCTGAGCTGCCAGCTTCCCGCCGCTCCCGTCGAGATGGCCTCGAGCATCACGTTCGGGTCGAGTCCGTTGACGCGCGCGTAGGTAAGCGCCTCGCATACACCCGCGATCGCGCCCGCGATGGCGATCTGGTTCGCCATCTTGGTATGCTGTCCGCAGCCTGCTGCGCCCGTATAGGTAAGCTTGCTGCCCATAGCGGAAAGGATCGGCCTGCACGCTTCAAAGGCTGCTTCATCGCCGCCGACCATGATCGCAAGCGTTGCGTTTTTCGCGCCGGTATCTCCGCCCGAGACAGGCGCGTCAAGCGCCGAAATCCCTTTTTCCTTTGCCGCCGCATAGATCCGCTTGGATAAGCCGGGTTCTGTCGTCGTCATGTCGATTAAGAAGCTTCCCGCCTTCGCGTTCTCAATGATGCCGTCCCTTCCAAAGTAGACGCTCTCCACATCCTTGGGATAGCCCACGATGGTAATGACCGCATCCGCGTCTTTCACGCTCTGCGCTATCGTATCGCACCAGTGCGCGCCTTTTTCAAGAACCTGCGCCGCCTTTTCCTTTGTGCGGGTATAAACGCTGAGCGCATACCCCGCCTTCATCAGGTTCTGTGCCATAGAACTGCCCATCACGCCTATGCCGATAAAAGCTATTTTCTCCATGTGCATTCTCCTAGTATAATATTTGCGGAAGCAATTTTGAGCGTCATTCCCGATGTTCCG
>CAZNJN010000182.1:0-3630 GCA_964573365.1 uncultured Oscillospiraceae bacterium
CAAACAGCGCGGAGAAGTCCTGCACGCCGCCAAAGAAGATACCGCCGATGACAATCCAAAGAAACACGGGAACCCAACCAAAGACAGCCGCCTGAATAGGTCCGTTAATGGGGCCCGCGCCTGCGATGGAAGAGAAGTGATGGCCAAGAAGGACCGGTGCCTTTGCAGGAACATAGTCATTGCCGTCCTGCATGGTATGCGCAGGAGTTTCCTTAGAATCGTCAACTCCCCAGGTCTTTGCCAGCCAAGAGCCGTAGGTGAAATAGCCAACGACCAGCAAACCGATACCGATGATGAGAATTAGGATTGCACTCATTTTGTTTTCTCCTTATAGATTTTATTTACAAACCTTCCCACATCCCGGCCCTGGTAATTGGAAATGATCTTGCCCGTGCTCATTTCCAACGCCGCAAGACGGACTGTGGTCCAGCCGTAAAACGATAGCTTGAAGCTCTTATAGAAGTGAAAGCGCTTCAGTATTTTTTTTACATCCTCGTCGATTTCATCGGCAAGAATGACCGGAGTAATGTAGGAATACATATGCTCCTTGTCCACATTCATGCGGGAAAACCCGTTTTCCATAAAGAAATCGTGTATTTTTTCCCACGTTGATAGATCCAGTCGTTCAACCGTAAAAAGGTAAATGTATTCATGTGCATGCGCCGCCCACATACGCGCTTTTCGTGTAAGCACGTATTTTTCCATAAAATTATGGTAAGACGCAACTGCCTTGAGCACTCCACCAAGTTCTTCCATGCGCTCAATATCAAAATAGGCGCTGTAAGACTCCAGAAGTTTATCCAAAAGCAGTTCTCTTGTTAATGCGGCAGAATGATCCAGTAGCTCCACTAAGAAACAGCCTTTCAGTAATATGGTTTAAATGGTCAATGGCCGTATATGTATACATATAATATACGATTCACCATCTAACCCCCTTATCATACAGCGAATACAATGGATTTACAAGCCTTGTTTTATATATTCTGCTTATGCCCTTCACGTGATTTTTATACAGTTATATCAAATATGTACATTTTATTTTTTCTTCTCCAGTGATTTTACCTCTATTTTTGCCCTTTTCTTTTTTACTTTCGCTTTTTATGCGCATACGCTGCATGCTTGTTTCAATCTGCAATTTTATGCATTAATTTTTGTATAAAAATGAATTTTCCTCTTGCATTTATCTCGTTTGCGAATTATAATGCACGCATAAACGAATTGCTTTGGAGGAAATGAAAATGAAAACTATAAAATCGGCTGCCGCGATGCTGCTTATCGCGATCCTGTTGCTTTCCCTTACCGCCTGCGGCGCTTCCGTCCCGGCGAACACCGTATTTTCCATTGACGATCTGCCCGGCAAGACCATTGCCGTTCAGCTTGGCACGACGGGCGATATTTATGCATCGGATTATGAAGACGAAAGCTCCACAATCGATCGTTACAGCAAGGGTGCGGACGCCGTGCAGGCGCTCAAGCAGGGGAAGGTAGACTGCGTCATCATCGATGCGGAACCCGCAAAAGTCTTTGTCTCAAAGAACAGCGATCTTACTATCCTCGACGAGCCTTTTGCCCTTGAAGAATACGCCATCTGCGTATCTAAGGACAATGCCGCGCTGACCGCCTCAATCAACGAAGCGCTCGCCACGCTGAAGGCCGATGGTACGCTTGACAAGATCCTCGCCAACTACATCGGAGACGAAACCGGAACCTTCAAATATACGTCCAGCAACACCGATTTTTCCGGCGGTACGCTCGTCATGGCTACCAACGCAGAATTTCCGCCTTATGAGTACAAGGAAGGCGAAGCTGTCGTAGGCATCGACGCCGACATGGCGCAGGCAGTCGCGGATCAGCTCAAAATGGAGCTGAAGATCGAGGATATGGCCTTTGATTCCATCATCACGGCTGTACAAAGCGGTAAGGCGAATATCGGCGTAGCCGGTATGACGATCACTGAAGACCGTCTCAAAAACATTGATTTCACCGATCCTTATACTACCGCCACACAGGTCATCATTGTACGAGCAAAATAAAGCTTCTGTTTATAAGCTGCTGCGGTAATTGCTCGCCGCAGCGCTTATTTGTCTACTACAAGGAAAGCAAAAGATTGGATTAGAATGAATACGATCAAAGAAAAATTCATAGAGAATTTCATCACGGACGATCGCTGGCGTTATCTTTGGAACGGTCTTGGCGTGACGCTGCAAATTGCTCTTTTCGCGGTAATCTTCGGCTGCATTCTTGGCGCTTTGGTCGCCATTGTGCGTTCCTCCCATGATAAAACCGGAAAATGGAAGCTTCTGAATTGGATCTGCCAGCTCTATACAACGGTTATTCGCGGTACGCCTATCGTATTGCAGCTTTTGATCATGTACTTTGTCGTCTTTGCGACCGCAAGCGTAAGCAAGGTATTTGTCGCCATCGTCGCCTTCTCTCTTAATTCCGGCGCGTATGTGTCAGAAATCTTCCGTTCGGGTATTATGAGCATTGACGGCGGGCAGGAAGAAGCGGGACGCAGTCTTGGACTTAGTTATGGACAGACCATGTGGTATATCATCATTCCGCAGGCCTTCAAAAATGTGTTGCCCGCGCTCGCCAATGAATTTATCACGCTGTTGAAGGAAACCTCCGTTTCCGGCTATATCGCACTTGTCGATCTGACCAAGGGCGGCGATATCATTCGCAGCCAAACCTACGAGTCCTTTATGCCTCTTATTGGCGTTGCGCTTATCTATCTTGCCATCGTATGCCTGCTTTCCGCCGGCGTAACACGTTTGGAAAGGAGACTTAGAAGCAGTGAGCGATAAAGTATTAATTCAAGTCGAAAACCTTTGTAAATACTATGATAAGCTCCATGCGCTTGACGGGATTACGACAACAATCTCCGAGGGCGAAGTCGTGGTGGTGATCGGTCCCTCCGGTTCCGGAAAATCCACGTTTTTACGCTCTTTGAATCTGCTCGAGGTTCCTACCGCCGGACATATCATCGTTGATGGAGTCGATATTACCGACCCCAAAAACGACATTGATCTGTATCGTCGCAAGATGGGGATGGTTTTTCAGCAGTTTAATCTGTTTCCGCATATGACGGTGTTGAAAAACATGACGCTTGCGCCCATGAAGCTTCTCAAGCTCTCTGAAGCGGAAGCCAAAAAACGCGCGATGGATTATCTTGACCGCGTCGGACTCGCCGAACGAGCGGGCGCCTACCCCGCCATGCTTTCGGGCGGACAAAAGCAGCGAGTCGCCATCGTGCGCGCGCTTTGTATGGAGCCTGAGGTCATGCTCTTTGACGAGCCTACGTCGGCTCTTGATCCGGAGATGGTTGGCGAGGTGCTCGACGTCATGAAAAAGCTCGCAAATGATGGAATGACGATGGTCGTTGTAACTCACGAAATGGGCTTTGCGCGCGAAGTCGGCGAGCGGGTGCTCTTCATGGACGAAGGGAAAATCATTGAAGAAGGCACACCTCAAAGAATCTTTGATCAAGCGCAAAGCGAGCGTCTGAAATCCTTTCTTGCAAAGGTGCTGTAATTTAGCACACAATATAAAAGCGTCATGATAACATGACGCTTTTTTCTGTGCTTTTGCACTGTTCTTAGAAAATAATTGTTTAGCCCGCCCGATCCA
>CAZNJN010000183.1:0-3627 GCA_964573365.1 uncultured Oscillospiraceae bacterium
ACATCCAGCTCCGGCGTAGTATCGATATAGGCCTTCGCAACCCCCATGACCAAGCCGAAAAGCGCAACGCCCGAGAGCATGACCACGAGGATTAAAAATTTCAAGGTGGTAAAAAGGATAGAAAGGATAAACGAATGCTCTCTTTGTCTGGGTATAAGCAGTTCGTCTTCATGGTGCTGCTGAGAAAAGAGCGCGACAAAGAAAGACCGGATGTAGTCCCAGCCTTTAATCAATATTTCTTTAATTTTTTCCGGAAATTGACCTTTATTTTCCATAATCGATTGCCTTTCCGTATTTCCCCGCATAAGTATAGCACATATCCGCTTACGGCTCAATAAGCGATTCTTTTTCGCTATTGCCGTGTAGCCCTTCCATATTATTATGATGAAGGAATCCCAATCAAGCAGGAGAGCAACATGGAAACGCAGCAAAACATCCAGTTACGCAAGCGCAGGCGCGGCAGCTTTAAGCTGCGCCTTACACTCTGCCTTGTTATTTTTCTTCCCATCGTTGCCGTAGTCATGTTGAGCGTCAATCTGCGTCCGGCGATGAGCGCACAGGCCGAGGCGCGCATCCAGTCCGTCTGCTCTCGGGCGATGAATGACGCGATTTTAAGCGTCATGGAGGATAGCGAAGCGTATCGTGATTTAGTAAAGGTCAGCGAAAACGGAGAGCATGTTTATCTTTTGCAGGCCAATGCGCAGCGCATGAATCTGCTGGCGGCGAACTGTGCCAATGCCGCGCAGGACAAAATATCGCAGCTTGGAAAGCAAGGAATATCAATCCCGCTTGGTACGATCACCGGCATCTCTTTTCTCTCGGGAAAAGGACCATATATTCGCGCGAGCTTTACGCCTGCCGGCAGCGTGCAAAGCGCGTTCCGTTCAGAATTTCTTGAGGCGGGAATCAATCAGACTTTGTACCGCGTAAATCTGAATTTGAGTTCCTCCATAAGACTTATTCTGCCGGGCCTGACCAAAACCGTAACGGTCAACGCGGAAGCGGCGATCAGCGAAAATGTGCTGGTCGGCGAGGTTCCGCAGGTCTACACGAACGTGCCGGACACCAACGACATGCTCAACGTAATTCCCACCGATCTGCCCTAATCGCTCGCTCTTGTATGCGCGCGTGCGCTTGTGCTATACTTTAGCTATGAGAAAACGATTGATTTGCCTATTGCTGCTAGTATATGTACTCTGCATAAGCGCTATAGCTTTCGCAGCCGTAGACGATTCGCCTCTGCCTGTTTCCGCCGCGGATGAACTGATTAAGTACGGCAGTACGGGCGAGCGGATTGTCCGTATCCAAATTCGGCTTCGCGAACTGGGCTATTTCAACTTTAAGCCGACCGGAAACTATCAGAACATGACGGTTGAATGCGCCAGACGCTTTCAGCAGCTTCAGCTTGACGAAAACGGACAGGCCATCATAGCCGACGGCACAATCGGCGCGCAGAGCATGTCTCTGCTTTTTTCAAAGACAGCTAAGAGAAACGATATCGACGCGGCGATCCCCTTCGGGCCGCCGCTCACGGGTACGCCAACCATTACCGGCACAACCGTAGGCTGGGACGAGCTTAAACCAAAGCTTATGCAGAACAAGCAGTATTTGTTCACCGATTACAATACCGGAAATACTTTTTATATGACGCTTGCCAATGCCGACAACCATGCGGAAATGGAATGCTCCACAGCCGAAGATACCGCCATGTTTCTGAGCTGTTTCGGCGGCGCCTTCAACTTTTCCAAGCGCCCTATGGTCATGCATCTGGACAATACCTTAATCGCGGCGTCGATGCAGGGCGAGCCGCACGGCGAGGACACAATACCCGGCAACTCCATGGAAGGGCATGTCTGCGTGTACTTCACGGGAAGCACCTCCAATGTCGGCTCTTTGCCGGATGTTGAGCATATGAACCAGATTCGCAACGCCGCCGGGCAATAAAGGCCATACGCGTTTGATTTGGCAAATGCCATCATGCATGATATACTTTTTGCTGATTTTATAATGGAGGATAGCTATGCAGATTTTAGTCACCGGCGGAACCGGCTACATTGGGAGCCATACCGTATTGGCCTTGCTTGAAGCAGGCTATGATGTTTTGATTGCTGATAACTATTGCAACAGCAAGCCCGAGGCGCTTAGCCGCCTTTGCAAGCTCTCCGGTAAAAGCATTCCGTTTGAGCTTTGTGATTTTGTGGATGCGGACGCTACCGACGCGCTTTTTGAAAGGCATCCGAATATAGACGCCGTCATTCATTTTGCCGGATTGAAGGCCGTCGGCGAGTCTGTGAAAAAGCCGCTTCTGTATTTCAACAACAATCTGAAAAGCACCTTGAATCTATTGCTCTGTATGCAAAAGCACAAGGTCTGCTCCTTCGTTTTCAGCTCAAGCGCCACCGTGTACGGCGATCCCGCCTCGCTGCCCATCCGCGAGGATTTCCCGCTGCATGTAACAAATCCATACGGACGCACAAAGCTTATGATCGAGGATATCCTTCGTGATGCAGCCGCAGCGGACGACAAGCTGCGCGTTTCGCTCCTGCGCTATTTCAATCCGGTCGGCGCGCATCCATCAGGGCTGCTAGGAGAGGATCCCAACGGCATTCCAAACAATCTGATGCCGTATATCGCCAAGGTCGCCGTCGGCAAGCTTAGCGAGCTTCCCGTTTTTGGCAAGGATTATCCAACGATAGACGGGACGGGCGTGCGCGATTACATCCACGTCGTTGATCTTGCACTAGGCCATGTCGCCGCCTTGCGCGCGCTGAATAAGCCCGGTGTATACACCTATAATTTAGGGACGGGGCGGGGCTATTCCGTGCTTGAAACCCTCGCCGCGTATGAAAAAGCCTGCGGACACGCGATCCCCTACTGCATCAAGCCGCGCAGAAGCGGCGACATCGCCGCATGCTATGCGGACGCCTCCCTTGCAGAAAAAGAGCTTGGATGGAAAGCTGTGCGGGACATGGATGAAATGTGCAAAGACAGTTGGAATTTTCAGAAACAAAATCCCGACGGATATGGCGACTGAACTCGGCTTGACGTGACAAACATTTTCTCTGAGCCGCCTCTTTAGGCGGCTTTTTGTTTATATTTATTTTTATATAAAAAAAGCCCCGATAAATCGGGGCTATTTTGCTTTTCTCTAATTCACCGTTTTATCCGCTACGCGGGAAAAAGGGGATTAGCCAAGCGGTCCTGCGCTTACGCGCTTTGTTCAGGAATCCCTTTAGCGCATGTTTTGCTCTTTACGAGCCTGGAAGCAAGCGGAGCAGTAAATCGGGCGATCGTTTTTGGGAACGAACGGGATTTTGGTGGGCGCGCCGCACTGTGCGCAAACCGCATCATACATTTCCCTCTCGCCATTGCGCCGATTCTTGCGCGAGTTTCTGCACTCCTTGCAGCGAATGGGCTCATTCTGGAAACCTTTCTCCGCATAAAACTCCTGCTCTCCGGCGGTGAAAACGAATTCCTTGCCGCAATCCTTGCATACCAATACTTTGTCCTCGAACATGTTGTGTGTTTCCCCTTGTAAGATTTTTATTTAGTTTCCTCGTGGCTCCGGCTGACCTGGTCTTTGACCCCACACTCGCCGACTGGAACTCTCGCTACCGGGCAAAATTG
>CAZNJN010000184.1:0-3619 GCA_964573365.1 uncultured Oscillospiraceae bacterium
AACAGCTTGATGCTATGGCGCGCGAAGTACAGCCCGGTAGCGGGGGAGTGATCTTTCTTCCCTATTTGAATGGAGAGCGTACGCCGCATATCAATTCGCAGTTAAGCGCGTCCTTTACGGGCTGCAACATGAAAACCGGCCAGGCGGAGATGGGACGCGCCGTGATGGAAGGCGTTGCCTATGCGTTGCGTGAGTGCATGGAAATATGCGAAGGTATCGGTCTTCATGCAAAAGAGGTGATCGCTTCGGGCGGCGGCGCCAGAAGCGAGGTCTGGCTGCAGATCCAATCCGATATATACGGCTTGCCCCTGAAGCTTTCTAAGAATGAAGAACAGGCGTGTATTGGCGCCGCAATCGCGGCGGGTACGGGCTGCGGCATGTATAAGGACATTGAACAGGGCTGCAAAAGGGCAATACGCTTTCAAGAAAGGCTTATTGTGCCAAACATGAAGAATCACGCGCTATACGAGGACTACTACGCACTTTTCAAAAGCTGCTATCCGGCGGAACGCGAGTTGCTTGAGCGAGCGACCCGCCTTGGAAAAAAATCTGTATAAAAAGCGTCGGCGTCGTTTGCCGAAAAGAAATAATGGCTCGGAGGTGATCAGTTTGGCGGATACTGAAAATACAAATGACTACATATTGAAGCTGGACGGAATATCCAAGGCGTTTGGCGGAACAAAAGCGCTGCAAAATGTTCAGCTGCATGTGAAAAAAGGCGAGGTACACGCGCTTTTAGGTGAAAACGGCGCGGGTAAATCTACCTTGATGAATATTATTATCGGCCTTTTGCATAGGGATTCGGGTACGATCGAATTTGAAGGGAAGCCGTACAACGCAAAAAGTCCGGTGGAGGCGATGAATCTGGGCATCAGTATGATTCATCAGGAGCTGAATCCGGAACCGTATATGACGGTGGCGGATAATCTGTTTCTGCACAGGGAAAGTATGCTTGGCAAAAGCTTTTTTCTTGATAAAAAGACGCAAAACAAGCGTGCCGAGCAGCTCCTGGAAAAGTTCAACACCCCCTACGGCTCCAGAACGATGATGAAAGACATGACGCTTGCACAGGTGCAAATGTCGGAGATCATCAAAGCGGTATCCTGCGACGCGCGCTTGATCATCATGGACGAGCCTACCTCATCGCTGGATTCTAATGAAACAGAGCATCTCTTTGACACAATTCGCGAGATTAAGGAGCAGGGCGTTTCCATTATCTATATCTCACACCGCATGGAAGAAATATTTGAAATTTGCGACCGTGTATCGGTTTTCCGCGACGGTACCTACATTGACACACGCAACATCTGTGATGTAACGAAGGATGAGCTTATCCAGCTTATGGTCGGACGCAAGGTGGATAACGTGTTTCCAAAGACAGAGTGCGAAATCGGTGAAGAGGTGTTCCGGGTTGAAAACCTTTGCGGCGGCGGCTTTGAAAACATCAGCTTTTCCGTGCATGCCGGAGAGATCCTTGGCTTAAGCGGCTTGGTAGGCTCGGGAAGAAGCGAAACGGTACGCGCCATATTTGGCTTAGATCCGATTAAAAGCGGAAAAATGTATCTGCATAATCAGGAGATCACCATTAAAAACCCGAGAGACGCCATAAAGAAAGATATCTGCATGGTCAACGAGGACAGAAAAGCCTACGGCCTTTGTCTTTTCCGCTCCCTAAGAGAAAACATTTCCCTGCCGAACCTTCCTGAAAGGCAGCGCAGACTGTTTATCAACCAAAAACGCGAAAAGGATGAAGTCTCGGATGTGGCGGAAAAGCTGACTGTCAAGGCGGCGAGCATGGAGCATAACGCCTATTCGCTCTCCGGCGGAAATCAGCAAAAGGTCGTTTTATCCAAGTGGATCATGGCGCATCCGAAGCTTTTGATTCTTGATGAGCCGACACGCGGCGTAGACGTGGGAGCAAAGTCGGAAATTCATACGCTCATGGGCGAGTTCGCATCCCGGGGAATGGCGATTTTGATGATTTCGTCAGAGCTTCCGGAAATTATGGGAATGAGCGATAGAATTTTGATTTACCATGAAGGAAAACTCAACGGGGAATTTCAGCGCAAGGATATTGTTGAAGGCAGAGCAACGCAAAATGATATCTTAGCCAAAGAGTTCGGTCAATAATAAGGAGGCGCAATAGATGGAAAAGCAGACTGCAAAACTCAAGTTAACCATGACAAGAACAGATGAATTTCGCTTGTTTATGGGCAAATACGGCATTGGTGTTATCCTGATCGGTATGCTGGTTATCCTTTGCATAGTCGAACCGTCCTTCAGAAGCACCAGAAACTTCATCAATATCGCAAAGCAGGTCGCGATCAACGGTATGATCGCCTATGGCATGTGCCTTGTCATCACAACGGGCGGTATCGACCTGACCGTCGGCGCGCAGCTTGCGCTTGCCGCCTGTCTTTTGGGCGAGCTTGTGATGAAGCGAGAAATGGGAATATTGACCTCCTGCATCCTGACCTTGGCCGTTACGACCTTCTTTGGCATGTGCAACGGACTGCTCATCGCAAAGTTTAATATGTTTCCCTTTGTCGTCACACTCTCCATGCAGCTGGTCATAAGAGGACTTGCACAGGTTATCAGTAACGCGCAGGCAGTATCCATGACCAAGGAGGCTTTCAAGGACATCTATTCGGGCTTTATCGGCCCCATTCCCATACCGGTCATACTGTTTCTGGTGGTGACGGTGATTATGTATTTTTTGCTGCACTGGACAAAGCTTGGACGCTATATCCTTGCCGTAGGGGGCAATGAACGCGCGGCTATGGCTTCCGGCGTGAGCGTTTTTTGGACGAAGGTGCTCGCCTATACAATAAGCGGTTTTCTCGCGGGACTTGCCGGTATCATATTAACGGCCAAAACAAGCTCCGCGCAGTCCAATCTGGGGATCGGATATGAAACAGACGCGATTGCGGCTTGTGTTATCGGCGGAACCTCTTTTGCGGGCGGCGTAGCGACCATACCGGGCGCGTTCATCGGTATTTTCATTATCGGCTGCATCTATAACGGCATGAACCTCATCGGCGTAAGCTCCTATTATCAGACAATTGTCAAGGGCGCGATGATCATTGCCGCCGTGCTCTTTGACAAGGTGCTCAACCGAAAGTAAATGGGCGTATCGTAATTTGCTAGAGATGTATACCGCAAAGATGCGGTTTACATAAATAAAAAAATCGGAGGAATCGTTATGAAGAAGATTATTGCACTGGTTCTCGTACTCGCGTTTGCGTTCTCGATGGCCGCCTGCGCAGCCCCCGCTGCCGCGCCTGCCGCAGAACCCGCAGCAGCTCCTGCAGCTCCCGCAGAACCCGCCGCCGCTCCCGCAGAACCCGCTGCGGCGCGCGCCGGCGACGTAAACGGCGACGGCAAATTTGTCGTCGGTTATATCTCCAAAAACACCACCGACACCTTCCATGGCCCCATTAACTCTTATGCTACAGAAACCTTAGACGCGCTTAAGGCTGATGGCACCATTGATGACTGGACGGGCATCCTTGACGGACTTACCGATCCTGGCAAGCAGTGCGATCTGGCTGACGACTGCATCACCAAGGGCTGCGACGCCGTTATCATTCTCCCCGCCGAAGCTGAAGGCTCCGCTCCC
>CAZNJN010000185.1:0-3586 GCA_964573365.1 uncultured Oscillospiraceae bacterium
GTGCTGCGTATGCTCAATTCCGACGAGGTGGAGCTGCTTGCAAGAAAGCTGCCCGACGAAACGTTCGCGGCGCATCTTCATGAGGACGACGATACGATAGAAAAGCTGTTCTCGCCTTTGCTGGGAAACCTGCAGGGGCGCGCGAAGACGTACAGCGCGGCGTTTCGCGCGGTCTATTTTGCGACGCTGCATCAAAAGGAGATCGGCGAGGCGCAGTATGAGGGCGCGCTTCGCGTGATGATACGGGGTCTTGTGCTTCAGCTTTTTGAAGAAGCAAAAAATCATACGATTCGGGGGGAAAAACAAAAATGATTGAGGTAGACGGCTTATCCTTCAGCTATACGCAAAAGCCCTTTATCGAGGATATGCGCTTTTGCGTGCGCGAGGGCGAAATCTTCGGCTTTCTGGGGCCTTCGGGCGCGGGAAAGACTACGCTCCAAAAGATTTTGACGGGTCTTATCGAGACCTATCGCGGCAGCGCGAAGGTGCTGGGGGTGGAATGTAAAGAGAAGGACGCGTCCTTTTATGAAAAGATCGGCGTGGACTTTGAATTTCCTACGCTCTATGAAAAGCTGAGCGCGCGGGAAAACCTGCGCTTTTTCGCCTCGCTTTACCGGAAGCATACGCAAAATGAGGACGCGCTGCTCGCGGCGGTCGGCTTAGAGCGTGACGCGGACAAAAAAGTGGGCGAATACTCTAAGGGCATGAAATCGCGGCTCAATTTTATCAAGGCGCTGCTGCACGAGCCCAAGCTCCTTTTTCTTGACGAGCCGACGAGCGGACTTGACCCTACGAACAGCCGTCTGATGAAGGATATGATCCTCAAGGAGCGCGAAAAGGGCAAGACGATCATCCTCACCACGCACAATATGCAGGACGCCGCGGAGCTTTGCGACCGCGTCGCCTTCATCATAGACGGAAAGCTGCGCGCGCTCGAGAGTCCCCACGCGCTGGTGATGCAAAAGGGCGCGGGCTATATCGATTACAGCTACCTTGAAAATAAGAGCGAAAAGAAGGGACGCTGCCCCATCGGAGAAACAGAGAAGGACGCGCTGCTGCTTGCGCTTATGCGGGAAAACCGCCTATTGTCCATCCATTCGAGCGAGCCTACGCTCAACGATATTTTTATGGAGCTGACGGGGAGGACGCTGCTATGAGCCTTTTCTCGCTGCTCCGCTGGGATTTGAAAATGCAGAAAAAGGCGGGCTTCTTTTTCATTTATATTGTGCTCACGCTTTTTTACGCGGGGCTGCTTGCCGCCTTTCCCGCTTCGTGGAGGAAAAACGCCGCCGCCGTGATGATCTTTACCGATCCTGCGGCAATGGGACTTTTCTTTATGGGGGCGATCGTGCTCCTTGAAAAAAGCCAGCGAGTGCTGTGCGCGCTTACGGTGTCGCCCCTTACGCCTACGCGCTATATCCTCTCCAAATGCCTTTCGCTCTCGCTGATCTCGACGGGCGTGGCGCTTTTGCTTGCGCTCTACGCGCGCTATTCGATCGCGGAGCTTTTGCGCGTTTTGATCGCCGTATTTTTAAGCTCCGTCGCCTTTTCGCTTATGGGCTTAGTGATAAGCGCGGGCGCTGTGAGCATGAATCAGTTTTTGCTTCGCAGCATTCCCTTTGAGCTGCTCTGCTTTATTCCCGCGATTTTGTATCTTTTCGGCGTGGGACCTTCGTATTTGCGCTTTTACCCGCCAAACGCCTGTATCGGGCTGCTTGCGGGCATAGGCGGCGCGCCGCTTGTGCATGGGCTGGTTATCGCTGTGTTTCTTTCGCTGCTTTTTGTCGTTGCGCGGCGCGAGGTGAAAAAAATGTGGAACAGCGTGGGAGGGGCAAAGCTATGAAGGCGATCCTAGCCTCTGCAAAAGCCATGGCCGCTTCGATCAAAACGGATCGGATGCTCCAGCTTTGCTGCCTTGCGCCCTTCCTCTGCGGCTGCTTTTTCCGCTTCGGTATACCGTGGCTTGACGCGCTGCTCAAAAGCGCGCTCAAGCTTACGACGCTGCTTTCGCCGTATGCTTCGCTTTTTGATCTGTTTTTTGCCTCCCTTACGCCCATGCTCTTTTGCTATGTGCTTGCGATGGTCGTCCTGGAGGAGCGCGACGAGCATATCGCGCTTTCGCTGTGCGTAACGCCGCTGACAAAGCGGGGCTATCTGTTTTCGCGCCTTGGCGTGCCGGCGCTCTTTTCGTTTGCGGTGACGGCGCTGCTGCTGCCCGTTTTCGCGCTGGGGGAAATCAGCCTATTAAGCGACCTGCTGCTTTGTGCCTGCGGCGCGATGCAGGCGCTGCTCATTGCGCTGCTGGTCGTTTCGCTCTCGAAAAACAAGCTTGAAGGGCTGGCGGTCACAAAGATGGCTTCGCTTTTGATGCTCGGCCTGTTTGCGCCCTATTTCATCCCCTCGCGCGCGATGTATGTGTTTGCCTTTTTACCAAGCTTCTGGATGGCAAAGGCGACACAGAACGGCGCTTTTGCGCTCGTTTCGCTGCTGCTTTCCACTCTTTTCGTGCTGCCGCTTGTTCGCCGCTTTGCGCGGCGTTTAGCCGCGTAAAAAAGGAAAGAGCGCCGCGTTGACCTTTTTTGACCCTTTGCTTTATACTATAGAAAAGAGATATGGCAAGAAAAGAGGCTTGAATACGATGAAACGATATTTCATGATTTTTGCGGCGCTCTCGCTGCTTTTTGCGGCGGGCTGCGCGCCTAAAGCGGACAAGGCGCAAGCGGAGCGGATACCGGAGCAGACGGAGCTTCCCGCGCAGACTGCGAGCGCGGGCGAAACCACTTCCGCGCCCTTTGAAACGATCCGCATCGAAGCGGGCGAGAGCGCCCTTTGCGATCTTGACGGGGACGGCACACAGGAGACGATCGGCATCACGGCGGAGGAAAACGCGCCGGACGCCGAGGAGGATGAAACGGTCTACACCCTCTATGTGAGGGCGGCGGACGGCACGGAGCAGAAAAAGCGCAGCGAAGTGCTGACCTACAAGGCCTATGCGCTCATCGGCGACATGAATGAAGCGGATCAAAGCAAGGAGCTCTTTTTTACGCAGATCTATGTGTCCGACGATCTGGTGACGGACTGCCTGCGCTATGAAGCGGGCAGCGGCTTTATCCCGCTATATTTTGACGAGTTTTTGTTTTTTGACACGCCGGCGTGCTGCTATGGCGCGGTGGAAAAGGTGGAAGACGGACTTCTTACGGTCAACGCGAATGTGGATGTGCTTGGCAGCCGCGGCGGAGCGCGCGACTTTGTGTTCAAGGACGGCTGCTTTACTGCCGCGCCGGATTCCATATGGGACTTTACGGAATATTCGGATCCGCTTGATGAGGAAAGCTGGTCGTATTTCGGACTGAAGCTGAAAGTGGATATGCCCGCCTCGGTGGACGGCGGCGGCGATACGATCAGCGCGGGAGATACCATTTTGATCACGGGGACGGACGCGAAGAGCTTCGTTCGCTTTGTAGACAAGGACGGCAAAACAGGCACGATCGCCATCGAACACAACGATCTGGACGGCTGGGGCTGGCTGATCGCGGGCAGAGCGGAGCAGGACTATTTTGAGGAGGAGCTTCCCTACGCGGGATAA
>CAZNJN010000186.1:0-1865 GCA_964573365.1 uncultured Oscillospiraceae bacterium
TTCGTCTTTTGCGAGAAACGCAGGGCAGACTCCATATCGGACACATCAGCACCAAGGAAACGCTCGATATGGTAAGGCGCGCCAAGGACGAGGGCTTAGAGCTGAGCTGCGAGGTCACACCACACCATCTATTTGGCTTTGAGAGCGATTATAAGGTGAATCCGCCCCTGCGCACGCGCGAGGACGTAAAAGCCCTAATCGGCGGCATTAAGGAGGGCGTGATCGACGTGCTTTCAACGGATCACGCGCCGCACACGCGCGAGGATAAGCGCGCGGGCATGGCGGGCATTTCCAACATCGATTACGCGCTCAAGATCTATCTGCGCGTATTTGAGGAAAACGGCATACCGCTCACACGCCTTTGCGAGATGACGAGCCGGAAAAGCGCAGAGCTGCTTTCTCTGGAGCCGCGCACGCTTGAAATCGGGCGTCCGGCTGATTTGATCGTCGTCGATACCGAGCGAAAAAGTACGATAAAGTCTAAGGAAATGCGTTCCCGTTCCCATAATACGCCGTTTTTAGGGCGCGTGGTGCGGGGCGAGGTCCTTTTGACCATGCTTAGAGGCGAGCTTCTCTTTGAGAGCGAAACGTGGAAGACGATGCTTGCGGAGCCACAGAAAAAAACGGATACAGAATAAAATATTGCAAAAGGTGACGAAAAAAGACAAGTTTGCTAAGTTATGCTACAAAAGAATCAAAAGCCAAAAGAAACGGGAGGAAATCGAAATGGTAATCGACAGACTGTATAACGATGTCAAGAACAAAGGACCTGTATGTGTAGGTCTGGATACACAACAAACGTTCCTGCCGGAAATTATTTTACGCAGCGAAGGAAGCATCGGTGAGAAAATTTTCGACTTCAATCGCGCGGTGATTGATGCTACACTGGATGTAGTAGGTTGCTTCAAGGTGCAGATCGCCTGCTACGAGGCGCTGGGGCTTGAGGGTCTGCGTGCCTACGCGAAAACGCTCGCCTACGCGCGGGAAAAGGGCAGCGTCGTGATCGCGGACGTCAAGCGCGGCGACATCGCTTCGACCGCCGCACAGTACGCAAAGGCGCACTTTTCGGGGGATTTTGAGGCGGACCTCATCACGGTGAACGCCTACATGGGAGAGGACGCGATCTCGCCTTACTATGATTATTTGCGCGACAAGGAAAAGGGACTGTTCGTACTGGTGAAAACCAGCAACCCGAGCGGCAGGGATTTACAGGATCGCCTGCTTGAGGACGGAAAGAGCGTGTATCTCACGATGGCGGAGAGGGTCGCCGCATGGGGAGAGGAATTTATGGGCGAGAGCGGCTTTTCGTCCATCGGCGCGGTCACGGGCTGCACCTATCCCGAGGAATTCGCGCCTATCCATGAGAAAATGCCGCACTGCTTCTTCCTGATCCCCGGCTACGGCGCGCAGGGCGGCACGGGTAAGGATATCGCAAGCTTCTTCCAAAACGGGGTCTGCGGCGTGGTCAATTCCTCGCGCGCGATTCTAAACGCCCATAAAAATAAGACGGAGGGCGCGGACTTTACGAACTATACGCGCGAGGCTGTGCTTGCGATGCGAAAGGACATTCTTTCATGCCTCTGATCTTAGAGAATAAGAAAATTGCGGAAAACATTTATGTGATGCGCGTGACGGGCGTAGAGCGGGGGGAGCCGGGGCAGTTTTTCATGCTCAAGCCCCTTCTAGGCAGCAGCGATCCGCTCTTGCCGCGCCCGATCAGCATTCTCGACGCGACAGATAAGGAAACGCGCTTTTGCTACCGCGCCCTTGGGCGCGGCACGCAGCTGCTCTCCGCGCTGCACGAGGGCGACGAGCTTTGCGCGCTTGGGCCGCTTGGCACAAGCTTTCCCTATCTGGACGCGGAC
>CAZNJN010000186.1:1875-3585 GCA_964573365.1 uncultured Oscillospiraceae bacterium
CTCGTGGGCGGCGGGATCGGCATAGCGCCGCTGCTTTATCTTTGCAAGGCGCTTAAAAGCTGCGGCGTGTATGTGCGCGTCTATCTTGGCTACAGCACGAACGAAACCTTTTTGAAGGACGAATTTGAGAGCGCCGCGGACGAGCTGATCGTCAACATCGGCGGACGGATCACGGACGAGGTGCCGATGGAGGAAAACTGCGTCTATTATGCCTGCGGACCTATGGTGATGCTCGAAGCGCTCCACGAAAAAACCGCGGAGGCGGGCGCGCGCTGTTATATTTCCCTAGAAAAACGCATGGCCTGCGGCGTAGGAGCCTGCCTAGGCTGCTCGGTTCCCACGCGAAACGGCAACAAACGGGTTTGCAAGGACGGGCCCGTTTTCGATGCAAAGGAGATCTACTATGTCTGAGCTGCTTGAGACGACGCTCTGCGGCGTCACGATGAAAAATCCGGTGATCGCGGCAAGCGGTACCTTCGGCTTCGGGCGCGAATACGCGATGCTTTTTGATGTTTCAAAGCTGGGCGGCATATCCGGCAAGGGACTTACGCTCCGGGGAAGTAGCGGCAACGGCGGCATCCGCGTATGGGAAACGCCCTCGGGCATGATGAACAGCATCGGGCTGGAAAACCCGGGCGTACAGGCCTATGTTGAGCGGGAGGCGCCCTTCATGCGCTCGCTCGGCACGGCGGTGATCTGCAACCTTGGGGGCGCGACGGAGCAGGATTATGTGGAAGGCACGCGCCTATTAAACGATGCGGACATCGATATTCTAGAGCTGAACATCTCCTGCCCAAACGTGAAGGCGGGGGGGATGGCGCTGGGCGTCTATCCCGAGACCGCTGCATACATTACAAAGCGCGTGAAGGCGGCGTCAAACTATCCCGTGATGGTCAAGCTTACGCCGGCGGCGGTGGATCTTGTGGGGGTCGCCATGGCGGTAGAGGAGGCGGGCGCGGACGCGATCGCGCTGATCAACACGATTCCGTCGATGGCGGTGGACGTAGAGGGACGAAAGCCCGTATTTGACAACGTCTACGCGGGTCTTTCCGGCCCCGCGATCATGCCGATCGCGCTCAAAATGGTGCATCAGGTGTGCCGTGCGGTACACATCCCCGTCGTCGGGATGGGCGGAATCGCCACGGCGAAGGACGCGCTTGCCTTTATGATGGTGGGCGCAAGCGCGGTGCAGGTCGGTACGTCTTTGTTTTCAAATGTCAACGTCTTTGACGAGATCATCGAGGGACTTGAAGCATACTGCGTGAAAAATGCTTTGCGCAGCATCAGCGAAATTTGCGGTATTATTTAAGCAGCAATAAGGAGGAAGACGATGCAGGAATCGGAAGTATTACAGATTCTCAAGGAGAGCGAGGCATTTTTGGAGGGGCATTTTCTGCTTTCCTCCGGACGGCACAGCGGCGGCTACTGCCAGTGCGCAAAGCTTCTGCGCTTTCCCGATAAGGCGGAGCGCGTGCTTTCTCGCGTAAGCGAGCAGGTAAAGGCGCTTGGCATCACCAAGGTCTGCGGCCCCGCCATGGGCGGCGTGATCGTATCCTATGAGCTTGCGCGTCAGCTTGGCGTGGAGAGCATTTTTACCGAGCGCAAGGACGGGGAAATGCAGCTTCGGCGCGGCTTTACGGTAGAAAAGTACGACCGGGTGCTGATCAGCGAGGACGTAGTCACGACAGGCAAATCCACCATGGAGACCGT
>CAZNJN010000187.1:0-3502 GCA_964573365.1 uncultured Oscillospiraceae bacterium
TTCTGCTGCTGCTTCCGGCGCTGCTGCTTTTTGTCGGCATTATCATCGTGCCGATCGTCATGTCCCTTTATTACAGCCTTTTTGACTGGAACGGCTTTACGGACATGAGCTTTATAGGCTTAAAAAACTACATCGAGCTTTTTACCAGCAAGGCTGTCAATTTTCCCCGCTCCATCAGTAATTCTGTCATCCTTGCCCTGCTTTCGGTCTGCATACAGATACCGCTTGCGCTGCTGCTTGCGCTCTTGCTTGCAAAGGGAAGAAGGGGCGAAAAGTTTTTTCTCGGGGTATTCTTTATCCCCGTTATTATGGCATCCGTAGTCATAGGACAGCTATGGCTTAAAATATATAATCCCGATTACGGTATACTCAACGTCGCGCTCAAGGCGATAGGGCATCCCGAATGGGCGCGTGTATGGCTGGGGGATCGGGATACGGCGCTTGGCGCCGTGTTTATCCCGATCATGTGGCAGTATGTCGGCTATCATATGCTGCTGCTCTACGCAGGCGTAAAAAGCGTACCGATGGATATGCGCGAGGCGGCGATGCTTGACGGCGCAACGGAAGGACAGGTCAACTGGCACATCATCATTCCCATGATCAAGCCGATGCTGCGCGTAAGCCTGATCTTTTCGGTAACGGGTTCGCTCAAAGCCTTTGACCTGATCTACATTCTTACAAACGGCGGCCCTGCCCACGCGACCGAGGTGCCAAGCACACAGCTTTTAGACATGCTGTTTCTGCGCAACCGCTACGGCATAGGCAGCGCGATCGCGGTGCTGCTCGTAGTGCTGTGCTTTGCCTTTGCGATCATCATCAAAAAAGCCATAAGGACGGAGAGTGACTGATATGGAAGCTTTACGCGCGCACGCGTCTAACGAGCCAAGCCTGTTTGAACGGGTCTTTCGCGGAAAAACGGTCAAGGAGGTGCTCATCTATACGCTGCTCATCTTCTGGACGCTGGTGAATCTGTTTCCGCTTTACTGGATGTTTACCTTCTCCTTTAAGACCAATGCCGAAATTTTCGGTGAAAACGTTATAGGACTGCCGCAGCAGTGGCTGTGGCAAAATTATGCCGACGCGCTGAAGGTCGGAAACATAGCGCAGTTTTTTCTCAACAGTATCATCGTTACCGCCTGTACCATAGCCCTCACCATTATTGTGGCGATCATGGCGTCCTTCGCGCTCACCCGCATGATATGGAAGGGACGCAAAACGATGAGCAGCGCCTTCATGCTTGGGCTGACCGTACCGATACACGCGGCGATACTGCCCGTGTTTTTGGTGCTTTCAAAGCTCAAAATGCTCAATTCATATCAATCGCTGATCCTGCCGTATACGGCGTTCTCTCTTGCCATGGCGATCATGGTTTTTTCCAGCTTTATGCAGGATATTCCGCGCGAGATGGATGAGGCGGCGTGCTTAGACGGCTGCTCAAGCTGGGGGATACTTTTCCGGATCATGCTGCCGATACTAAAGCCCGCCATGTCCGCCGTGGGCATACTCACCTTTATTTATTCCTGGAACGAGCTGATGTTCGCGACCGTCTTTATCAACAGCGCAAAGTACCGCACGCTCACCGTGGGGCTTCAGACGCTCTTTGGCTCCTACACGACCAAGTGGGGGCCGATCGGCGCGGCCTTGGTGCTTGCGACCTTCCCGACGCTGCTCGTCTATGCGTTTTTGAGCAAAAAGATACAGGACAGCTTTATCGCCGGTGCGATCAAGGGCTAAATAACGCGGCAAAGCGAAGGCTTGAAGGAAAGGATACGCATTGTTATAATAAGTAGAAGCAAATCACCGCAAAGGGTTAGTCTATAAAAAGAGGAACAACAGATTGAAAGCCAACAGAACACGCAAGATAGGACTGTTTTTCTATAACGGTTCGCTCAAAAGGCGCACGCTGCTTGTTATTGCTGTTTTGTTACTCTCTTTCGGTCTTTTGTTCGCGGTGATTTATACCTCCATGGTGCAGAGCATGACGGAGGAAAGAGAAAAAAAGGCGGTCAAGCTGACGCTGAACAATGCTTTTAGCAACATCCACGCCGCTTTGGACGGCTATAGCGACATGTCGCGCCTCATCATGCTCAACAGCGATGTAACAGAATTTCTTACTTCGCGCACAAAAGCCGCGCATCTCGCTTCGCGCGCAAGAACAGGAATTTATAGCATCACAAATATTTACAGCTATGTAGACTCGGTGTATTTGTTCCGTCTGGACGGTGAGTCGATCAATACAGGGCAGGGCATCACGCTGCTCAATTCGCGCCTTATGCAAAGCGCGAGCTGGCGCGAACCGCTTTTACGTGCCAAGGGAGCGGCGGTTATCATGATCAACGGCGACGGCGCCATCTATAAAAAGAGCGGTCAACCGCTGATTACCCTTTCGCGCATGGTATACGACGTCAATACGCAGAAAATCATAGGGGTACTGCTTGTCAACATCAGCGCCGTGGCGCTTAGGGAGCCGCTGCAAAGCGCGTCGGAATCGGGTGGAAAAATCTGCGCGCTTACTGCTGGCGGGCAGGTGGTTTACGGCGATGAGAGTCTTACACAGTACGGCGACGCAAGACTGGGCGAAAATGTGGAGAGCTACCGTCTGCTGCACACAAACGGCGTACAGACCGTACTTTCCGCAAGAAGGGACGGCAAGCTTCCCATCACTGTGATTTATATGAACGAGGTGCGTCCTGACGCAGTGTTCCCAAAGCAGAGCATCGTACTTGTGCTTGTGCTGACGTTGGCGGTGGTCTTTTCGGTACTGCTTATCGGTCTATTTGTTACCGTGAATATCACCAAGCCAATCGAAAGACTAACCAAAGCCATCGACGAAACGAAATCTTCGGGCTATCTTGAACACATTGAGCTTGCGCTGCCGCCTAACGAGCTGGGGGGACTTGAAGAGAGCTATAACAGCATGATCGATCATCTGAATGATCTCTTTGAGCAGCTTATCGAAAACGAAAAAAGCGTGCAAAAGGCAGAGATGCGTATACTCCATGAGCAGATCAAGCCGCATTTTCTATATAATTCCTTGGAAACGATCAGTTACATGGCGGTGGAGGCGGGCGCGCCGAGGGTGCATGACGCTCTTGAAACGCTGGGCAGCTTTTACAGAAATTTTTTGAGCAAGGGCAGCAAGGAGATACCCCTAAAAAGAGAGATTAAGATTACGCAGGATTATCTCGCGCTGCAGCGTCTACGCTACGGTGATATCTTCGAGGATGAATACGATCTCGATCCTCGGGCGGAAAACTGCCTTATTCCTAAGTTGATTTTACAGCCCTTGGTAGAAAACAGCCTGTATCACGGGATACAGCTAAAGGGGGAACGAGGTCTTATCACGGTGAGCGCGAGGCTTTGCGAGGACGGAACTGTAAGCGTCCGCGTTTACGATACGGGCATAGGCATGTCACAGGCGCAGATCAAAGACGCGCTTTCGGATAAGCGCGCCGAGCCGGACGCGCTCTCGGGTTTTGGCCTAAAGGGAACGATTGAACGG
>CAZNJN010000188.1:0-3441 GCA_964573365.1 uncultured Oscillospiraceae bacterium
GCTTGCCATGGATCAAAACACCAGTGCGGCTATCCTGCACGATATGATCTATACGCATCCCACCATGAGCGAAGCCTTTAACGATCTGTTTTCGCTCTGACCGGTTCCGACGCAGAACCGTTGAGAAGTAAAAAGCTCAAAAGCTTCAAAATGGCGCCGCTCATCCATGCCCGGCACAGAAAGCATATAAGGAGCAAAGCCAATGGAGAATATGAACTGTTCATGTAAAAAAATGTGAACGCCACGGGAATTGCGACGAATGCAGAAAGAACCATGCAGAATCGAAGCGACAAAGGCGGTTGCTTGTGAAAAAGGCAAGACGGGACGAGGAACGCTATTTAACAGATAAGTGAAGCCTGTATTGGAGCTCATGAGCGGTGTAATCGACTGCTTGCGGAGTGATGTTCCGCTGATGACGGAGCTGCCAATGACAGACGGCGGCAACGTATTTGCCGGCAGTATCAAAGCGTTCCTACTCCCGTCTATCTAAAGCAGCAGGCTGAGGCGGAGGCGAAAAAAGCCGAATGGGAGCGCGCCCGCACGGACGAAGCGCTTCGCAAAGAGCTTGAGGATGAAATAAAAGCAAAAAGGTCCAAAGGGGAGCAGAGCCATCCATCGGAGGATTAAGCCTCCAAATTAGCGAAAAAACAAACAATAGAGCAATATTTCAATGAGTTACCTTGGCAAGCACAGAAAAAGCATGGCAGACGAAAAAATCGATTGCGTGATATTTTAGGCGACCTATCGATACTTTGGGTAAAATAAAAGTCCCACCTCTTTTTTCGCGAAGACTCGTCTAATCCTTCTTGATTGTCTACAGATATTCGTATACAATATACATTGTATTTTTGAATTCATAGGGATGGTGAAGCGAATGCCCGGCATTGCGGGCTACATCTCCATACGGGAAGCGTCCTATAAATGGGGCGTGTCGGAGCGGCGTGTGACGCAATATTGTGCGGCGGGACGTATCCCCGGCGTGGCCCGCTTTGGGCGCTCATGGGCGATACCGGCAGACGCGGAGAAGCCCACTGACCCGAGAAAAAACTTAGAGAAACGGAGGTGATTGCTGTGCTGCGAATTGCTATCTGCGACGATATGGACAATGAACTTCGGCGTGTCGTCGCGCTTACAAACGAATACCTGACCCTGCGCGGCATGAGCGCCAAGTTGCGGGAGTTTTCACACCCGGACGCGCTGCTGACGGCCTGCGAGAAGGAGTGCTTTCACATCTTCCTGTTGGATATGGTCATGCCGATGGTCAGCGGCTTGGAGCTGGGGCGTGAGATACGCCGCAGCAGCACCGACGCGCAGATCATCTACATCACCACCGAGCCGGGCTTCGCGCTGGACGCTTATGCGGTCAACCCTCTGCACTATCTCATAAAGCCCGTGGACAAAGCGAAGCTGTTCTCCGCACTGGATTTGGCGGCAGAGAAGGTGGATTACGGCGAAAAAGCCTCTGCTACTATCAAGACGAAAAATGGGCTGCGCACGATCTCCACTGATATGATTGAACTATGCGAGTACAAACGCCACGCCGTTATCTATACGCTAAAAAACGGTGAAGTGGTAGAGACTACAACCATCTTCGGCAGCTTTTCGGAGCATATTGCGCCGCTGCTTTGCGACAAGCGGTTTATCCAGCCCCACGCCGCGTTTACGGTCAACATGAGCTGCGTGGAGCGGCTGAACAGGGACGGCTTCACACTCAAGGGCGGTGCATTTGTGCCGGTGTCTGGCAAGCAATATACGGCGGTGCGAAACGCCTATATGAGCTATCGGCTTGGGGAGGTGTGACAATGGAGCTTTACGACATTCTCCGTTCTCTCGTCACCAACGCCCTGCTGGTGGCGCTGCTGTTCACGCTGGCACAGCCGAAATGCCGCAAGCATACACTGTGGATAACGATGGCCGCCATTGTGACCGCAGACCTTGCAATAAACATCTTTTTCTATATGCGCGGCGACTACACCACGCTGGCGACGCTGGACATCGCGTTCTTCATTCTTGTGGGCGCGGCCACCAAACCACTGTCCCGGGAAACTCTGGCACAATGGCTGTTCAACTGCTTCACGGCCATGAACGTGTACGCCATCGCTGTGGTCGTGAGCTACTTTACCTGCGACTTTTTTCCGTATCCTTACTACGCCAACACGGTGCTCCGTGCGCTGCTGTTCGCCGCCACAATCTTTCTTTTCCGTAAGCGGTTGCGTCCGCTTTACCGTCAGGCAGCAGAGCATTGGAGCGTCTATCTGTTTGTAGCCGCCGCCCTGTTTTTTAACTTTGCGTATTACTTTGTCTCAGGCGACAATGTGGAGCAAACGCTCAACGATGGCTTCGTCCCTCTGATGCTGCTTACGCTGGTGACGGTGTTGATGTATCTCGCTATGTTCCTCTCCCTGCAGAAAACGCTGCGGGAGGCGGAGCTGCGGATGGAAAATCTGAAGATACAGTCTGACCGGGAGCTGACGGCTGCGCGCCTTGCGCTAATGGACGAGGCGGTGCGGCAAATGAGCATCGTGCAGCATGACCGCCGCCACTTCAATAACACCCTGCTCTCCCTCTTAGAGCATGGCGAGACGGACAAGGCTACCGAGCTGATCGAAAAGCAGAGCGAGGCGCTTCCGCAAAAGCCCCGACAATACTGCGAAAACGTGCCGGTAAACGCCGCCGTTTCCTATTACGCCGAGCTTGCCCGTCAGCAGGGCATTCGATGTGATCTGCGGCTGGACATTTCCGAAAAGCTCTCCGTGGACGAGCTTTCTCTTGCAATGGTTGTGTCCAACCTGATGGAAAACGCCATTGCCGCTGTTTCAACTCTGACAGCCGAAAAAAGAGAGCTGCGCTTTACCTCTGTCAGCGTAGGACAGCTTATTCTGGAGATTATCACTCCCTATGAGGGTGAGATTACATTGGATGAAAGGGGCTTGCCCGTTTCCGAAAGGGAAGGTCACGGCAAGGGCAGCCAGAGCGTTTTTGACTTTGTAAATAAATACGGCGGCGAGCTGTTGTACGAAACAGCAGGCGGCGTTTTCAAGGTGCGCCTGATGGTATAACACATAGATGACCGTGCCTGTCAGGGTGATTTTCCCTTAAAGCGACAACATTAAGCATAAAATCACGCCTTTTATGTAGAATACGGTCGCTCCCTTCTCTTTGGTGCTATTCTCATGACAAGAAAGCCCAAAAGAAAGGGAGCGATTATTTATGGAAAAACTTAAAGCATTAGCAGCTATGGTTCTGGCCGTTGCCATGATCCTGTCCTGTGTCGGCTGCGGGACACAGACCGGCACACAGACCGGCACACAGCCGGAGGCGCAGAATGATTTGCAAGATGAGGTACAGCCGTTGTGGGCGGCGGGCAGCGAGCGGAACAAAATTGTCGTCATCAGCGATCTCCATCTTGGCATCGATGACAAATATTCCGAAACAGTGGCA
>CAZNJN010000189.1:0-3433 GCA_964573365.1 uncultured Oscillospiraceae bacterium
CCTTCATAGTAAGACAAGTTATTATACCATAGCCGGCTTTCGCATATCAAACCGCTCTGCAAAATTTCACAGTTCCTTCATTAATTATGCGCGCGCAAGCGCGGACGCGAAATACCACTTGCGCGATTCCTGTAAAAAGAATAGGATGGAGACAAGTCTATAGAAACGAGAGTAGCTGCCGTGTCAAAAAAGAATCTGCTTACCGTCATTCTCTGTTATGCCCTTTGGGGCATACTGCCGCTCTACTGGCATTTATTAGGCGGCGTAAACGCCGTGCTGATCCTCTGCTGCCGCATTGTGTTCGGCCTTCTTTTCTGCCTGCTGCTGCTTTTGTGTCTTAAGCGCTTTGCGCCGCTTTTCCAGCTTTTGAAGAATAAAGAAGCCATGAAATTCCTTTTGGTCGCCGCGCCGGTGATCTGCGTAAACTGGGGCGTATACATTTACTCGGTCAGCGTCGGGCGCACGCTTGACGCAAGCCTCGGCTACTATATGAACCCCTTGATCGTTTTCATTTTTTCCATTCTGATTTTCAAGGAAAAGTGCGGCCCCTTGCAGCTTGCCTCGCTCCTTGTGGCGCTTATCGGCGTCGGGATCAGCGTGGCTGTGTACGGCAGCTTTCCCGCGCTCGCGCTCGTCATGGCCTTCAGCTTCGCCATCTACGGCGTGCTGAAAAAGAAGGCGCATGCCGACCCCCTGCTCTCTATCACGGTGGAAACGCTTGTTGTCATGCCCTTTTTCCTGCTCTACGCGCTCCTGTTCCAGCACGAAAACATCGCTTCTCTTACGCTTGGACAGACGCTTTTGCTCATCCTAGGCGGCCCGGTCACGGTCATCCCTTTGATTTTATTTTCCAACGCCGTCAACACCCTCCCCTTTGTGACCGTAGGCTTTGCGCAGTATCTTAGCCCCACCCTCATGGCTATATGCGCCGTATTCATGGGCGAAACGCTCACAAGCGACAAGCTGATCACGCTGCTCTTTATCCTCGCCGCGCTCGTGCTTTATTCCGTCGGCATGGTGAAGGATCACAAAAAGGCGCTTCAAGACGCCAAGCTCGAAGGCGCGAAGGAGTAGAAAAGCACAGGGTTTTACTAATACGCTGAAGGCTCGGCCATGCCGCGCTTTCAGCTTTTTATTTTGCTTAGCCGCGGCGCTTTTTCAAAAACACGCGATGTGGTATACTGCTTTTATGGTATATAGAGAAGACCTGGAAGAAAACGGGCTTTATATTTATGTGGAAAAGCCGGGCTTTTCCTACGGGAGCGACGCGCTCGCCCTTTGTGCTTTCGCGCGCTTGAAGAAAAACGAGCGCGCGCTTGATCTCGGCGCGGGCACGGGGATCCTTTCTATCCTGCTTTCCTCCCGCAGCGGCGCTTTTTTTACCGCCGTCGAGCTTCAGCAGGAAATGTGTACCCTGATGGAAAAAAGCGTAAGGGAGAACGGGCAGGGAGACAAAATCTCCGTTCTGTGCGCCGATCTTCGTCAGCTTCGCCCTAAACCCGGCTTCGAGCAGTTTGACGCAGTGCTTTGCAACCCGCCGTATTTTGCGGGCGGCACGCAGAGCGAAAGCGCACAGCGCCGCGAGAGCCGCCACCAGAATAGCTGCAGCGTGCGGGACGCGGCAAGCTGCGCCGCGCGGCTTCTCAAGGAGGGCGGCAGGCTCTATCTCTGCACAAACGCCGCGCTTTTGGCCGATAGCTGCGCCGCGCTCGTTGAAAACGGCCTGCAGCCCAAGCGCTTACGGCTCATTGGCGGCAGACTTGCGCTTTATGAAGCTAAAAAGGGCGCAAAGCCGGGATTAACAATCGAAATACTGTAATTTGATTTTATATCGGAGGAAACATGCTTTATCTGGTTCCCACGCCGATCGGCAATATGGAGGACATTACCCTGCGCGCGATACGGGTGCTCAAGGAATGCGACGCGCTCTACTGCGAGGATACGCGCCATACCGGCGCGCTGCTCAAGGCGCTCGATATAAAAAAGCCGCTTTTTGCCTGCCACGCGCACAATGAAAGCGCGCGCGCGGCGGAGATCGCACAAAGGCTGCAAAACGGGGACACGCTCGCCTATGCCTCGGACGCGGGAATGCCCGGTATCAGCGATCCGGGCGCAAGGCTCGTGCATCTGTGCATCGAGCAGAGCCTGCCCTATACGGTGCTGCCCGGCGCGTCCGCTTCGCTTACGGCGCTTGTGCTTTCGGGTATGGAGGCGGCAAACGCCTGCTTTGTCGGCTTTCTGCCGCGAGCGGGCAAGGAAAGGCGGGAACGTATCGCGCTTTTATCCGCGCTTCCCTCCACGCTCATCCTCTACGAAAGCCCCCTGCGCGTAAGCGCCACAAGCGCGGAGCTTGCCGCTCTTTGGGGAGATCGTAAGGCTTGCTTGTGCAGAGAGCTTAGCAAGCTGTATGAAGAATGTGTGCGCGGCACGCTCGGTTCGCTTGCCGCGCTCTACGAAGAAACGCCGCCAAAGGGCGAGTGCGTACTGCTGATCGCGGGAAAAAGCGAAGCGGACGAAAGCACCGATCCGCGCGCGCTGCTTGCGTCCTTGCTTGCAAAGGGTCTTTCCGCCAAGGACGCGGCAAAGCAGGTGGCGGCGCTGAGCGATATGCCGAGGAACGAAGCCTACGCGCTCGCCTTAGAGCTTACGCGCGCGCAAAAGGAATGAGGCTACAGGATGACTGCGTTTGATTTTCCCAACGAGCTGCTGCGCCTTAGCGCGCTTTTTCCGTCCGATTCGCCGCTTTACGCGGTAGGCGGGCAGATCCGCAATCCCCTGCTGAAGCTTCCCGTCAGCGACCGCGATATTTGCTCCGCCCTCACGCCGGACGCGCTTATGCGTCTATTGGAGGAGAACAAGATCGCCTATGTGAAGCAGGGGCTTGAATATGGAACTATCGCCATCCATATGGGCGGCGAAAGCTTTGAGCATACCACCTTCCGCTTTGACAGCTATGGCGGCGGCGGCGCGCATAGGCCGGAGTCGGTCTGCTTTAGCAAGGACATCAAAAGCGACGCCTTCCGCCGCGATTTTACCGTAAACGCGCTCTATGTGCGTATTGGCGATCCAGGCGAAACCGTTCTTGACCCAACGGACAGAGGCTTAGACGATCTTCGCGCGCGCGTGATCCGCGCAAGCTCTGCTGACCCCTCGGTCATTTTACGCGACGACGCGCTGCGCGTCCTTCGCATGGTGCGTTTTGCCTCTGAGCTTGACTTTATGGTAGAGAGCGCAAGCTTTGAGGCGGCAAAGCAATACGCAAACGGGCTTTGTGATATTTCAAAGGAGCGCGTGCAGAGCGAGCTGAATAAGATCCTGCTCTCGGATACGCGCTATCCTCTTAACGCCGTAGATCGCGGCGAAGCGGAAAACGCGGGGGAGGACAGTCCTGTATATCGGGGCTTAGCGATGCTCGCTTCGCTTGGCGCGTTTC
>CAZNJN010000190.1:0-769 GCA_964573365.1 uncultured Oscillospiraceae bacterium
GTTTGCACCGCTTATAACGCGGACTTTGACGGCGACCAGATGGCCGTGCATGTGCCGCTTTCCGTAGAGGCGCAGGCGGAAGCCCGCTTCTTGATGCTTGCTTCCAACAATATCCTCAAGCCGCAGGACGGCAAGCCGGTCGTCTGCCCGACGCAGGATATGGTTTTGGGTTGCTACTATTTGACGATGCAGCGTCCCGGCATGAAGGGAGAGGGCAGAGCCTTCGCCAATCAGGACGAGGCGGTGATGGCCTATCAGATGGGGCAGATTTCCTTGCAGGCGAAGGTCAAGGTGCGCGTGGAGCGCGAATGGAACGGTGAAAAGCGCCGCAAGGTGATCGACACCAGCGTTGGCCGTTTGATTTTCAATGATGCGATACCGCAGGATCTGGGCTATGTCGATCGCTCCAAGGAAGAAAACGTCTTTACGCTGGAGATCGATAAGCTTATTGCCAAAAAGGATATTGGTAAGATTGTAGACCGCTGCTATCGTCGTCATGGCGCAACGGTCACGGCGGAAATGCTCGACCGAATCAAATCGCTCGGCTTCAAGTATTCCACGCGCGGCGGCTTGACCGTCGGCTTCCAGGATATCACAGTTCCTGCGGAGAAAAAGGTCATTCTTCAGGGCGCGGAAAAAGAGGTCGAGAACATCGATAACCTGTTCCGCACGGGTCTGTTAACGGACGGGGAGCGCCGCAGCAACGTCATCAAGATCTGGGAAAAGGCGACGGATGACGTTACACATGCGCTGATGTCTACCTTGGATG
>CAZNJN010000190.1:779-1697 GCA_964573365.1 uncultured Oscillospiraceae bacterium
TACATGATGGCAAATTCCGGCGCCCGTGGTTCCACTAACCAGATTCGCCAGCTCGCCGGTATGCGCGGACTGATGGCGGATCCTTCCGGTCAGATCATCGAAGTGCCTATCCGCGCGAATTTCCGTGAAGGCCTTACGGTTTTGGAATTCTTCATTTCCTCGCACGGTGCGCGTAAGGGCTTGGCCGATACGGCGCT
This sequence comes from uncultured Oscillospiraceae bacterium, assembly GCA_964573365.1. Classification (GTDB taxonomy): domain Bacteria; phylum Bacillota; class Clostridia; order Christensenellales; family CAG-138; genus JAQVRG01. The sequence continues at coordinate 977 of CAZNJN010000190.1, forward strand.
TAGAACGGCCGACTCTGGCTATTTGACTCGCCGACTGGTCGATGTATCGCAGGATGTCATTATTCGGGATACCGACTGCTATGCTTCGCGCGGCGAAAAACCAAAGGGCATGCCTATTTCCGACATCATCGAGGGCAACAAGGTTGTCGAGCCTATGGGCGACCGCATTTTAGGCCGCTATACGGCGGAGGATGTATTCGATCCCGCAACGGGAGAGCTGATCATTGCCTGCAATCAAATGATTACCTTTGATGTTCGAGACCGCATTGTTTCTTCGGGCATCACCTGCCGCAGCGAGCACGGCGTCTGCGCCAAGTGCTACGGCGCAAACCTTGCGACCGGAAACGACGTGGATATCGGTGAAGCTGTTGGTATCATTGCTGCTCAGGCAATCGGCGAACCCGGCACGCAGCTTACAATGCGTACCTTCCATACAGGCGGCGTCGCAAGCGCCGACGATATTACACAGGGTCTTCCCCGTGTCGTCGAAATTTTTGAGGCGCGCAAGCCTAAGGGTCTTGCCGTTATTTCGGAGATCGGCGGCCGAGTAAGCTTGAGCGAGGGGAAGAAGCGTGAGGCCACGATCACCAATGAGGATGGCGAGAGCGAAAAGTATCTGATCCCCTTCGGTTCAAAGCTTTGCGTTAAGGATGGAGATGTGGTCGATCCCGGCGACGAGCTGACCGACGGCTCCATCAACCCCAACGACATCCTCAAGATC
>CAZNJN010000190.1:1707-3409 GCA_964573365.1 uncultured Oscillospiraceae bacterium
TGCAGAGCGTATATCGTTTGCAGGGCGTAGAAATTGCGGATAAGCATATTGAAGTGATTATCCGCCAGATGCTGCGCAAGGTACAGATCGAGGATGCAGGCGATACGACGCTTCTGCCCGGCGAGCTGATTGACATTTTCCGCTTTGAAGCCGCAAATGAAGACATCCTTGCTAAAGGTGGACGTCCCGCCGTCGCAAAGCGTAAGCTGCTTGGTATTACCAAGGCCGCGCTTGCTACGGATTCGTTCCTCTCCGCCGCGTCCTTCCAGGAGACCACGCGTGTTCTTACGGAAGCCGCTATCAAGGGCAAGGTCGATCCGCTGGTCGGCTTGAAGGAGAACGTCATCATCGGCAAGCTGATCCCTGCGGGCATCGGCCTCAAACGCTATCGCGGCGTAGAGGTCGAAGAAAAGACGCAGGAGCCTTCCATTACCTATACGGGAGATTTGATCGGCTAAACGAAGAGCAGAAAGGGGAACGGACATGGCGCACAATTACACGAATACGGAATGTAAGCTGTATGGTACAAAGTATTGCACGCTTTTGAACATGGAAAGCTGCGATACCTGTACGGTTGCCACCGCATCTTCCGATCAGGCTGAAAAGCTGGCAAGAAGTCTGGACGCCACCATCGCGCTGATGCCCGAGGAGGGCGTCGCGGGGCTGTTTGAGTCTGAAAGCTGCGTCCTTTGCAAGGATGGAAGCGGAAAACGCGAATGGTATGCGGATGTGGATCTTGGAAACAGTGAGCCTCGCACGGAAACAAGGAACGTGATCGGCTTAAAGTCGATTGCGCGCACTGGCTCTATGGTTCCTTTGCAGATCGCTTGCTGCAAGGACTGCCGCAAGCGTCTGCTGATGATCGAGTATCTGCCCACTGTGCTCACGCTTTTCATCAGCATTCTTGCACTCGTGCTTATGAGCGTCAAGCCCATTCGAGAGAGTCTTATGATGGTGAGCGAGATTTTACCGGTTACTATTTTTGTGGCGGTGGTCTTGGCGGGATTACTGGTCGGCGGCGTACTGCGCAAGAATCTTATCAAGAATGCCGAACCCAAAACATATCTGCGCGTACTTGACCTTCCCGCGCTTGCGCATATGAAGGAGCGCGGCTGGTTTGAGATCAATGACGGCAAAAAGGGCGTTACGCGCTATGTATTTGCCAAAAAAAGGATCAGACAGGGTCTTTATACGGGCGACTCGGCAAAAACAAGTAAAAATTCCGAAAAAAGCATTTGACACTCTAAGATACCGATGATACAATACGCATGATGTGCTCATTTGATAAAATGAGTTATCATGCGTATTTTGCTTATGCAAAATCGCTGATTTTGCGGAAAACGTCCCCTTCAAGGGGTTGCAGGGGATTTTCTTGATATAGATACATAATAATTTTTTTGAAGGAGAAACTTGAATGCCGACTATCAATCAGTTGGTTCGCAAGGGTCGTGAGCAGGTTGAGTATAAGTCCAACGCGCCTATCCTCAAGCAGTGCCCGCAGCGCCGCGGCGTATGTACCGCCGTGCGTACCATGACCCCGAAGAAACCGAATTCCGCGCTTCGTAAAATCGCTCGTGTCCGTCTTACCGACGGCCTCGAAGGTACCGCATATATTCCCGGTGTAGGCCACAATCTCCAGGAGCACTCCGTTGTGCTGATCCGTGGCGGTCGTGTAAAGGATCTGCCTGGTGTGCGTTACCAC
>CAZNJN010000191.1:0-505 GCA_964573365.1 uncultured Oscillospiraceae bacterium
TCATTGTCATAAGATGCAAGCACCGGACACACCTCTTCGATTTCCTCTGCAATGAATCCCACAAAGTCTCTTGAACCCGATTTTTCTTTAGGCTTATACAGTATCGGACGCATGAGATGAATCTCTCCGTTATATGGGATATCGCGAATGTTCTCTTTTAATGCTCGCAATGATCCGCTTCTTGCCAACCCGTAATAGGCGCCGTCTTGCTCCAAAACGGCTTCTACGCCCGAGGAAGATACGGTGTCCATCGATATATAGAGGACTTGTCTTGCGTAGACGTAATCGGAATACAATTTAGCGTTGCCTACTACCTCCACCATGCTCGAGTTGACCCATAGCTTATTTGCCCCTGCTACCTTCAATGCGACGTAGTTGGAGCTGTTAAGTGCCAGCACCGACTGCCCGCCATCCATATCGGCAAAAACAGAGCCGACCTGTGAGCCGCTATAATAAAGCTTCGTAAGCCCCGCCCTCAATTTGCAGCGCAGAGCCGCTGCTTTAA
>CAZNJN010000191.1:515-3379 GCA_964573365.1 uncultured Oscillospiraceae bacterium
CTGGTAATATTGCCGCCGGTAATTGTAGGTGAATTGATTGACACACCCGCCGCAAGAGACCCCGTAAAGGACGCGCTGCCGTCTGCATTCACCTTGAATTGCTTGCTGTCTATAGTTTCGCTGTTCAAGTTGATACTCATGCCCGATGCGCCGGCAGAATAATTCGCGCTTTGGATAGTGCCTGTCTTGATGTTTGAGCCGCTGATGGTGGTTTGTCCGTCCGTCAGGTTCTCAAATGTTACAAAACCCGTTACGCTGACTTTATCCGCTGCAATTTTGATTTCGCTTTCATCATTGTTGATCGCCAGTATGATCTGCGCCGCGCGGATCGAATCATCTGACGGGTTTACCACCAGGTTGATCCGATCTGCGTTCTGCTGAATTAGGCTGTTGCCGTTCTCATCGTAGACCGCCGACGAAACTTCATCGACAGAAGCTTTCAGTTCCGCATAAGCCGCGTCTCTGCGTAGCTCCCTTCTGTTGGTGGCCGTCAGTGCCTCGCGTGACTCCGAGCCGGTCGAAGAGTATTCTGCCGCTGTGCCGCCGTTCCAGTCAAAAGCAACGTTGAAGATCGGCAGCGTGATCCTGCCTGTATAGACGGAGCCATGCTGCACGAGGATCTGATTCGCGTCCGCATCCAGCACGGCTTTATCGTCCGAATCGATCAGGACGTCATATTTGTAGCAGCCTACGGAAATGACGTCACCGGCTTCGAGCGAAGGATCTCCCCTTGCGGATACCGCGCAGGGCACATAAGCCGCCGCGCTTGAAAGCTGGTTATAGACAGGCTCCGCGTAGGGTCTGATCTCGGCGTCGGAAGCCCCGTACAAAAGAGGATTATCCAATATGACATAAGCGTTTTCTCCTGTTCCGACGATCACGCCGACATCATTTTCCGTAACCTTGACCTGCAGCTTGTCTTCGCGTGTGATCGAGCACAGTTCTGTGCAAAACGCCGTCCGCCGTCTCAACGCCGGAATCGACATCAGTTCTCTGTGCGGGCGCGCATTTATACGAGGAATTTGCGATATACCGTTCGCTTATCGTCGCGCTGCCCGCCTTGAGCAAATATCCAGAATATGACATAGTCCCTCCGTATTTTGGCATAGCAAAAGCGCCCCGTGTCGGAGCGCTTTTGGTTTTGCTTTCTTTACTTATCGCCGTAATGATCGCGGCACTGGGCAATCTCTATCTGCCCGTTTGCAATGCGGAAGATAAGCCTGTTCACTTCATCGATCCGCAAGCTCCACCATCCCGCGTAGTCGTTTTTTAACGGTTCGGGCTTGCCGATCCCGTTGTAACCGTTCCGCTCAACATCCTGCAAAAGCTGATTGATCCGGCGCAGCGTCTTTTTATCTTGCCTTTGCCAGTAAAGGTAATCCTCCCACGCACGATCGAACCAGATTTTAAGCATCGGGAACCTCGACAAGCTCATGCGCCGCGCCTTGACCGGCGTTCAGCGCCGCTATCGCTTCACGAAGGTATTTGTCATTCCCTCCCGCGTAAATAGGATCGACGGCGATCTCAAAGGGGATTTTTCCCTGCCGTACAACAGTCTTTGCAAAGATGGTGATGGCGGTCGTCATATTCATGCCCATTTCATCGAAGATCGTTTCAGCTTGGCGCTTCAGGTTTTCATCCATGCGCACAGTTACGCTTGCAGTAGCCATACATTTCGCACCTCTTTTCGCTTGCATTATACTATTATTAGCTTACGCAGTCAATATAATGTATGTGAATAGTGTATAATGCAGAGTTTAACATTTATTGGTGACGGGGGTAGTCCTCCGCAATAAATGAAAGGAACTCAAAAAACAATGCTTAAAATTAAAGTAATGTCATGTCAACACGTTTCTGGAACATCAACTAAAACAGGCAACAAATTCAGTTTTTACAACCTTTTTTTCCTTATGAATGATGGTAGCGTTGCGAAAATAGCGGCGCGTAACGAGCATAAGGCGGGCGATGAAGTCACGCTGAATCTTGTTACTAACAGGGACGGCTTTCTTGCGCTCGCTTTGCAGGAATAAGGATATACAAGCCGCTTCGTGAGATAAGGACGGAATGTTATCATCACGAAACAATGTGCCGCGAAGCGGCTTGGCACTACTTGATAAGTGCCACAAAAAACCGTCATTTATAAACCGCAAACCGATGTACCTACAAAATTCAATACAAGATTCAAAGAGTTTCCTGACTTTGTTAAATGTACTTGTTGGAATCGTCCTATTTATAATCCTGATGGCGTTGAGTTGTATAAGTCGAAGTATCAACTTAATTCAGAGGAACGTCAAAAGGAATGGAAAAATAAACAAAAACAAGAGGACGAAGAAACACAAGCGGATTTACGTAGCTTTGGATGGCTAGGGGAAAATGAAAAAGCAGTTGTATTAAGAAGCTTTGAAGAATTAAACGAAAATGATAAATCCGATGATGGCGTGTCAAGGTCTGATAGCATTAAACGCGCGAAAGATAAAGCTTTTGAAATAGCGTATGCGAATGATTTTGAATATTTCATTACATTAAGCTACGAAATTCTTAGAAGAAGCATATGTAATTTTGAATAAAGAGTATTTTGAAAATGTACTTCCAACCTGTATTATCACTATCCAGACTTCGCCTAAAGCCTATGGGCATTTCACGCTTTATGAAGCATGGGGCGATAAAATGAAGCGCGGGTATCATGAAATAAACATCGGCGCGGAATCGCTTGATAGACCTGTTGCAAATACCATTGCTACGTTAATACACGAAATGGTTCATTTCTATTGCTTTGAAAACGGTATCAAAGATGTATCCCGGGGCTGTATGAGCCCTTTCCGGTTTAGTGGACAGAAAATAGGTGCCAAAACACGAATGAATCG
>CAZNJN010000192.1:0-621 GCA_964573365.1 uncultured Oscillospiraceae bacterium
GTTTATCGGGCGCGATCAAACAAAGAGCATCGAAGAAAACCTTGAAATGCTGCCTGCTGTATGGGAACCTATTCTTGCGGTTGCTGAAGAAAAAAAGGTGAGAATCGCGATAGAAAACTGTCCTATGCTCTTTGGCCGCGACCAGTGGCCGGGCGGACAAAATCTGATGACGACACCCGCAGTCTGGAGAAAAGTGTTTTCCCTTTTGCCAAGCGAAAATCTTGGGATCAATTATGACCCCTCGCATTTCGTCTGGCAGATGATGGATTATATCCGCCCGATCTATGCCTTCCGCGACAAGATTTTTCATGTCCATTTCAAGGATATCAAGCTCGACCGCGATAAGCTCAACGAAGTGGGCAGCATGGCCTATCCGCTCGACTATATGGCGCCCAAGCTGCCCGGACTCGGGGATGTGGACTGGGGACGCTATGTATCCGCGCTTACGGATATAGGCTATGACGGTTTTGCGTGTATCGAGGTGGAGGACAGAGCCTTTGAAAAGGATGAAAACGCCATACTGGATTCACTGCGTCTAAGCAAGCGCTACATGGAGCAGTTTGTGCTCTAAATGTGCAGTAGCTGAAATTTAACCTTGTAGGCGCTGACACGACGGATAGG
>CAZNJN010000192.1:631-3379 GCA_964573365.1 uncultured Oscillospiraceae bacterium
TCAAATCTAATCGCGGCTTTTCTCTGAAAAAAAACAGAGAAAAGCCGCGACGCATAGCATACGATGATACTATGAATTTTTATTAAAAAGTCACTTGGCAAACTGCGTGGAATCAGCGAAGCTTTTTAGGAGGGACGCTGAACTGACGAAATGGTCAAGCGCCAGATTGGCGGCAGAAAGCAGCTCCGGATGGTTGCCTATGGAAGAGGTCAGAACGTCAATCGTTCGTCCTGTGCGGATCAGCCTTCTTTTCATAAGCCCGTCACGCATGTATGCAAGCAGCAGCGACGGGGAATAGGTGACCTCACGCCCGTTGAGGATGATGGCCGATATGTCGAAAAGATTCGATACGTTTACGATGAGGGTGGATAAATAAAAGCCCTCTTTTTCCACCACGCTCCTTGCGGTGCTGTCGCCTTGATCGGCAAGCGTAACAATGCTTTTCCAATCGCGAAAACGGCTGTCGAGACTGTACGCGTATTCCACGATGCGGTCAAGCGAGGCATAAAGCTCCGCGCAGCCGATATTGCCGCATTTACAGCGCTCGCCCTGTATATTTATAGTGGTGTGTCCGATCTCCGTGCCGTTGCCGAGCTGACTTTGATAAAGCTGGCGGTTTAACACCAGCCCCGCGCCGATACCGCCGGTGACCTCAAGAACCAAAAAGCTGTCGTAGAGATTTCGTATTCCGTAAAACAGCTCGCAAAGCGCATGGGCGCTGGCGTCGTTCTTTAGGGTGATAGGGCAGTGATAACGTGCGTCCAGCAGACGCACGATGGGCATGTTTTGGAAGGCTGCCAAATTTGGCGGGGCAAGAATCGCGCCGCTTATTGTGTCTAACGGCCCGGGGGCGCCGATGCCTATTCCAATAAAAGCACCCTGCGGCTTTGCACAAAGAAGCGCATGATCGATCATATCAAACATTTTTGCGAGCGCAGAGTCGCTTTGATCATAGGGGGGCGCAAGCAGGGTGTGTTCGGAATAAAGCTCATTTCCGCAAAAATCGAAGATGCCTACGCCGAAAAAATTTCTTCGTATGGCAATGCCAATGCAATAGCAGGCGTGAGGGTTTAAGGTAAGCGCAATCGAAGAACGCCCGCTCGACTTACTGGCGATGGACTCGCCTTCAAGCACAAGCCCTTGAGAGAGCAGCGTATCTACCTGCAGGCTTATCGCGGCGCGGGTGAGCCCCATGCGTCTTGCAAGTTCTGATCGGGAAATGGACTCGACTCGCAATTCATTGAGTAGTCTTGTATAATTGCTATATTTCATCGCTTCGGCGTTCATCGCTTTATTCATCATTTCAGTATTCAACCTCAAGAAAACAATAACAGTATTCTAGCATAGTTTTTGATGCTTCCCAAGAAAAACGGGGAAAATATTTTTTGTCAACTCACTTGACAAGCGCTCATGCTTAAAGTATACTTTATATATTGAATTTGTCAACCGACTTGACAAAATGCGCGTCGATTCTTGTTCGCGCAAACAGCTCATCGTCAATTACAGATTGATCAACTCCGCGAGGTAAAGAATTCATGGCTAAAATGCTTTTGGCAGGACATGCGTCCTGCGATCTTCCGTTTCAACCGGTAGATAAAAGTGTGTTTGATACCGACACGATATTTGCGCGCGACGCAAAGGTGCTTACCGGCGGAGATGCGCTCAACACGACCGTCACGCTCGTGAAGCTTGGCATGGAAAACGAGGCGCGCTTTATCAGCGTAGTTGGCGAGGATGTGTATGGCAAGATAACGCTTTCATATTTGAAGGAACACGGGGTGTGTATAAAAAGCATCCGGATCGATCCGGGCGTAAGCTCCTTAGTCACCGTAATCCTGATCGATTCTGATCACGAACGGCATTTCGTGTGCTATGGAAATGCGGCGAGACATATTACGCCGGAGGATATATTTCATAACATTGCTGCGGATACCCGCTATCTGCATATCGGCTCGTTTATGTCGCTTGACGCGCTTGAGGGAGAAAACGCGGCGCGCCTATTTCAAAGAGCGAAGGAGCTAGGCATCCATACAAGCTTTGATGTGACGTTTGACAACGAGGGAAGATGGCTTAAAAAGATAGAAAGCGCGCTGCCGTTTACGGATCTGATGTTCGCAAGCTATGACGAGGCGGTATGTCTTAGCGGCGGTTTACGGGAAGAAAAAGAGATCGGCGCATTTTTCCGCTCTCGCGGCGTAAAATGCTTTATCCTCAAGCTCGGTGAGAGAGGCTGCTACGCGCTGGATCAAGAAAACGAATTCTTCCTGCCGGCCTATGAAAATTCGTCCGTGGTGGATACCACGGGCGCGGGCGACGCTTTTGTGGCGGGGTATCTATACGCGCTGCAAAAGGGCTGCACAGTGAAGGAATGCTGCGTAAGCGGTAATGCGGAGGGCTGCATGGCGGTTAGCGGACTCGGCTCACACGCGAGCACCGGCGGCAAAAAAGAGCTTTCCGACTTTTTGCGCAGCAATGGCGCGCTTGGCCTTGACGCCGAGGCGCTGATAGAAAAGCTGCAATAAGCTGTTTGGCAAAGCCGGATGATTGATTTAGGAATACGATGAGAATGCAGGTGGCACAATGGCCTATTTAATCGGTATAGACGTGGGAACCTCCAGCCTGAAAACGCTGATTATGAGCGAGAACGGCGATATAGCTGCCGTTGCATCGCGGAATTATCATATCGATTCACCGCAGGCGGGGTATGCACAGCAGCACCCGGCTGTCTGGTGGAACGCCTGCAAGGAG
>CAZNJN010000193.1:0-3355 GCA_964573365.1 uncultured Oscillospiraceae bacterium
AGAGCCTGTCGGCGGTGTCAAAGTCGGTCGAAACGGTCTCGGGGTTGTTGTTGACGATGACGACCTCATAGCCCATGGAGCGCAGGGCGAGAACGCAGTGGACGGAGGAATAGTCAAACTCGATGCCCTGCCCGATGCGGATAGGGCCGGAGCCAAGCACAAGGATCTTTGGCTTTTTTGAGCATTCAGCAGCTAGGGCGCGCGCCTCGCATTCCTCGTCATAGCCCGCGTAAAAATAGGGCGTTTCGGCGGAAAACTCCGCGGCGCAGGTATCTACCATCTTATAGGACGCGAAGCGGTGGGGGCAGGGGAGAGCGTCGCTTTTTGAAAGACGCAGCAGCGAAGAATCAAGATAGCCGAGGCGCTTGCCCATAAGATAGCTTTCTTTGTTTAAGCCGCCCGAAAGGCTTTTTTCATAGTCCGCAAGAGCGCGAAGCTTACAGAGGAAAAACGGGTCGATCCGCGTAAGCTCGTGGATATGCTCTACCGAAACGCCCGCCTTGAGCGCGGCGAAAATGTGAAAAAGCCGCTCGTCGTCGCAGCGCGAAAGAAGCGCGTCAAAGTCGCCTGTATCACCGTCGCCTTCCTTCGTCAAGGTATCTCTGCCGATCTGCGCGCCGCGCACCGCCTTCATCAGCGCCGCCTCAAAGCAGGAGCCGATCGCCATGACCTCGCCGGTCGCCTTCATCTGCGTGCCGAGCCGTCTACTGGCGAGCGCGAACTTGTCAAAGGGCCATTTGGGCAGCTTTACGACCACATAATCGAGCGCAGGCTCAAAGCAGGCGTAGGTCTTGCCGGTGATCTCGTTTTTGATTTCGTCGAGGGTATAGCCTAAGGCGATCTTGGTGCTGACCTTGGCGATGGGATAGCCGGTCGCCTTGCTCGCGAGCGCGGAGGAGCGGGACACGCGCGGATTGACCTCGATCACCGCGTAGTCAAAGCTCTTTGGGTCAAGCGCGAACTGGCAGTTGCAGCCGCCCTCGATGCCAAGCGCGTCGATGATGGAAAGCGCCGCGCTTCGCAGCATTTGAAACTCCTTGTCCGAAAGCGTGAGCGCGGGCGCGACGACAATGGAATCGCCCGTATGCACGCCGACGGGATCGACGTTTTCCATGCTGCACACGGCGACGCAGGCGCCCAGACGGTCGCGTATGACCTCAAACTCGATCTCCTTCCATCCGTAGATGTATTTTTCCACAAGGATCTGCGTGATGGGGGAGAGCGCAAGCCCGTTTTCCGCGATGGCGGAAAGCTCGGCTTCCCCGTAGGCGACGCCGCCGCCCGCGCCGCCCAAGGTGAAGGCGGGGCGCACAATGACGGGATAGCCGATCTTTTCGGCTATTTGCAGCGCCTCCTCGCGCGTGGCGGCTATGTCCGAGGGGATGAGCGGCTCAGAGAGCGAAAGCATCGTTTCCTTGAACAGCGCGCGATCCTCCGCTTTGCCTATCGCCTCGGCGTTGGTGCCGATCAGCCTTACGCCCATGCGCTCCAAAAAGCCCTCCTTGTAGAGCTGCATCGCAAGCGTAAGCCCCGTCTGCGCGCCAAGCCCCGCGAGCAGGCTGTCAGGACGCTCCTTCTTTATGATGCGCTTGATCGTTTCCAAGGTGAGCGGCTCGAGATAGATCGCGTCCGCCATGCTTTTGTCGGTCATGATGGTGGCGGGGTTGGAGTTGACAAGCACCGTTTCGATGCCCTCGCTTTTAAGCACGCGGCAGGCCTGCGCGCCCGCGTAGTCAAACTCCGCCGCCTGCCCGATCACGATCGGCCCCGAGCCGATCACAAGCGTCTTTTTAATGCTGGGATTGCGCGGCATAACGCTTCACCTCCTCCATTTTTTCGATAAACTCGTCAAAGAGCGGCAAGGAGTCGAGCGGCCCGCCGCTTCCTTCGGGATGGTACTGCACGGAAAACGCATGAAGCGAAGGATAGTCGATTCCCTCGCAGCTTTTGTCGTTCGCGTTGACAAAGCGCTCACGCGCAAAATCCGGGAGCGTGCGCGCGTCCACCGCGTAGCCGTGATTCTGGCTTGTGATGGTAATTTTTCCGTTTGTAAGGTCGCGCACAGGCTGATTCGCGCCCCGATGCCCGTATTTAAGCTTGTAGGTTTTAGCGCCCGCCGCCAAAGCGAGCATCTGATGCCCGAGACAGATGCCGAAGATGGGCAGCTTGCCAAGGAGCGCGCGGAGCTGCGCGATCTCGTATTCGTTTTCGCTCGGGTCGCCCGGGCCGTTTGAAAGCAGCACGCCCTCAAAGCCCGCGTCAAGGATCGCTCCGGCTTTGACGTCGTGCGGAAAGACGGTGACGGCGCAGCCGCGCGAAACAAGACGCGCGGCGATGCTTTTTTTCGCGCCGTAATCGATAAGCGCGACGCGCGCCCTTGTCTCGCCACCCTCAGGACGGAGCGTATAGCTCTCTTTGCAGCTTACCGCTTCAAGCGCGCCCTTGACCTTATAGGCTTTGAGCGCGTCAAGGGCAAGCACGGGCTGACTCGTCAGCGCGGCGTTCATTACGCCGCATTCCCGAAGACGCTTGGTCAGCGCGCGCGTGTCTACGCCGCAAAGACCGGGTACGCCCGCTTCGCGCAGGTGCTCGCCAAGACTTTTTTCGCAGCGGAAGTTTGAAGGATCGGCGCAGCATTCTCTTGCGATGTACGCCCGAATAAAACAATTCCCGCTTTCGGCGTCCTCCGGTATCCATCCGTAAGTGCCGATCAGCGGGAATGTCTGTATGACGATCTGTCCGTAATAGCTGGGGTCGCTCAAGGTCTCCACATAGGCGCCCATGCCCGTCGTGAATACCAGCTCCCCATAGGCGTCAAGCGGAGCGCCGAAGCGTGTCCCCTTGAAAACCGTTCCGTCCTCTAAAACAAGATAGGCTGTGTCCATATACCCTCCCCTGTGCAAAAATATGCGCTAATTTCACATAATTATGCACGATGGCGCGGCATAAGTCAAGCATCGTTTTGGTTTTATACAAGAAATTGTACGCCAAGCCACAGCAGCACGCCCAAAAGCCCCCAAAGCAGAGCGTAGGGGAGACAGACCTGCGCGTAGAGGCTGCTTTGAAAGCGGCTGTAATCCCAAACATTCATCTTGAGCTTGAGGTTGCAGACATAGCCAAAGAGAAACTCCACGCTGCTGATGACGAGCAGCCCCCAAAGATAGGCAAGGGGGAGAGAGAGCGTCACATTGGTATAAAGCCTCACGAGCAGCACCGTACAAAAGCCGCCCGCCACGCCCATCACGATATGACTGCGGCCGCGCCACAATAGCTCTAAGCCGATATAGCCGATCCCGCCTAAAAAAAAGAGAAGCCAAACATCCATAAAAGCAGGATGCGCGGCTTTTCTTTGCGG
>CAZNJN010000194.1:0-2337 GCA_964573365.1 uncultured Oscillospiraceae bacterium
CGACGAATTCGGGCGTAAGGCCGTCCTCGTTATGGATATACTGCCAGCAAAGACCGTCGCAGTCTTCCTCCTGTACGGTAGCGGCAACGAGAATCTTATAGCCCTCGGGGATCAAATTCATGTCCTTCATGATCTTCGCGCCGTAAACAGCGGAAACCACGCCGCCCTCCTGGTCGGAGCCGCCGCGTCCGTAGATCACGTCGTCGGTCTCATAGCCCTTGTAGGGATCTTCCTTCCAGTTCTTGATGTTGCCGATGCCGACGGTATCGATATGACCGTCAAAGGCGATGATCTTGTCGCCCGTACCCATATAGCCAAGCGCGTTGCCCTCGGGATCGATTTCGGCTTTGTCAAAGCCAAGCGCTTTCATCTCTTCAATGGTACGGCGGATGACGCCTTCTTCTTCGCAGCTCTCGCTGGGGATGCTGATGAGGTCGCGCAGAAATTTCGTCATCTGGGGAAGATAACCTTCCGCCGCTTTTTTGATTGCCTGATAATCCATAAGTTTGTCAGCCTTCCTTTCCGTTATCCAAATAAGAGTAAAGTGTATATTTGCTGATCCCGAAATAATTCGCGATCTTATCGCCGCTCTTGGTAATAAGCAGGGCTCCCGCGTCGTTGAGGAACGCGATCGCCTTGACCTTGTCGTCCTTGTTCATCATGGCGACCGGCTTGCCTACGATGCGCACCGATTGCTCCAGCAGGTCGTCAAGCAGTTCGTTGACATTGGTGGGAATGCGCTCTGCGTCCCCGTCGCTGCCGTTTTGTGCCAGCGCGCCTACGATGGACTGCGCCATAAGAATATCCGTCATGTCGTAGTTGATAGAAAAAATTGCTTCGGGCTTTCCCTTTTCATTCTTAATGTAGACCGTGGATGAACGTAGAATGCGTCCGTCCTGTGTTTTGGTGATGTAGTTCAAGTGATCGGGTATCTTCTTGCCGTGCTCCTTCATCGCCTCAAGCACAACCATGGAAGGACCCGCGCCAAGCTCACGCTTGGTAACATGCCCGTTCTCGATATAGGCGATCGTCTGTTCCATATCGTCGCCGGTCAGATCGTGAACGACCACCTCGCAGTTACTGCCGAACTGTGTCGCTACCGCTTTTGCAATGCGGGAAAGTACATCCATGTCGATTTTGTTCATGATGAAGATGCGCCTCTTTCGCCATGTTTCGCTGCATTGAGATTGACTTCTCTCTAAATATAACCTGCTTTCAGATGGATTGCAATAGACTTTCAAAAAAATTTTTAGGAAAATCAAAAAATATTTAGTATTTGGATATTGCGTCTGAAAAAGCCTTATGGTATACTATCCATGTCAAAACATCAAAACAGAATCGGCTGTAAGGAAGTGCTTCGCGCGCGGGCCCTGATAATCATTCAGGACACGCGCTCTTTTTATCTCAGAGCAACACGCATATCAAGACAAACAAATCAAGGAGGTCGTTTTATGTATCTGATCGCTAACGGAAAAGTCATTACACGCGATGGCGCACACCCGTATTATGCCGACGGCGGCGTAGTAACGGACGGCACTGTTATTAAAGAGGTAGGCGAAAGTGCCGCGCTCAAAAAAAAGTACCCCAATGCGGAGTTTATCGACGCAAAGGGACGCGTCATCATGCCCGCTTTTATCAACGTGCATTCCCATATCTATTCGGGGCTGGCGCGCGGGCTTTCCATCAACGGCAACAACCCTACCAATTTTTATGAGATCCTTGACGGGATGTGGTGGAAAATCGACCGCAATTTGACGCTGGAGGATACAAGACGCAGCGCCTATACGACCTACATCGACTCCATCAAAACCGGCTGTACGACCGTATTTGACCACCACGCAAGCTACTGCGAGATCGAGGGCAGCCTGTTTGCCATCGAGGAGGTTGCCAAGGAGCTTGGCGTGCGCACCTGCCTCTGCTATGAAACAAGCGACCGCGACGGCGAGAAAAAGTGCGACGCCGCCATCAAGGAAAACGGCGATTTTATCCGCCACTGCAAAAAAGAGAACGATCCCATGGTCAAGGCAATGTTCGGCGGGCACGCGCTCTTTACGCTCTCGGACGAAACACTCGATAAAATGGTTAAGGAAAACGACGGCATGACCGGCTTCCATATCCATGTATGCGAGGGTTTGAACGACGTATACGATTCCGCGCAGAAATACGGAACAAAATCCGTCAACCGCCTGCTCAACCACGGTCTCTTGGGCGAAAAGACCATGCTCGGCCACTGCATCCACATCACCAAGGGCGAGATGGACATTATGCGCGATACCAAGACCATGGCCTGCAACAATCCCGAATCCAACATGGGCAACGCCGTCGGCTGCGCGCCCG
>CAZNJN010000194.1:2347-3335 GCA_964573365.1 uncultured Oscillospiraceae bacterium
GATGCCTACACCTTCGATATGCTGGAAAGTCTCAAGGTCGCCCTCATCATCCAGCGGCACAACGCCTGTATGCCTAACGTCGCCTGGTGCGAGGTCACTGATATGCTCTTTAAGAACAACGCCGCCATCGGCGCCCGTTATTTCGACGCGCCGCTGGGCGTACTCAAGGCCGGCGCTGCGGCTGACGTCATTATGATGGACTATAAGCCGTTCACCCCCTTCTCAGGCGACAACATCGACGGACATATGATCTTCGGCATGACCGGACGGCAATGCGAATTTACCATGTGCAACGGCAAGATCCTGATGAAGGATCGCGAGCTTGTCGGCATCGACGAGGAAGCCATCAACGCGCGCACTCTTGAAGTTTCCAAAAAACTTTGGGGTCGGCTGAACAACTGCGAATACTAAAACCTATATCGAAGGAGGCTGCGAACATGAGCGAGAGAATGGTACCTATCCCCTTTAAGCAACTGATGGATTGGATGTTCACCGAGCACGAAAAATACGGAAGCTGCTTTGGCGTGACCAAGCCCTATATCAAAAAGGATACCGGCAAGACGCTGCCGCTTTTTAAGGAAAAGCTTGAAACACCCTTCGGCCCTGCGGCCGGCCCCAACACACAGCTTTGTGAGAACCTGGTCGCGGCATACTTTGCCGGTTCCCGCTTCTTTGAGCTGAAAACCGTACAAAAGATGGACGGCAAGGAGCTTGCCGCCTGTGTCGGACGCCCCTGCATTCTTGCCGAGGATGAGGGCTACAACTGCGAATGGTCTACCGAGCTTACCGTACCCGACGCCTTTAACGAGTATGTCAAGGCATGGTTCGCGATCCGCCTGATCGCCAGACGCTGGAAGCTCGGCTCCCCCGACGGCTTTATGTTCAACATTTCCGTCGGTTACGACCTCGCGGGAGTCAAAACGCCTAAAATGCAAAAGTTCATCGACGGTATGAAGGACGCCTCCAAGGAGCCGATTTTCCAAGAGTG
>CAZNJN010000195.1:0-3325 GCA_964573365.1 uncultured Oscillospiraceae bacterium
GAAGTTCGGGCTGTGCGCCAATCAGCGCGCGGGAAATACCGTGACGGATCGCGCCCGCCTGACCGGTATATCCGCCGCCGTAAACATTAACGTTAACGTCGTATTTGCTGAGTGTGTCGGTAAGCACCAAGGGGGCGCGCACGATCATCTTAAGGGTTTCATATCCGAAGTAATCCTCGATGTCACGCTTATTGACTGTGATCTTACCGGTACCGGGAAGCAAACGAACGCGGGCAATGGACTTTTTGCGTCTGCCGGTTCCAAGATTCTGGGTTGCTGCCATTGTATGTTCCTCCTTCCCTCTCACTTGAGCACGAGCACTTCGGGCATCTGGGCCTGATGATCATGCTCGCTGCCCGCATATACGCGCAGCTTTTTGAGCATTTGACGGCCGAGGGGTCCTTTGGGCATCATGCAACGAACTGCTTCATAAACCATAAACTCCGGCTTGTTGTCCCGCAGGTTACGGTAAGAGACAGCTTTGATTCCACCGGGATACCCGGTGTGACGATAGTACATTTTCTTATCAAGTTTATTTCCGGTCAACACGACTTTATCCGCATTGATGATGATCACATGATCACCCGTATCAACATGCGGTGTATATATCGGCTTATGCTTCCCGCGAAGTATAGCGGCAACCTGAGAGGCTAAACGGCCGAGCACCATGCCGTCTGCATCTACAACATACCACTTACGCTCGAGGGTCTCGCCTTTGGCCATATAGGTCTTCATGGCTCTCCTCCTGGTAATAAATAATAGATTCGATGCCTTAGGAAGTCGTTACTGCCGGGGCTGTGGCCGCAATTACCTACCATAAAGCGTACTTTGATATTTTACCGAATCGGTCTTGATATGTCAAGCGTATTCGCGGTTTTTTCAAGGGAAATTGTTAAAAACAGGCCCTATTCATTTTAGACCCGCAAAGGATTGCTGGCGTAGCGCTTCGTAGAGAACAATGGCGACCGAGTTTGAAAGGTTGAGAGAGCGCTGCCCCTCATACATGGGAATGCGCAGCGCGTCCTCAGCCCGTCTTTGCAAAAGGGCTGAGCCAAGCCCGGCGGTCTCTTTGCCGAAAACAAGAAAATCACCGTCATTGTAGCTCACGTCTGCATAGCTGCGTTTTGCATGTGTGGAAAGAAGGAAAAAGCGTGAATTTGCATACTTTTCTTCCAATTCCTCAAAGCAGTCGTAATAATGCACGTCCAGATCCTTCCAGTAATCGAGTCCGGCACGCTTGAGCTGTCTATCAGTAATTTCGAAGCCAAAGGGGCGCACCATATGCAGCGACGCGCCCGTGACCACGCAGGTGCGTGAAATATTACCCGCATTCTGCGGTATTTCTGGTTCTACCAATACAATATTAAACATGAGCTCTATTGTAGCAGCTTCATGTTTTCCCCGCAAGCTATACGCTTATTTTTTCTCGTCGATCGCGCTTTGGATTTTCTTTACATACAGCTCGCACAGATCCTGCGCATATTCGGCGCGCATACTTTCCGCGATCACGCGATACGCGTGCATTCCTTCAGCGCGCACCAGCACCCAGCCCTCCGGTTTTTTTACGCGTATACCCTCGATCAGTTCGGCATTCTTCAAATTTTCCGTTTCGACAAGGCCGCGCATAATCCTGCCCATATCCCGCCACGGACAGGCGATCTTTTCGCCGCGAACCGCAGTTTGAGGCAAGAGAGAGAGCAGTTTTTTCAGTTCTCCGCTTAACGCCATTTCGCTAAAACGGACGATCTCCGTTTCCGTTTCAAAAAGCGCCGGATCGTAGCAGTGCGCGGCGATGCTTTCTTTGCGCCACTTACCCTTGCGCGCGCCAACTCTTTTGATGGAAGCCCCCTTGTTTCTTAGCAGTTCTGCATATGCCTCGGGTATATCAAGCGGCACTAAGAACTCGCTCTGCTTTCCGCTTTGGAGTTTTGAGAGCATCAAAACCGTCCGGCGCATAGAGCTGTTTAGACTCTGCTGTTCAAAATAGAGCTCGCTGATTTCAAAATCCTTCACCATGCAGGCAAGCTGCGCCCCGCTGCACATCATATCCGCAATCAAGGTCTCTGTTTTATCCGCGCGGCTGAGCAGGGTTTTTATGCTGCGGCGGCTATGCACCCTTGCCACCGTATCAAAAACGCAGTCCGGCGCGCACAGCACGATCGTGCCGTCGATTTTTTCTTTTTCCATGCTTCGCGATATGTGCGCGTCATAGCTCATCTGCACATCGTTAGTTGATAGCAGGCCGAGCCTTCTCGCCGTAACGGGGCGCAAGCTTTCCGTCAATGCCTGTGCGAGCTTGCGCAATCTGTCTCCGCCGATCTCCGTGCCGCTTTCATCAAAGAGCAGGATCGAGCACATTTGCGCCTTCTCTCCCGCTTCAACGTAAACGCCGCCTGCACAATCCGTTTCTACAAGTCCAAAGGTAAGCGCGTCGGGCGAAATATAGCCGAAATCGCACACATCCGCCCCCTGCGAGAGCAGTCCCGCCACGACGGCGCTTTTCAGCATTACGCTTTGCTGTGTTCCATCATCCGCCACCGCGATCGTCGCAGGAAAGAGAGGCGCTAAGATGCTTGCAAACGCCGCCGCGATGGACGAGGCATAGTTCGGCGTCATGTCCTGATCGGCATAACCCTTTGTGATCTCATGGGGCGCGCCGCTGTTCCACACCACATCGCTTGAACAGACGCTGCCTTGAACGACGCGTCTTTGCGGCCAGACCCGGATGCCCGGTCTAATCGTAACGCCTTCTTCAAGCCAAGCCTGTGCGCCGATTGCGGCGCCGTCAAATATGGAGCCATGATTCTCCACATGGGCGCCCTCGCAGATCACGCAGCCGCGCAGTTCTACGTTTTCACGCAGCCGCACATCGCTCATCAATACGCTGTGTTTTACGCTGCTGTACGCGCCGATGCGGCTTTTTGCGCCAATCACCGAATATGGGCCTATCCGCGACCCCGCCGCTATCTGCGTATCCCTGCAAAGGTAGCACGGCGGCGTGAGGAGAGCATCCTTGGAAAGCTGGACGCCGTCCTCCACAAATATTCCGTTTTCGCCTTTCGGTATCAGTTCGCTTTCGCATTTACCGTCAAGCAGATCCATCTGCGCTTGGATATAGGTCGATAAAGAGCCTATATCGCACCAGTAATCCTTGGTGACAAAGCCATACATGGCTTCGCCGCCTTGCAGCAGGCGCGGGAAAAGGTCGTTGCTGAAATCAAACTTCGTATCCTTTGGGATTCTTTCAATGATTCCGGGTTCCAAAATATAAAGGAAAATTGCAATAACAAATTGAACACTCTGCGAGAATAGCGGGTTGGTTAAT
>CAZNJN010000196.1:0-3224 GCA_964573365.1 uncultured Oscillospiraceae bacterium
AGCGCCTTATATCCCCATTGCTAAAGCAAGGGGTTTTACGGCGCTATGTGATAAATTTAATGAGCGGGGTAGACGTTTGTCGCCCCCGCTTGCATAACTATCAGCAAAAAGAAAGGAATGCCGTGCGGCTTATAAAGGCACGCGGTAAAAGAAAATGGAAAAGACAGTAGTATTTGCAGAAGACCCCGGATTCGTGCGAATCCCTATTGAAACAAAGCAGGATGCACAAAAGTGGGCCTATGCGTTTATGAACGCCGGATTTATCGATCCCGAACTGAACATCATTGATCCGGATTATGCAGCAAAAACGTTTTCTGACGACATGAAAATGCTCAATGCGATGGGCTGCATGAGGCTCACTCTTGTAATGCCGGAAAAAGTGGGCGCCTTGTGGACCGTCGTACTCATGGCGGCAGCATACAGACGGGAAATGTGGGATATGAAAAAGGACATGCTTGCGGATGAGGAAGCGCTCAACACAGCGTATGGCATTATTAAATCCTACGACTCAGACAATCCTGCACCTAGCTGGGAAGACTTCTGCGAGAAAAACAGCAATATGACATCGGCATATGCCGTGGCTGCGAAGAACAGCGAGCTTGCGTCGCGGTACATGCTTCTCATATATGACGGCGAGGCATGGCTGACCGGCTGCAATAATGTCTTGAACATGAATAAGGAGTCGGAAGACATGCGCATTGGCGACATTAGCGAACAGGAAATCAAAGATTTGGCACAACGCCTACTGCTTATCGTCGAGCAGTTGGCGTAAGAAAAGCGCACAAAAAGCGCCGAATTTCCTTGAAAAACGGCGCTTTTTGTGGTAAAATATTCCTTAGAGACAGGAACTAAAACGTGTGGTGCTCCCTCTTTGAGCGGAACAGCCTCCTTCGGCGACCGAGTGTCGGCCTAAGGAGAAAGGGGGAGAGCGCGCATGACAAATGTCGAACTGTATATGGCTCTTTTGAGCACAGTCGCTTTGTTCTTCGCAATGCTTTCCTACTTCAAAAAGAAGTAGAATAAAGCCGCCACATAGTTGAGCCTATGTGGCGGCAGGTTGTTTTGGGAGTAATCCCACACGCCTCGCTAGTTCTTGTCTCTATTATATGCAAAAGAACCGAAAACGTCAAGCAGTCACGGCTTTTTTACGGGCCGTGATTTTTGTTGTTTGCGGAAGCGGGACAAAAAACAGGCAGAACGATAATATAAAGCAGATAAAAACGTGGAAGTCGGCCACTGAAAAAGAAATAGAGAAAAAGAAGGGGGAAAGGCGTTATCCATATAAAAACGCCCAAATAATATGCATACTGACGGTACTGGGATAGACATGAAAAAACTTGAACTTCTTGCTGAAATTGAAAACGAATGCAAAGGAATAGATACTCCCAAGGCTATTTGCAAAAAGTGTCCGTTTTCTTCAAAGGAAGCGCCTTGCCTATTTAATTATGATATGGAGGAAATCAAAACGGTCCTTTATATCAGTGCAAGCATAGTTGAAATCACGGATGCGGAAGTCGAAAAGGAAACTAAGCTGCGGCATATGACCGTGGACTCTTTACTCAATATAATGACTTGCGCAATGATCATGCTTGCAAAAGCAAAAAAGGCGATCCTTGAGCCAAAGGGACAAGCGCTCATCCCAAGGGTCAAACGGCTTGATACTCTACGGAAGGCTGACATAATATTAAACAATGCGCAGCGAGATAAGACCTTAAAGCAAGACGAAGTTGAGACGCTGCAAAGCGTAATAGACGATGCCGCGTCTGCCGGAATATACTATGACGAGGCGCTGAAGGCAATTAAATGGGCAGAAAGAGTTCTGCGGTTTCCGCAATTAAAATATCGAGGCAGTCACGGTCTCGCAGAACAAAACGGTTTGGTTAAGACTGCATTGGAAGTAGACGCAGATCTGCCGGATGAGAGTGCATTGTTGTTCGATGGCGACGAGAGCCTTGTCTGAATCTGATTATGGCGATGTAATCGTCGGGATTTCCGACAAAGAAGTAGAGTCAACAACCCCCGCTTGAAGAAGCGGGAGCTTGCGGGGGGAGCCGTAAGCGCGGTTGAATAGCCTTAGCCCAAGCGGGCTCCGTTGTGCGAGAATATATCGAATACCTTCCCAATACTGTCTCTTTACATGCCGATAACAGCATAGTATAATTAAGGCATAAAACAGCTATAATATTGTTACGAAGTAGGTGAGAAGCATGAATATCAAACCATCGGCAGCAATAAGGAACGACTATAACGGCATTTCCGCGCTATGTAAATCGTCAGGTAAACCGGTTTACCTGACTAAGAATGGTGAGGGTGATCTTGTTGTAATGGACATTGGCGCATTTGCCCAACGTGAAAGTATGCTGGAGCTGCGAGAGCAGCTTATCACGGCGGAGGAAGACCGACTCAACGGAAAGGTCGGACATAGCGTTGACGATGTAGCGGATATGATGAAAAAAGCCGTGAATGAGGTCATTCATGGAACAAGATAAGGTGTATCATGTTATCGTATCTCATAATGCAACAGAAATGCTGGTTGCTTGCGCACGCTTTATTGCGAACGTAAGCGAAGAAGCGGCGAATAGCTTTATTGACAAATTTCAAGAGAAAGCAAATTCTCTTGCGGAATTGCCGGAACGCTGTTCATGGTTGGAATCTCCGTTCCTACCGAAAAGGAAGTACCGCAAATACCCGTTTGCCGGCATTTATCTGTTGGTCTACCAGATCAAAAATGATACCGTCTATGTGGACTATGTGTTGGACTGTCGGCAGGACTATCAATGGCTTTTGTAAACGGCGAATATTCAATTTCTTTAGATGAAAGCAATCGGACTTAGCCGGTTGCTTTTTCGTCGTGACGCGGGTGCTCTCCATTCTTGTGGGCACTTTGCGGCTGGCCTGCCTGATCTTCGGCACGGTGCGGACGCTGATTGCGTTCGTGATTCTCGCCATTGCCATCGGCACGGTAACAATCGCCTTTCAAAAAGAAGTAGAATAAAGCCGCCACATAGTTTCAGCCTATGTGGCGGCAGGTTGGTTTGGGAGTAATCCCACACGTCCTAGCTAGTTTCTGCCTCTATTCTATGCAAAACAACCGAAAACGTCAAGCAGTCACGGCTTTTTTTATGGGCCGTGATTTTTGTTGTTTGCGGAAGCGGGACAAAAAGCGGAATTGACAACTCCCCATGCCTAAAGGCAGGGGATTCCTCTTTCAACGAGCAGCGCGG
>CAZNJN010000197.1:0-3218 GCA_964573365.1 uncultured Oscillospiraceae bacterium
GAGCTCTTGGAACGGCATCGCGCCCAGCGGCTTGAGCACACAGCCGGGAACAGTCTTATCCGGCACAAATTACAGCAATGTGTGGTGGTCGGAAAACTACCTTTCCGGCTTGACGGCGGGCAGCAAGACGAAAGTGGAATTCGTCTATGACGGCATTACAAAGACGCTCTTTGAGGATTATCCGTACAGCGTATCAAGCTCGGGCTACTGCCTCAGCTACAACAACACGCTGTATATGAAGGCTGCTACAAGCGACGCGCGCCTTTATAAGCAGGTCGCCGAAAACGTGATCAACTGCGACTATAGCGACGCGACCATGCTCAATACGCTCAACTACCTATACGGTAAGCTTGGCTTTACCTATGCGGATCTCGCTGCAGGCAATGTTTATATGACCAAGGACATTCTGCTCACCAACTTCGGATTTAACATCAGCGTGTGTGATACCAAGACATGGGGTGCTTACACCGCAGCGATTACGGTGACCCCTGTGGCGGAGGTACCGGCAACCGGAAGCATAAGCTATGCGGGCTTTGCCCTGATCGTACTTTCCATCGCCACCGCAGCCATTATGAAAAAGAAGGTTCGCGGTTAACAATTCCCCCCACAACAAAAGGAACCCGAAAGGGTTCTTTTTGTATTAAAGAAGAAATACATAAATATTACAAAAGTATTACATGACGAAAAACGCGAAATTGTGTGTTTTTTGAATTTATGAACGGCGTATGAACAAAAAATGGTGTAAATTGGGAAATGTGGACGAATTATGAATGAGATAATAACGACCTATGAATTATTACGTCTATGTAACAAAACGTGTTGACATCCCATTTTTCGGATGATAAACTGACCACAAGATCAAGGTGATGCAATCAAAGACGCCTGTGGTGTCACTTGGAAAGGAGCGATAGAGAATGTCTTTTATTGGAATTATGGCAGTCGCACTTTCTGTCGTTGCTACCATAGCCAACAGGAAATATGTGCATGAAAACGAACGTTCAAAATAAACAAGGCGAAGCAAAAAAAAGACCCAAGCGGGTCTTTTTTATTTGGCCTATTGAGCTTATTCCCATTCGATCGCGTCGATGCTGACCAGATATTCTTCTGAAAAATCAAGGTAATCCTCCGCAAGACGCATACAGTACATCTTATAGTCCGGATACTTTTTTTGTAGCGCGTCATAGAGGGCGTCGTAGGCGTCGTCGTCGTCATAGACGTCCTCGCCAATACTTTGGGCATAGGCGGCGTCAAGGTCGAGCATGGTATCTACCATGTCCTCAAGCTCGTCGTCCTTGAGAAAGCTAAAATCACCCTCATTTTGAAATTTGTTGAGGATGTAAGCCTTCATTTGATTCCTGTCGATGATCGTGTTCTCTTCCATGGTTAGTATTCCTCCGTTCTAGTTCAAAATGGCTGAAAGTTCGTCTATCGTCTGTCCAAACACACGCAGGGCATTATCGACGGTGTCGCCTTTCGTAAGGTCGATACCGGCAATTTTAAGCTCCTCAAGGGGATAATCGCTGCCACCGGTGCTAAGGAAGCGCAAATAATCGGTGGCATCACCGCTTTCAAGGATGCGGCTGGCAATGCTTACGGCGCTTGCAAAGCCGGTAGCATACTGATAGACATAGAAGCCCCTGTAAAAGTGCGGGATGCGCGCCCATTCAATGTCTTGCAGCTCGTCGATCACAACGCCCTGATAGTATAGCTCGTTCAGCTCGCGGTAAAGCCTGTTCATGCTCTGCGCCGTTAAGGGTTCGCCGTTTTGCTGCATTTCGTGCGCGCGGTGCTCAAACTCGGCAAAGAGCGTCTGGCGGAAGAAGGTGGTGCGGAAGCCCTCCAGGTAGCGATTGAGCAGATATGCGCGCCGACCTTGATCCGTTTCCTTACCAAGCAGGTATTTGAGCAGCAGCACCTCGTTTACGGTAGAGGCGACCTCCGCAACAAGGATGCGGTAATCATGGTTTGCATAGCTGTTTGCTTCATCGCTGCGATAGGAGTGCATCGCGTGACCAAGCTCATGCGCAAGCGTAAATACATCTTCTAAGGTATCGGTGTAGTTGAGCAGCACAAAAGGATGCACGCCGTAGACGCCGCAGGAAAACGCGCCGGTGGTTTTTCCCGAGTTTTCGTAGACGTCGATCCAGTCCTCCGAATACGCCCGCTCAAGCAGCGCGCCGTAGCTTTCGCCCAGCGGCTTTAAGGCTTCTTTCACGATGGCCTTGGCCTCTTCATAGGGGACGTGGTATTCAACGTCGCGCACCATCGGCGTATACAGGTCGTACATATGCAGCTCATCCAAGGCAAGCGCCCGTTTGCGCAGCTCTAAGTATTTGCGCATACTCGGAAGGCTCTCATGCGCGCTTTCGATCAGGCGGTCGTAAACCGAGAGAGGGACGTTGCTCCCAAAAAGGGCGCGTTCGCGCGCGCTGGAGAAATGGCGCACCGTGGAATAATAAATATCGAATTTTACACTGCCTGCGTACATGGCGGCAAAGGTATTGATGGTTTTTTGAAATTCGCCAAAGTATTTTTCAAACGCCTCTTTGCGAACGCGCGGATCGCGGCTCTCGCGCAGCACCCCGAAATTTCCGTGCGTGATCGTAAGCTCCCGCCCCTTTTCATCCAGCATGGCGGGGAAACGCATATCGACGCTTTCAAGCATGGTAAATGCGTTATCGGGCGTGCCGGCGGCGTCAGAGAGCAGGGAGAGCATCGCCTCCCGCGCCTCGTCAAGCGTATGGGGTCTGCCGCGCTCCATATCGTCAAGAATGTGCGAATACGGGTCTAAAAGACCGCTCTTACGAAAAGCCTTGAGCGTATCCTTAGGAATTTCGAGCACCTCCGGCATAAAATAGCTGCCCGCCGTGCTGATCTGCACGCAGAGGTTTGTCGCGCGATCCTCCATCGCCTGCGCTTCGGGATCGCCGTTATCGCCGCTTTTGTAGAGCATCGTATACACGTAAACCCGTTCCAGCCGTTCCTCGAGCGTATAGAAGACGTCAAAGCCCTCACGAAGCTTTTGGGCGCTTTCACCGAGCGTGCCTTTGACGGCGGCGAGCGAGGGAATATCCTTTTCAACTGCTTGATATGCCGCTTTCCACGCTTCCTTATCGGGGAAGATCGAGGACAGATCCCAGAGAAAACGGGGGTCTGCATCCTTACGAATGCGGGTATTGCTTTCCATGTCTTTATTTACTCCTTTGTTTCTTGAGCTG
>CAZNJN010000198.1:0-3211 GCA_964573365.1 uncultured Oscillospiraceae bacterium
GACTTTCGGGATAGCTGACGTTGGAGTTTTGCAAGTTTCTTTTGCGAGTTAGCGTTCGTCATCATCAATTTACCATGGAGTTTTCTCCTATTCTCCATTACCTCTTGCTATCGGTACGTATAATGGTCCCCAGTTGATCATGGTGAAGATTATGAATAGCGAATTATCCGAGAAACGGCTGTTTAACATAGGATAAAAGTCCCATGGTTTTATCAAGATAAAGTCCGGAAATTATCAAGAAGAATTCTCGGAAAAAATCATGGTCAGGATTGAGGGAAATGAAGAAATCTAATAACCTTTGTCGTATCGATTTTGAACCATGATTGGTCTATCTCCCGTGATTCGCTTTTCGCATTATAATGCGCGAAGCATCCCTATCGCCTTGCAGCACCATTCCAAAGCGCCGTCCAAACGATAGCCGACAAAGCCCGCCTGCTGGAGTATGCTTTCGATTTCCGTGCTTGAAACAGATAGGTCAATCAACTCGGAAATACTACGATCTGCGGCGATTTCCTGAACATAATCCCAATATGTACCCGAGTAGCCGAAGCTTGTGGCATAGCCAGCAACGTCTGCAACGGCTTTCGAGACCATTTCCTCGGTATCTTCATAGAACAGGCCTCTGCCATTGTCATACAGCGGATAGAAGCTCTCCTGCTTGCCGTTCATCTTGATGGCAATATTTGATAAATGCCGATCGTCCTGCCTTGTGATAAAGTCAAGCAGTATCATCCGAGCGATATCGTCCTTATACTGCGGGCGAACTTGGATCAGATTTCGATACTCGTTGTCGGATCGTGCGCCCTCAAACAGGCGGCGAAAATGCACGATGTATTCTTTTGAGAAGTCATACAGGAAAGTAGAAAATACAGTATCTTTATCGGCTCGAATCGCAGGGCAGCAGGGGACGTTAAGCCGCTGTGCCAACTGGAACACAGCTATTTCTGATTCCACATCCGTCACAAGTGGATTGATGCGCTGTTTGTAGATGCCATACTTGCCATCAAAAACACCATACCGTTTAATGTTGTAGCCCTCGGGCGTGTCTATGCTGTCTCCCGTTAAGTCAATCCTTTGCAGGAAAACGGACGAAAACACGGTCGTCATTACAGCATCGAGTGTTTCGCTTTCATTGTTTGAGATCCATAATAAGTCCTTCGGATGAATGCCTCGCGTGATCTCGCCTATGCGCTGCACGTCGTAATGCGACAAACCGCAGCGAAACAGGATACGCTCAATGTCGCGGCGGTCACGGCTGACAACACGTTCCGCAAGGAAGTCCGTAAACTGTTCGGGGGTCCATATCGCTGCGCCGTGGGTATAGAGTGAAACGACCTCATTATAATTTGGCGCAACAAAACGAACGGCATTTGCCTTGTCTATCTGTCCAATAATGTCGTTGTTCCATTTAAGATAGCGGACAGCACTCGATTCATCGGGTGCGTTTTTACAGCGCCCATCAACGGGCTTCTGCGCGTCAACGGGTATACGGTACGATTTGCCGTACTTCTTCGCTCCTGTTATTTTGTTTTCAGCACACAGAATCCGTACACGCCTGTCGGAGATATTCCATCTTACCGCAGCTTCCTGTGTCGTCATATATTCCATACTATCGCCTCGCTTTCCCTATGCGACAGTATTATTATAACACGATACGGAATATTGTAAACGGTATTATTCCGAATGAAAGGTTACCCCGCAAGCATTGCATGGGAATAGATTTGATTGCGAAGAATAAATGTGTTTTTGTATGGAACAGGCGCAATAAACCTAAATGCACATGAGCCTTCTTTGCATCGAGCAAATCGGTGTTTTCTTTGTTAATATCTATTGTATCTGCTGCAAGGATACGAAGGCGTTCTTCCCTGCAGACAGGATGCAAAAGCAGAACACGGACCAAACGAAAAAACAACAGCCTGTTAAAATTGCGTACCAAAAAAAGACGAAACGGGATACCGAAGCAGCGATCCGTGAAAGCTGTAAGGAATTCGGGCTGGGCTGTCGCTTCGTCGGCACGCACGCCTACATCACGACCTCGATGTCGGAATGGTTCTTCGACTATACGCAGCCCAAGATCAATCTCTACCACGAAAACAAGTACAGGCATCGGAACCGGCGCAACGGTCTTATGGCCGCATTCCACACGCAAGGCGTTCCTCTGTTCGGGTGGCGTGCCGCTATCACTTACATTCGACGCCACGATAAATGCTACGATTTATGCCCGTGAAACGCATGAAACGATATACAAGAGCCTGCATGTAAAAATCCTAGCAAAATAAGCTACTAAGCAAAAAAATGAGTAAAAATGCGCGGTATACAAAGTACATGACAAAAAACGGCTGAAAATACCCAAACTATGACGGGGTCAATAATTTTTGTCTCACCTAAAAATAGCACTTTTTATGCTTTCTCAAGACGAAGGAAACGAAAAGGATAGGATAATAAGCCTTTTCTTGAGGAAAACACCTGACGTAAAAACTGTGCTTTTTTCAGGATGCCATAATTCGTAGCAAAAATAAAACGCCTACGACCCTTGCCCGTGAAACGTCATTGTATGGCCTGCATACCGTGAAGGATGCAAAGCCCCGATGCGCTAGGCTATTTTACGGTTAAATGAGTAAATATACGCGATATACAAAAAACATACACAGAAACGCAGTTTAAGCCCAAAATTTATAATAAAATCGTGATCAAATTTTTTACTTTCGGATATATCGTGTTGCTCGTGCCGCTCCGATACGTTCTATACGCCCGTCCTTGACCATAGCGCCGAGAACGGTCTCAACGGTCGTCGGGCTGACGTCGGGGAGTATGTTGCATATTTCCACTTTGGACAAGGGCGTTAAACTGTTCAGCACAGTGGCTTCGATCCGAGCTTTTTTTGTAATCTTCTTGCCGTTTAGCACAGCGAAGCGCTTTTCCAACTCCTTGTAACACATATAGAGTGTGGATAAGAAATTCTCGATGAACGGGGCATACTCATTCGTGTTTGTATCCCAACCTGTTGAGGACAACCAAAGTGCTTCATAATAATTGGCTTTATAGTTGTTTAGCTGCTCCTCAAACGAGATATATTTTCCTGCATCGAAGCCATTTTTGTAGAGCAGCAGAAGTGAAAGCAGACGAGACATTCTGCCGTTTCCGTCGCGGAACGGATGAATACACAGAAAATCCAATATCACGCACGGTATAAGCAGTAGCTGATTGATGT
>CAZNJN010000199.1:0-3190 GCA_964573365.1 uncultured Oscillospiraceae bacterium
TTGCTAACATTTTTACTTGACGAACACACTTGATGGCATCCTGTTCAAAATAAGTATACCATACACCTAAAACATGAAAAGCCGATGAAAAAATAAATTTAATTCTTCATCGGCTTTTCATGTTTGTCATTTATTCTAAAAGTACAAACAAACCGCATTGATTGAAGGAGGTTACACCATGATGAGAAAAAGAACGACTGTTGCTACGCTGCTGCTATCTTTCGCCCTGGCCTTGAGCTTATGCTCCGCTACGGCATTTGCCGCCAAAACAAGCGCCGTGAACGAGGCTGCGCAAAAGCCGGAGGCTTCTGAACGGAACAACGCGAAAACCGAAACGGTACAAAAGGAATTTACCGCCAAGGAGCTTTCCGGATATAACGGAAAGAACGGAAGCAAAGCCTATATCGCCGTGAAAGGCGTCGTCTACGACGTAAGCGATCTGTTTAAGAACGGACAGCATCACGGTGCGCGTGCAGGTCAAGATCTTACGGCCGACTTTCTTGATGAGCATTCCATGTCGCGCTTAAAGGCTTTTCAGGTCGTAGGAACGCTTATCGGGACTACGAGAGCGCAAAGCAATACGCTAACAAGTAAAGAGCAGTCTCGCTTAGAGGAGCTTTGGCAAAAAGAGCGGGAGCTTGAACAAAGGGATGACGCGTTAGAGAACCCTCACCGGTAAGCGTAGCACGAAAGTAAACCCCCAAAAAATAACGCCCACATCTCTGTGAGCGTTACAATTAACCTGTTGAATTTCAGATACAGAATGCGGCATAGAGAGGGACAATCTTTTTATTGTCCTCAAAGCCAAAGTTTTTAGCCGAGAGCTTAATCGCATAGGCGGGCTTATAAGTTTCCATATACACTTTCAAGCTCTTGGCTCTGGTGTTGTCGGCGCTCTTTACCTCAATAGGAATAAGCTCACCTTCACGCTGAATGACAAAATCAATTTCTGCCCCACGCTCAGATTCCCAATAATAGGTGTTGTATCCGTTTATAGTGAACTGCACATTGACATAGTTTTCCGTCATGCCACCCTTGAAATCATTAAGTTCTTCAACCATATAGAGAATATCGTTTGCTGCTAAATCCTTTTTGGCGCAGAGCAAGCCTAAATCTGAAACATAAATTTTGAACGTATCTATATCTCGGTAGTTTTCAAGTGGTTTCTTGATTTGCTCTGCCCTGTAAACCTGCGAGACAATGCCAGATAAGCAAAGCCATTCGATCGCGTTTTCAAACTCGGAAGCTCTGCCGCCCTTTTTAATCAGCTTATATTGAAAACGGGTGTTTTTCTTTGAAAGCTGAACGGTAATGTTGTCATAAGCAAGTCTTGTTTTCTTGATTTCATTGAGGTTGTTATACTTACTCATATCGTTCAGATAGCTTGCAAGAATAGTGTCTTGGGTATGACGGACAAGGATATAATCCTTTGTTTCTGCAAACTGCATCACACATTCTGGCATACCGCCTATAATAAGATACTGACGATAAAGCTGCATCGCCGCATCGTGTAAGGCAGAGGGCATTGGAGAGTTGTCGGTAAAGCAGTTTTTGATTTGCTTTACGAGAGCATCCTCGCCCAGAGCCAGCATAAACTCCTCCATATCCATAGGGTAGAGTGTTTTCATGTCCACTTTGCCCACAGGAAATGAGAACTTGGCTCTGTTGACTGCCACACCGAGTAAACTGCCTGCCACAATGATATGGTAATCTGGTGCGTCCTCACAAAAATACTTCAAACTTGTCAATGCTCTTTCGCAAAGCTGCACTTCGTCAAACACAATCAGAGTTTTTTCCTTGACTATTGTTTGCCCTGCAATATGCGAAAGAATAGGGATCAGATAATCTGGGCTAATATTCTCATTAAAAGTTTCATTCAATTTGGGATTTGTCTCAAAATTAAAGTATGCTACATTCTCATAGTGCGCACGCCCGAACTCCAGTATGGAGTAGGTTTTGCCTACCTGTCTTGCCCCCTGCAAAATAAGGGGTTTGCGGTGGCTGCTTTCTTTCCACGCTTCTAAGAAGCTCATAATTTTTCTATACATAATCAGCCCTCCTTAAAGGTACTGATCATATCATAGCACATTATCGTGTCTATTTCAATGATTTTCACTTTGATTTTCGCACTAAATCACATGATTATTTTGATACAATCTCCATATTTCGACACGAACAGTGCAAAATCGTCTTTTATGCCGATGCACCAACAAGATAACCAACAAGTCACCCTACAAGTTATTACAAAAGAAAATATTGATATACTGAACCAAACAGCCGAAACCATAAGCAAATTACAGCAACAGGAACTAAGTAATATGAAAGTGCGGAGCGCCATCTAAAAGCGTTCCGCATTTTCTTTATCCTTATATCATATCTTGAATCCAATATCGTAAATCCTGCACCTTTTCAAGCAGCCATGCCGCCGCCATCGGAAGTCCCACCGGGCTGACCAAAAAGGCAATTACCAGCAGGATGATACCATTCTGCACGGAATAGGTAACGAGGACGGCAAGCCCCAGCAGCCCGATTATTGTGCTGATAAGTCCGAACACAAATGCGGAGCAGTACAGCAGCAACGAACAAATCCAAACGGACAGCATCAGCACCAGAATGACCGGCGCAGCTAACAGCTTCAATAAAATTCTCATGTAGTTTCCTCCAATCTCCGCTTATCCAAAAGCAGCTGGCACTGCGCTTCTACAAGGCGTTCATCCTCGACGGTTGCATCCCGCCGTCCTTTCGTCAACTCAACTTCCAGATAACCTTTGTAATCATTAAGCAGCGTATCAAATAATTTTTCCGCTGTATGGCACACATAGCCGCCATCACAGTAAAGGAGATCTCCGTTCCACTCAATCCGCAGATAACCCCGGCTTGTCTGCACAATTTCCACTTCCAAATCCTTTGCGAGATAATCTTCAAACATATTCAAAACCTTTTCAAAGGTCAGCATCTTGTTTCACTCCTTCCTGTTGATAGCTCTATTCTAATCGAGCCGATATCACTTCTGCAAGGATACGGCGGCATAAAAAAATCAGCGGAGGAAGCAGCGGCGCGTTATGCCGTTCTCCCTCCGCTGATTGGGGTTTATACCCCTGTTAGGAAATAGCACTTAGGCGAGCCAGTACCTCGTTCAGCCCTGACCAGATTGCATCCTGTTTCTGGTGTATATCCTCCATATCCGCAT
>CAZNJN010000200.1:0-3144 GCA_964573365.1 uncultured Oscillospiraceae bacterium
GCGCGATCGCGCAGTGCAAAGCGTAGAGTGCCAAGTCCATCAGCGCGCCGTTGCCCAAGGAAGGATCAAAGGCATTGATCCTCTCGCCCGCCTTAAAACGATCGTAGCGAGAGGAATACTGACAAAAATCGAAGCTCCCGCGGGTAATCCTGCCAAGCCTTGGCAGACTCTCCCGCAGCGCCTGTATAAAAGGATCGTGGATGGGACGAATCGCCTCCATCAGCACCAGCTTCTTTTCGCGCGCAAAATCAAACATCGCCTGCGCCTGCATTCTGTTCATGCCCAGCGGCTTTTCGCAAAGCACATGTTTGCCCGCGCTAAGCGCCGCAAGCGCTTGACGCTCATGAAGCATATTCGGGCTTGCAAGATAAATGGCGTCAAGCTTCTGAAAATCCACAAACTCATCAAAATCGCAGAAAATATTCTCAATCCCCCGCTCCGCGGCAAAGCGTTTTGCCGTATCCGCCGAGCGCGAGCAGATCGCCTCTACGCGGGCGCAGTCGCTTGCGCGCACCGCCTCGCAAAACCATTCGCTCACAAAATTTGTCCCGACCATCCCAATCCGAAGAGGTTTTTTTACGCCGTCCATAACGATCCTCCCAATGCTTTCGTACTCTTTAAGTGTATGCAACGCAGCATACGCTGTCAAGCACATTATTTCTTTTTGCAGTTAATTTGCTTTCACTTGAAAGTATTCTGTTTACTTTTATCCCCGTAGCCTTTATACTGAAATCAGGAGGTGCGCTATGGAAGCACGTATTTTTAATATTCAAAAATTTTCTCTGCACGACGGCGCGGGTATCCGTACCGATGTGTTTTTTCAGGGCTGTTCATTGCGCTGTGCGTGGTGCTCAAATCCCGAATCGCAGCCGCTTTGTGCTCCCGCCGCCTTTCCCGCAAAAAGCTACAGCGTCGCTGCGCTGCTGTGCGAGCTGTTAAAGGACAAAGCCTTTTATGATAAAAGCGGCGGCGGCGTGACGCTTACCGGCGGCGAACCGCTTTTGCAGCCGGACTTTGTCGTAGCGCTGTGCGATGCGCTCCATCAAGAGGGCGTCCATGTCGCGCTTGAAACCGCCGCCAATGTTTCAACAGAAGCTTTCAAGCACTGCTTTGATCGCTGCGATATGGCGCACATCGACTGCAAACATTATGATAGCGCCGCGCACAAAAAAGCGACCGGCGCAGATAACGAATTAATCCTCAAAAACCTTGCGTATGCGCTCCATACCCCTACGCCCGTTGTCGTGCGCGTGCCGGTGATTCCGGATTTTAACGCAGCTTTAGAGGATGCCGCCCGCTTTTGCGCGCTCTTCCATTCCTTAGATGTGCAAACGGTGCAGCTTCTCCCCTTTCACCAGCTTGGCGAGAGCAAATATCAAAAACTGGGTCTACCCTATGCCTATACCGGCACTGCGCAGACCCATGACGAGGCGCTCATCCCCTTCGCAGCCATCTTCAAGGCCGAGGGCTTTTCGGTGCAGATTGGCGGATAAACGCCGTCCTTATGCGCAGCAGGCTTTGCGCTTCTCCCCGTTCTCGATCATAAAGCGCAGAATCCGCATGGAATCCTCCGTGTTCTGCGCTTGTATTTTTATGCTCGTCTTTTGATTATGGTTGGCAAGCAGCAGCGACTGCACAAGGCGGTTTGCGCGCAGCTCCTCTGCGTGCGCTCCGTCTTCGCTGATCCATATCGGAGAGCTGCAATGATCGATTAAAGAAAAAAAGCGACACAAGGCTTCCTTCTCGTAGAAAAATATATGCATCACGACTTTTATGCTCCTTTGCTTTTATATTTGCATTATACTTGATTATTTTTGTTTATTCTTCTATAATTATCGCGTATACTATAATTATCCTTTCACTTTGAGGTGTTTTATGATTCCCCTATCTTTCTGCGATCTGGAGCTTGCGCCCGACAGGCGCGAACTTACCATGCACGGCACGCCGCAGTTTCCCTTTATGGCATATGACGAATATCTCGACCGCTATATCAATCAAGCCGTTCCGTGGCACTGGCACGAGGATCTTGAGATCATTCTTGTGCGCGAGGGTTGTATGCTTGTGGGCTGCGGCGACGCGCATTATACCGTCGAAGCCGGCGACGCCATCTTCATCAACAGCAACGTGCTGCATACCTGTAAAAGCACGGACAAGGGGCGCTGCCGCATCGAAAGCATGGTTTTTCGTCCCGAGCTGCTCTGCGGCTTTCCGCAGAGCGCTGCCGAGCAGCGTTATCTGCTGCCGCTTATGCGCTGCGACGCTTTGATCGCAATTCCTCTTTCTAAGGCCATAGCTTGGCAGAAGGAGACGCTTGCCGATATTTCCGACGCCTACCGCGCGGCGATCGCCTCCGCTCCCGCCTTCGAGCTTGTGGTGCAGGCACGGCTCTTGGAATGCTTTGCCAAAATGATTGCGAATTTGCAGCCGCAGATCGCCCAAAGCCGCAGCATACCCGACCGGGACTCGTTGCGCATCAAGGACATGCTGCGCTATATTCATGAACACTTTCCCGAAGCCCTCAGCGTGGCTATGATCGCCGCCAGCGTGGGCGTAAGTGAAAGCGAGTGCTTTCGCTGCTTCAAAAAGGTGCTTGCCACCACGCCCAATGATTATCTTTTGCAGTATCGCATCCGCGCCGCCGCCGGAATGCTCTCCGCTACGGACAGCAGCATTACGGAAATCTGCTATGCGGCAGGCTTTAACCAGCCGAGCTACTTTTCCAAATCCTTTAAGGCGGCGCTCGGCTGCACGCCCAGAGAATACCGGAACCGCCCCTTTTAGTGTGCTGATGCAGCGGCTATTTACGCGACGACTTTGCTTTAATCTTTCTTTTATTTAAATATATTATGTAAAAAACAGACAGGCCCCTTTCCTTTTGAGTAAAGATGTGGTATTTTAGTGTTGGGATATCGATATAAGATTATCTTTTTCGGTATTTGGGTGAACCTGCAGTGATTTGTGAGAGAAGCATTTGCAGACGGCAGAGGACGGATTCTATCCGTCCTTTGTTATTGTGCTTTTATATGGCGCTGTTTTTCTTGAATGCGGATGCGAGGAAAGCTATAATCATGGTAGAAAAACCGCTCTTTCAGCTTGAAGCAGGAGGTCGATCCTATGGCAAATATGCTTGACTACCTACAGTGG
>CAZNJN010000201.1:0-3099 GCA_964573365.1 uncultured Oscillospiraceae bacterium
ATGGTCGCCGATGATCTTGATGGAGTTCTTGTTCGCGCCGACCGTACCGTCGGAGCCAAGGCCGTAGAACTTGCAGGCGATGGTTCCCTCGGGCGCCGCGTCAACCTGCTTTGCGACCTTGAGGGAGGTATGGGTCACATCGTCGTTGATGCCGACGGTGAAATGGTTCTTCTTCTCGCCGTCGAGATTTTCGTAAACGGCGTTCGCCATGGAAGGCGTGAACTCCTTGGAGCCAAGGCCGTAACGGCCGCCGAGCACCTCGATATCGCCTCGTCCGCTCTCGCGAAGGGCGGCGACCACGTCCAGATACAAAGGCTCGCCCAAAGAACCGGATTCCTTGGTACGATCAAGCACGGCGAGCTTCTTTACGCTCTTGGGAAGCGCAGCGGCAAACTTATCGGTCGCAAACGGACGATACAGGCGAACCTTGAGTACGCCAAGCTTCGCGCCCTGCTTGTTGAGATAGTTGACGGTCTCCTCGACCACATCCGCGCCGCTGCCCATGATGACGATGACCTTTTCAGCATCGGGCGCGCCGACATAGTCGAACAGATTGTATTTGCGTCCCGTCAGCTTGCCGACTTCATCCATGTAATGCTGTACGACGGCGGGAATTTCAAGATAGAACTTATTGGAAGCTTCACGTCCCTGGAAGTAGATATCCGGGTTCTGTGCCGTACCTGCAAGATGCGGATGCTCAGGATTGAGCGCGCGTGCGCGGAAGGCTTTGACGGCGTCAAAGTCAAGCAGCTTTGCCATGTCCTCATACTCGATCATTTCGACCTTCTGGATCTCGTGGGAGGTGCGGAAGCCGTCGAAGAAGTTGATGAAAGGCAGACTGCCCTTGATGGCGGAAAGATGCGCCACAAGAGAAAGATCCATGGTCTCCTGCACGGAAGCGGCGCTCAGCATTGCGCAGCCGGTGGAACGGCAGCCCATGACGTCGCTGTGATCGCCAAAGATGGACAGCGCATGATAGGCGAGCGCGCGGGCTGCTACCTGAAATACGCCGGGAAGCTGCTCGCCCGCGATCTTATACAGATTCGGGATCATCAGCAAAAGACCCTGAGAAGCGGTGAAGGTGGTGGTAAGCGCACCGGCCTGCAAGGAGCCGTGAACGGCGCCCGCCGCACCCGCCTCGGACTGCATTTCTGCGACCTTTACGCGCTGTCCGAAGAGGTTGAGTCTGCCGTTTGCGCCCCACTCGTCGACAACCTCGGCCATGGGGGAGGAAGGGGTGATGGGATAAATCGCGGCAACATCAGAAAACGCATAGCTTACATGCGCGGCTGCGGTATTACCATCAATCGTCATGGTTTTTGCCATTTCATTGACCTCCTGTGAAGTTAATATTTGTCGTTTTTGGAAAATATGTCTTTCAACTCATCATGAAATGAATCGGACGTATCCGTTTATTATTATAGTAATTTCGCCGCACAGTGTCAAGGCGGCGAAGCCGCCGCGACAATAAGGAATTAAGCAAAATTAAGCCGTAATTCGTTTTTTATATTGCCAATCCTGTAAAAAAGTAATACTATTAAAGAAAATTTAGTAGCAAATTGAAACCTCGGCGCTCTCGCGTCGCCATCCGCTTTTGAAAGGAGAAGTTTTTATGCCGGCAAGAATGAAAATACGTTCCGCCTATTCTACTTTGCCCACCGCGGAGCGCAAGGTTGCGGATTTTATTTTGGAAAATCCCGATAAAGCTTCGCTCATGGTCATCAACGAAATCGCCTCTGCCGCCAGCGTATCCGTCCCATCGGTAACGCGGCTTGCAAAAAAGCTCGGATACAACGGCTTTATGGATTTCCGCGTCGCGCTTGCCTCCGGCAGCTCGTCCATCACCTCGCTGAAAAGCGGCCCCGTACAAGGCGAGGACAGCGACTCGGCCGTGATTGAAAAAATGTTTCTCGCCTACATGCGTTCTATTGAGGATACCCTTAAGGCGGTGGATCGGGACGCGCTCTCCTCTCTTGCTGCGCGTATGATGCACGCGCGGCGCATTTTTATTTTCGGCGCCGGCAGCTCCGCGATGCTCGCGGAGGATTTTGCGCTGCAGCTTAACATGCTCGGCTTTGACGCGACCGCCGTTTCCGACCCTGTGGTGATGGAAATGTACTGCGCGCGCTTTAACAGCGAGGATGTTTTCATCGGCATCTCCCGCAGCGGCCGCACGAAAAACATTCTGGACAGCCTTCGCGCCGCAAAAAAGCGCGGCAGCTTCTGCGCCTTTGTCAGCAACTATATCACCAGCCCCGCCGCGCAGATCGCCGACAGCTTTTTCTGCACCGCGCGGGTTGACGATCTGCGCACCGTCGTGGGCAAGGAATCCAACGTTTCCATGTATACGCTCACGGGCGCTCTGCTCGTGCTGATCTCGCGAAAAAGCAAGGCAAACGCCCTCGACTAGGCTCCTTGGGGAAAACGTGGATAATCGAAATTGAAAGGGGACGGCGCTTTGGCCGTCTCTTTTGCGTGCTGTTCCGCTCTATTTTTTCTGCTCCTCGACCAGATTGTTGAGCCACATGTCGCTGCGTAAAAAGAAAAATCCCATAATACATTTGAGCATCTCAACCGCCGTTACGATCGCGTACATGGGGCGCATGGGCAGCGCGGTATAGCGGGAGATGATATACGCCATCGGAATGCTGACAGCCCACATAAAGCAGCTATCGAACACAAAGGTGATAAACGTCTTTCCGCCCGAACGCAGCGTAAAATAGGAGGCGTGCGAAAAAGCGTGCATCGGCATGAATGCGGCGGTGATCCATATGATGTCGCGGGCAAGAATATGCACCTCGTCGCTGGTATTGTAAAGCAGCGGGAAGTAGGGCGCGCAAAGCGCCATAACCGCGCTGAAGGCGGCGGTAATGAGCACCGAAAAGACCACCATCTGCGTATCGCGCTCTCTTGCCTCCCGCATTTTGCCCGCGCCAAGCAGATTGCCTACAACGATGGCGATCGCGCTCCCTAGGGCAATAAAGCTGACGTTAAACAGATTCATTACGGTATTGGCTATGCTGTAGGAGGCGACCACGGCCAGACCCCGCATGGAATAGCACTGTGAAAGCACCGCCGTACCCGTGGCCCAGAGGATCT
>CAZNJN010000202.1:0-3094 GCA_964573365.1 uncultured Oscillospiraceae bacterium
GCACCAATCCGCGGCGATGGGCGATGAGAAGGATGCCGAGCGTGCCGGTTACGATATCGACCCGTCCCATGACGCCGCAGAATTCCGGCGTGCCTCTGCCGTGTTCGCCCATGAAGCCGACCGCGTGACTGTCGTCTACCATCACGAGAGCATCAAACTCGTCGGCCAGATCGCAGATACCTTTAAGGTTTGCGATGTAGCCGTCCATGGAAAACACGCCGTCGGTAGCGATCATTTTGATCTTGCAGCCGCTCGCCTTTGCGTCTTCAAGCTGCGCGCGTAGATCGTCCATGTTGTTGTTTTTATAGCGATAGCGCTTCGCCTTGCAAAGGCGAACGCCGTCGATGATGGAAGCGTGATTGAGCTCGTCGGAGATGACGGCGTCCTCAGGCCCCAGGAGCGTCTCAAAAAGGCCTCCGTTGGCGTCAAAACAAGAAGAATAGAGGATGCAGTCGTCCGTGCCGATAAAGTCTGAGAGCTTCTTTTCAAGCTCCTTGTGCTGTCCCTGCGTGCCGCAGATGAAACGCACCGAACTCATGCCGTAGCCCCATTTGTCGTAGCTCGCCTTAGCGGCCTCGATCAGCTCTTTGTTATCGGAAAGACCGAGGTAGTTGTTGGCGCACATGTTTAAGACGCCCTTAGCCTGCGTGGTATCGATCCGTGCCTTTTGCGGCGTGGTGATAATACGCTCGTCCTTATATGTCCCCGCCTCACGGATCGCGTTAAGATCGTCACTATACTTGTTCAATGCCGACTTTTTCATCTTTGCTCTCCCTTCGTTTTGTCCCTTAAATCCAGCTCAATACAACCTTGCCGCTCTTGCCGCTGTTCATGGCCTCAAAGCCTTTATCAAACTCCTTGTAGCTGAAACGGTGCGTGATAATCGGCGTAAGATCCAAGCCGCCCTCAACCATGGTGATCATCTTGTACCAGGTCTCAAACATCTTGCGTCCGTAGATCCCCTGCAAGGTCAAACTCTTAAAAATGACATGGTTCCAGTTGATCTGCGTACCCGGCTGCTGAATGCCAAGAAGCGCGATCTTTCCGCCGTTGCGCATGGATTCAATCATGGTGTTGAGCGCGCTCGCGTTGCCGCTCATCTCAAGACCGACATCGAAGCCTTCAACAATACGGCGTTCGCCGAAAACATCTTCAACCTTTGCGTGCGCGACGTTTACGACCTCTGTTGCGCCCATCTTTTTGCAAAGATCAAGACGATAGTCGTTGACGTCGGTGACGACGACGCTGCGCGCGCCGTTCTTTTTGCAGATCGCGGTGGCCATCATGCCGATCGGTCCCGCGCCGGTGATGAGCACATCCTCGCCGATCATATCAAACATGAGCGCGGTATGCGTCGCGTTGCCGAAGGCGTCGAAGAAGGAAACGATATCCTCGTCGATCTCATAGGGGATCGGGATTACATTGTAGGAGGGAATCACGATATACTCGGCAAAGGCACCGTCGCGGTTGACGCCTACGCCCTTGGTGAATTTGCACCACTGCCCGTTTCCGGCGCGGCAGTTTCTGCAATGTCCGCAAACGATATGCCCTTCGCCCGAAACGCGCTGCCCGATTTTATAGGCGCTTACGCCCTCGCCCAGCTTATCGATCTCGCCTACATATTCATGTCCGATGATCATGGGGGGCTTGACGTTTTCCTGACTCCAGGGATCCCAGTTATAAATGTGTACGTCCGTTCCGCAGATCGCGGTTTTGTGAATCTTGATGCGTACCTCGCCAAGCCCCGGCTCGGGTATGGGCATACGCATAAGCTTTAAGCCCTTGCCTGCTTCCGTTTTGACCAGCGCGTCCATCATCTGCTGCATGATAAATCTCCTTTCGCTGCTCGCGGTTTTATTTTTTTGTCTTTGCATTTTGAAAGTTCATTCGGAAGGATTCTCCCGAATGTGTCCTTAGAATAAAGACATTATATGCCCGCGCCATTTCTTTTTCAAGAGATTACGCGGGCATAAATCCTGATTTTCAGTAATAAATGTCGTGATTTTTGCAATTTTCTTTGCAAGACGAAAATGTGTGCGCGACACAAAGACAGATTAACGATAATACAGCTCAATGCTGCCAAAGCTCACATTGCCCGTGAGCTTGATGGGCTTAGCGTCCGCGTTGGGCGCGCCGTGGACGTCCACATCGCCGGCAGAGGTGCTGATCTGCGTATCGGCGCGAAGCGTCACCGGCAGATAGATTTCACCGCAGCCAAAGCTGACGTCGGCGGCGAGTACGGCATGATCGTCAACGCTCTTGATCGAGCAAAGATCAAGGACGCCGTGGCCGAAGGAAACGTTGATGGAGCCGCCCTTAAAGGTATCGCAGGTGGAGGC
Source organism: uncultured Oscillospiraceae bacterium (assembly GCA_964573365.1). Classification (GTDB taxonomy): domain Bacteria; phylum Bacillota; class Clostridia; order Christensenellales; family CAG-138; genus JAQVRG01. The sequence goes on from CAZNJN010000202.1 coordinate 2,340, forward strand.
GTAGCTGCTCTCGGCGAAGGAAGCGCGCATATTGATATGCCCTTCTTCATCGCTGAAGGCGGTGGAGGCGTGGCGCTTGGCAAAATCGCTGTTTTCCTGCCAATGCTTCCAATCCTTTTCGTTTTTGCGAGGGAAAAGATGATCCCAAAGCACGCCCAAACCAAGCAGAATTAAAAATGCAGGGATCGCGATTCCCCAGCTTAGCGTAAAGGGCAACTGCGCGCCTAAATTTACCATAAGGTAGTATAGTCCCAGGAGGCTTACGCCAAGAGCAATAAAAGAGAAGCGGCGAAGCATCCAAAGTATGCCAAGCGCCATGATAAGAGCGGAGAGAATCACCGCCCAGGGCTTAAAGGGGACGCTGATCAATTCGCTGCAAAGCAGCGCAAGACCCGCTAAAGCGACAAAGACGCCAAACCAGATGCCGCCGCTTTTTTCCCGTCGCGCGTCCTTTTTTTCTTCGGCATAGGCATTCTGTACGCTTTGCGTATCAAGTTCGGCACGCCCGAGCAGGGAGTCCGTGCTTACGCCGAAGATTTCCGCAAGCTGCGGCAAAAGAGAAATATCGGAGCAGGAGACTTCGTTTTCCCATTTACTTACCGCCTGCGCCGTAACGCCAAGCTTCTGCGCGAGCTGTTCCTGCGTCATGCCCGCGGCTTTGCGCAAGGCCATGATGCGCTTGCCAAGGCTCATGTTCGTATTGTTTTGAGATGAGGGGATAGCTATCAAAGGACAATTTCCATTTTCCTTTTTTA
>CAZNJN010000203.1:0-932 GCA_964573365.1 uncultured Oscillospiraceae bacterium
TCGACATCTGTACGTTTTTTGTGACGGTCAGCGCTACGTTTGTCGTGCGCAGAGGGCTTTGTGCTAAGCCGAGCGAAAAAAGAGAGCCGTTCCTAGCGTCCTTTCGTGAGGGCTGGGCGATGCTTACAAAAAATCAGGGTATCCTTATTTTGGTATTGGCAACCTCTCTTATGGAATTCTGCCTAGGCTTTATCCAGACGCTTTCAACGCCGATGATTCTTGCCTATTCCGACAGCGCGACGCTTGGCACCGCGGAAACGCTCTGCGCTATGGGCATGCTTGTCACAGGGCTGTTCCTTGGAATCAAGCCGCTCAAAGGACATTACGTCAAGACGCTTTGCGCATCGCTTGCGGCGGCCGGCCTCTTTATGCTCCTCTTTGGTCTGCGTGAAAACATCGTGCTTTGCTGCGCGGGCGGCTTCCTGTTTTTCGCGATGCTTCCCTTTGCCAACACAAGCCTTGATTATCTGGTGCGCACGAATCTTGATAACGCGGTGCAGGGGCGCGCGTGGGGCTTGATCGGTGTTATCAGTCAGCTTGGCTGCGTTGTAGCCTATGCACTCTCGGGTCTGCTGGCGGACTACGTTTTTACACCGCTTTTGAGTCAAGGCGGCGCGCTTTCCGATAGCGTAGGCAGAATCATCGGCGTCGGCTCCGGGCGCGGCGCGGCTTTTCTCGTGATGCTGGCAGGTCTTTTACTCACGGCTGCCGCGCTGCTGCTTTACAAGATCAAACGCGTGCGCGCGCTCGAACATGGAGAAAAGGTATGTACCGGAGAATAATACAAAACGATCTAAAGAAGAACCCGCTTGCAAGCACAGCCCTTGCGCTCTTTATCATGGCGGGCGCGCTGCTCCTTTCTCTTGCGCTCACGCTTGGCTTTCAGCTTTTCGGTGCGATCGACGCGTTGATGGAGGAGGCAAAGACACCGC
>CAZNJN010000203.1:948-3090 GCA_964573365.1 uncultured Oscillospiraceae bacterium
AACAGCGTCGTGAGGAGGCCCGCGTCGCGCGCCACGCGGGCGAGGTGGACGAAGAACGTCTGTTGTCGTTCGCCGCCGGGGAAAGCGAGGTCGAAAGCGTGCAGCTCGCCCGCTTTCTCAATCTCGACTCAGCCGATTTCCTTTTGAACGGAAAAGACCTGTCCCGAAGTGTGCAGGATAACGGGCTTTGTGTGCAGGGAAAGGACCTTGACTTTCTTTTGGGCATGGACGGAAAAAGACTTCAAGCGCAAAAAGGCGAGCTGTATGTGCCGCTGTGCTATGAGGCGGAATATAATCTGCAAAGCGGCGAGCGCGCGCAGATCTGCGGCAGGGAATTTGTGATCGCAGGTTTTCTACGGGATTCGCAGATGAATTCAAGTCTCGCTTCATCCAAACGCTTTTTGGTCAATGAAGAGGATTATGCGGCGCTTTGCGGCTTTGGAGAAGAAGAATACCTCATCGAGTTTCGCCTTACGGATATTTCCCGGCTCGAGGAGCTGGAAAAAGCTTATACGGCGGCGGGGCTGGAGTGCAGCGGACCCACGATAAGCTATCCGCTTTTTCGTATGATCTCCGCGCTCTCAGAAGGAATGCTGTTCGCCGTGATTATGCTCGTAAGCATCCTTTGCGTTTTAATCGCTTTTGCCTGTATTCGCTTTACCTTGCTTGCAAAGATGGAGGAGGACTGCCGCGAGATCGGTGTGATGAAGGGGATCGGCATTCCGATGAAAAGGATCAAAATGCTTTACCGCGCAAAATATATACTTCTTGACGGGCTTGGCTGTGCGCTGGGCTTCGGACTTTCCCTGCCGCTCAAGGGGCCGCTGCTCTACAATATTCACCACCAGATGGGTGTGGGCAAAAATGAAGCTGTTGCGCTTCTATGCAGCATTTTGGGCGTGATTTTGCTTGCTGTGTTGATTCTTGCCTATAGTAACGGCATTTTGCGGCGCTTCGAGGGCTTATCTGCCGTGCGCACCATTCGCTTTGGCGCCAATCAGCAGGAAAAGAACGGAGCAAAAAAACTGCACTTGAGCAGAGCCGGCTTTCTTCCCGTCAACCTGTTTTTGGGAGTCAAGGACGTGCTTGCGAGAAAAAAACTGTATACCGCGCTGCTCTTTTCGCTCGTGCTCGCCGCATTTATCCTGATCGTACCCGTCAATCTGCTTCGCACGGTATCGGCCGCCGATTTTATGCGCTATATGGGCGCGGGACTTTGCGATATGCGCGTGGATTTACAGCAGTTGCCCGAGCTTGAGGAAAAGACGGCGCAGCTTGGGGCGGCGCTCGCCTCCGATGAACGCATTGACGATTATGCGGTGCTTTCAACCAAAATGTACGGCGTCTACAGCGCGGAGGGTACGCTGGAAAATCTGAGGGTAGAGCTTGGCGATCACAGCCTTTTTCCGCTTAGCTACGCGCAAGGGGAGGCGCCGAGGACACAGGATGAGATCGCGCTTTCCGTGCTTGGCGCTCAGTCGCTTGGAAACATAAAGACGGGAGACAGCCTTGTGCTTTTGCAAAATGGAAAAAAGAGGATTCTCTGCGTCTGTGGTTTGTATTCCGACGTGACAAACGGCGGCAAGACCGCCAAAGCTGCTTTTGCCGATTCCAGTACGCCGAGCATGTGGTGCATCATCAATGCTGATACTGCGCCGGGCGTGGATAAACGGGAGCTGATTGAAGATTATAAGCAAAGCTTTCCTTTTGCTAAGATCTGCGATCCGCAGGACTATGTGCGGCAGACCTTTGGCTCGACGATCACAGCGGTCAAAAAGGCGGTGATCGCGGCGGCGGCGACGGCACTGCTTGTGACGGGGCTCATCACGCTGCTCTCTTTGCGAATGCTCATTGCCAAGGATCGCTACGCGATCGCGTCGCTTTGCGCCTGCGGCTTTACAAGGCGGGACATCCGCATTCAGTATACGGTACGCGTACTTTTTGTTCTGCTGCTTGGTACGGCGCTTGGCGCATTATGCGCAAATACGATTGGAGAGTCGCTCGCGGGATTAGCGCTTTCTCTGCTTGGCGCCTTCGGCTTTCGCTTTTCGTCGGGCGGATGGGGCTTACGGCTGCTTTGTCCGCTTCTTATGCTGCTCGTTGCACTTCTCGCATCAGCGCTGGGCGTGAGAAAAGCGGGCA
>CAZNJN010000204.1:0-2296 GCA_964573365.1 uncultured Oscillospiraceae bacterium
ATCGCTACCGGTGGATTTTGAGTCCACTACGTCTGCCAATTCCATCACACCGGCTGAACAGGATACATTGTAGCATACTTATGAAAGATTTGTAAATGCTTTTTTCAAATCAATCTCTGATGCGCGTAAAACGCGTTATTTTTTCGCCGTCCTTTTCAATGGTTTCATTCCACATTGCGGCAGGGCGCACCCAAATACCATTGCTGCCATAGAGAGCCTGATAGACGACTAAAGGCTCCAAGGTTTCAGAATGTAATGCGATATACAGTAAACGGTATTCACGTCCCTTAAAGTGGCGATATACGCCGGGTATCAGTTGATCAGAGGATATATGAAAAGTCGTGCCGTCCTGCGCACGGCAAAGGTTTAAAAATAGAGCGGCAAGCTTTGAAAAAAGCTCCGTGGGCATTTGTTCGGTGTTATTTAAGACGATTTGACGGCTTTCGTCCGTTTCCGTCAGCACATCCCAGAGTGCGTCCAGATTTCTGCCGTAGTATTTCGGCAGCATAAAGCAGCGTTGCAATTCATCGTGCATGGAGTCCAGGTCTGTCATTTTTTCGCCATGAAGGGTGTATTCAAGCATGTTGTTGCCTCCTAGTAGAGCTGTTGAAAGCTTGCGTAGTGGTCGTTAGTATAGTAGATCAGACCGTCGGTGGAATAAAGAAGGCGCGAAGAACCACGGTAGCCTCCCTCATAATCGACATCGCATTCGTGCCAGGTTCTCCCGGGTGAAGAAGGGAGCGCACCTTCATAATTGCCAAAATAATCGCCACCGATACAGGCGCCGGGCAAAACATCCCAAAGATTTCCCTCGGATGCGTTCCAGCCGCTTTGCTTTGCTTTTTCCTTGGTGATGTAATTTACGGGCAGTTCGCCATATACATGAAGGTATGCCGCAACCTCACCATGGGAGCTGTAGGCTTCTTTGTAGACAGGTTGATCCGCATCTTCAGTTGGAGTGAGCAAGGATGAGGAAGGCGACGGAGTTTCACCGGATGAAACGCTTGTTGCTTGCTGCTGGGCGTTCCATTCATCCAGAAGAACCTGCGCGGCCTCATCCAAAACCCGGCTGTCACAGCCGGACAGGGAGAACATGAGCAGGATGGTGGAAAGTACAGCAAACGCAGCGAGCAGAATACGTCTTTTCTTCACCGCTTTATGCCTCGCTATCGGGAAGCTTGCAAACATCAACCCAAGCGTTTGCGTGAGAATAACGGTACAGGTCTTCACAGTTTAATTCTATCGCGCTGTTGCTGCTTCCGCAGGCGGGGAATACGGTTTCAAAGCGCCTTAAAGATTCATCCAGATAAATACCCTTTACGGTATCCTTAACGGCAAAAGGACATACGCCGCCGATCGCGTGTCCGGTCAAGGCTTCAACCTCGTCGCCGGAAAGCATTCGCGCCTTCATGCCAAACTGTGCTTTGAATTTTTTATTATCGATTTTCGCGTCGCCTGCCGCAAGAATTAAAATACAGCCGCCGTCCTGATGAAAGGAGAGCGTTTTAGCTATGCGGGCGCCTTCGACGCCGACCGCCAAAGCGGCCAGTTCCACCGTTGCGCTGGAAACGTCAAATTCACGGATTTTTTCTTCCATACCGAGTTGCTTGAAATAATCTCTCACGGGTTGTATTGCCATGTCTGCTTCTCCTGTAAAAAGTAATAATATGGATAGTATACCATGCAAAGCAGAGTAAAGCAAAAGCAGAAGACTTTCCATATCTAGGCGCACAGATTTTTTCTTGTACTTTAAGACGGGAAGGATTATGATAAATAACAAAACACAGGGGAGGACTATATGGGAGAAACTAGCGTATGGGGTTATGCGGCTTTAGCCGCCGTAGTGATCGGGTTTGCATATGGTTTTTGGCGTCAGAACCATGTTTCAAAAAGAAAAGCCGCCGCGATCAAGCGGCAGCAGGAGCTATCGGGAAAGATCAGCGAAGCTGAAAAAGAGAAGGATTAAACGCCATCCTTCAGACTCTCCAGCTTCTGCTGGACTTCTTCCCATTTTTCATAAAGGGCGTCCAGCTCAAGCTTTTTGATATTTTCTTCATCGGCAAGACGCTGTACGCGTGCATAGTCTGCCGAATACAATAGCATTTGTTCTTGAATCTGAGAAAGCGCGTCTTCTGCCTGTTCGATTTTTTCCTCTGCTCGCCGTACCTCGCCAGCAGCAAGGTTGATCTCATTCTGGCGCTTTTTTTGCATCGCATAATCGTTATTTTTGTTTTCGCCGCTTTCCTCCGTATCATTCTCACGGACGCTTTCGGTCTTTGCAGCCAAGTAATCATCA
>CAZNJN010000204.1:2306-3072 GCA_964573365.1 uncultured Oscillospiraceae bacterium
CCCAAGTATTCTTTTATACCGTCTTCTTCTAAAAACAATATTCGGTCGGACAGCCGATTAACTAAATAACGGTCATGCGTGACGATCAGCATGGTCCCCTCGTGCTCTTCAAGCGCGTTTTCAAGCGCCTCTCTGGACGCGATATCAAGATGATTGGTAGGCTCGTCAAGCAGCAGAAGGTTATCCTCGGAAAGCATAAGCTTCAAAAGCTGCACGCGTGCCTTTTCGCCGCCGGAAAGCGCGGATATCTTCTTTTCTACATCACTGCCGCGAAATAAAAACGCGGCAAGTGCAGACCTGATCTGCGTAGCATCAAGCTTGGGATAGGCGTCCCAAATCTCATCAAGCACAGTCTTTTCCTCGTGCAGCGAGCGCATATGCTGTTCGTAATAGCCGGGCTTCACATGAGCGCCGAAGCGGATTTCTCCATGATCGGGCGTTTCCTCTCCCATAATCAGACGAAGCAGCGTGGTTTTTCCACAGCCGTTTGCGCCAAGGAGAAAAACGCGCTCTCCACGGCGAAGATGAATATTTACGTCGGTAAAAATGCTTTTTTCATATCGCTTTGAAAGGTTTTCACAAAACAGTACATCGTTGCCGCCGACTTCGCGCGCCTTGAAGTGGAAACGGATGCCCTCGGGTTCCTTTTCCGGCGCTTGTAAGCCTTCCTTGAGACGATCGATCTGCTTTTGCTTGGAAGCTATTGTGATAAAATTGCGCTCCATGGCAAAATGACGCTGCTGCGCAATAATACCTTCAATGCGGT
>CAZNJN010000205.1:0-3012 GCA_964573365.1 uncultured Oscillospiraceae bacterium
GCTGCGCGCCAAGAGCATCGAAGGGCAGCTTGAGGGCAGCATTCCTGCAACGAGCGAGGGACAGAACGCCGATTCCTCCGCACTCGTGGACGCTTCAAGCATCGACATAGACGCGATGGGCGGCTTTATGAACAACGAGAGCGGAGAGATGGGAACCATGCGGCGCGGCTTAGACGGCGCGAACGGCGAAGGCGGCGCGTCCGAAGGCGAAGGGGCCGCCTTTGGCGGGGGCGGTGACGGAAACATGCCGGGCGGTTTCGCTCCCGGCGGGCCGGGCATCGAAGCTATGCCCGCTATGCCGCAGGGCATGAACGAGAGCGAAACGGCGCAAAGCGGCGACTCGGAAAAGACGCTGCTGCAATACGGACTCTATCTGCTGCTTGTGCTCGCCGCCGTTGCCCTTGCGCTGCTTTTCAAGAGAAAAAGGTGGAAAGAAATACATAAAAACTAGGCAAAAGCGCCCTAAAACGCTTGACAATCCGCTTGACAATTTGATATAGTAGCAAAGGTTGAAAAACCAAGCGAGCCAAAGACAGCCGGTTGCCTTGTGAAAGCAAAGCGTAAATCCTGCCGAGGTGAGGGAAAACCGCTTGATGTGGCATTCTATCCTCCGTCTTTGACGGAGGATTTTTTCTCTTTTGGCTCACCACTTATCAACAAGGAGGTGAAAAAGAAACATGGCAAACAGCAAAAACATCGAAACTAAGGCAGCGCAGGTCGAAGTTATACGCGAAAAGATCGCAAAGTCGCAGTCCGTCGTCGTATTTGACTATCGCGGACTTACCGTGGAGGAAGATACCAGACTGCGTAGCGAAATGCGCAAAGCCGGCGTTGAATACGCGGTGCTCAAAAACGGTATCGTAGAGCGCGCGGCAAAGCTCGACAACATTGACGGGCAGTTCAACGATTACCTCAAGGGACCTTCCGCGTTCGCGTTCGGTTATGACGACGTCGTAGCCCCCGCCAAGATCCTCAAGGACGTGATTACCAAGAGCAAGAAGGGCGCCTTTAAGGGCGGCATCATCAACGGCGCAGTCAGCGACGCGGATGCAATGAATACCCTTGCAGATCTGCCCAGCCGCGAAGTGCTTATCGCACGTCTGCTTGGCAGCATGATGAGCCCCATTTCCGGTCTTGCCATCGCGCTCGATCAGCTCGTCAAGAAAAATGGCGGCGCAGCAGAAGCTCCCGCCGAAGCAACAGCCGAATAAGAACGGCACCTAATTTTTAACAGGAGGAAACTATTATGAATAAAGAGCAGTTTATCGAAGACATTAAGTCCATGACCGTTCTGGAGCTCGCCGAGCTCGTAAAGGCTGTGGAAGAAGAATTTGGCGTGTCCGCCGCCGCTACCGCCGTCGCCGTCGCCGGCCCCGCCGCAGGCGCCGAGGCAGCCGAGGAAAAGACCGAGTTCGACGCTATCCTCAAGGAAGTCGGCCCCGAGAAGATCAAGGTCATCAAGGTCGTTCGCGAGATCACCGGTCTTGGCCTCAAGGAAGCCAAAGAGCTGGTTGACAACGCCCCCAAGGCCGTCAAAGAAGCTGCTTCCAAGGAAGAGTGCGAGAAGATCGCTGCGTCCTTCAAGGAAGTTGGCGCTACCATCGAAATCAAGTAAAAGGCTTTTCGCTTTGAAGATCGGCTATCCCAATGCGGATAGCCGATCTTTTTTGCATTAAAAAGGACGAAGCCCCCTTACGGAAGGCTTCGTCCTTTATGTGGGAAGCTATTTTTTAATCAAATGCCAGCAGAGTACCGACAAAGGCCAGAACCGGGAAAAGCGCGAGCACGATGGCGGGTGCGCCGGTCACGATGCCGCTAAGAAGCATCGTCTCAAAGACAAAGCTGGTGAACAGGAATGCAACGCCAAGACCTTTACGATCGGCTGCAACAGCATTCTTTTTACGCATAACGAGTTCCATAACTATTACCTCCGTTATATTTTCTATTCTTGTTCTTGTAATCGGCGCCGTTCCTTACTATGTCTATAGGATAATCCAAGCTGCGTAATTTGTAAAACGACAGATTTGCATTTTCGCCATGCAGGTTCTTCATACCATTTTTTGTTTTTCTTATTGTGCCGCTTGCAATGCGCGCCGTTTTGCCGTATACTAACAATGCTTCGGGGGTGGTGAAAATCCACACCGGCGGTAAACCTCCAATCCTTGGATGGCGAGTCCGCGAGCGCCTTTCGTGCGCTGACTGCGGTTTGATTCCGCGACCGACGGTAAGGCGCTTGCTTTCAAGCGCTATAGTCCGGATAAAAGGAGCTGTTTTAAGTAAAGCAGTTTTTGCCCCCGTGTTTTTGCACGGGGGCTGTCCTTTTCTCTTGAACCCGGAACGCATTCTTTTTTAGGAGGTTTACCTTTATGCGTTCTTCCGCTATCAAGCGCACCGTGCAGCTTGGTCTGCTCTGCGCCATCTCCATCGTGCTGGTGTACCTGATCCATTTTCCAATCTTTCCGAGCGCCGCCTATCTTGAGTACGATATGGCCGACGTCCCCATTTTGATCGGCTCCTTTCTTTTCGGCCCATTCTGGGGGCTGCTGCTCACCGCTGCGGTAAGCGTGCTGCAATGGCTGCTTGTTTCACCGCAAAGCGGCTGGGTGGGCGCGCTGATGCACTTTTTTGCGACGGGGAGCTGCGCGCTGATCGCAGGCTTTGTCTATAGGAGAAAGCACACGCTGCGCGGCGCGATCACCGGCATGCTCTTTGGCGGGCTTGCGCAGGTGCTGATGATGATCCCGCTCAATCTGATCTTTACCGTTCATTTTAACGGCGCGCCGCAAAGCGTGGTGCTCGCGCTGCTTCCTACGGTGATCATCCCGTTTAATTTAATTAAGGTAGTCATTAATGGCCTTTTAACCTTTGTTCTCTATAAAAAAGCCGGCAAGCTACTTCGCTTTGAGAAGCGCGCTTCCTCAAACGGGGTCTAAGCGCTCGCTCTTTAGAGTAAATATCAGTTAGTGTAAAATAGTTCTGGGTAATTGAGTAAGAACCTGGAGCCCGGGGGAA
>CAZNJN010000206.1:0-2974 GCA_964573365.1 uncultured Oscillospiraceae bacterium
TAGCCGGAGTTCTCATCGTGAACGAGGATAACGCCGATTTTGAAATCAGCAGCCGCGGGAGCCGTTGCGGCTTCTTCTACGGCCTGTGCCGCATCAGCGACAGCTTCCTGCACGGCGGGATCGTTTGCTACCTGCTCGGCAGCCTGCTGAACCTGCGCGGCCTGCTCCGCGGTGCAGCCAACCAGTGCGAGAACCATCATCAGCGCGATGACGATCATAATGGTTTTCTTCATGTAGATGTTTCCTCCTAATGTAATATATCTCAAACGCCTCCTTGAGGCGCAAAAGATCATAAATATGCACAAAATGCCGAATTCTGTGCAGCTTTCGGTCACGTATACTTTAATCCAGGATACCGCTCTTGTCAAGCGCGTCAAGCGTCGGCTCGCACAGCGTCGGCTTACCCGCGGCGCGCAGCGCGTTTTTGACGTCCTTGAGCCCGCTCCCGGTCGAAATCGTCGTAACGCTCTCGCCGCTCTTGATGATGCCCGCCTTGACCGCCGCGCGAATGCCTGCGGTAGCCGTCACGCCTGCCGGTTCCCCAAACACGCCTTCGGTTCGGCCGAGCACGCGCATGGTGTCGAGGATGTCTTCATCAGACACGGCGATCCATTTTCCGTTAGACGCGCTTACGGCGCGAAGGGCTTTGACGGGGTTGCGGGGAACGCCCACGGCGATCGAATCCGCCAGCGTATTTTCTTCCATCGGACGAAGCGCCTCTCCCTTTTCAGCCGCAATGACAAAGGGGCAGCAGCCCGTGGACTGTACGCCAAGAATGCGGGGGATACGGTCGATCATGCCAAGCTCATAGAGATCGTGGAAACCGTTATACACGCCGCCGATGGTGCAGCCGTCGCCCACAGAGCAGGCCACCCAGTCGGTAGGCTGCCATGCAAGCTGCTCCGCGATCTCAAGCGCCACGGTCTTTTTGCCCTCTGTAAGAATGGGATTGATGCCCGCGTTCCGGTTATACCAGCCGTATTTCTCAATCGCCGCCTTGGACAGATCAAAGGTTGCCTTATAATCGCCCATGACGGACACGACCTTCGCGCCGAAGATCATCAGCTGCGCCACTTTTCCTTCCGGCGCACGCTGGGGGACGAAGATCACGGTTTTGACGCCCATTCTTGCCGCATTACCAGCGCAAGAGGATGCCGCATTGCCCGTTGAGGAGCAGGCGATCGTGTCATAGCCAAGCTCGATTGCTTTGGCAACGGCAACGCCGCTCGCGCGGTCCTTGAGCGACGCGGTGGGGTTTAAGCCGTCGTCCTTGATGTAAAGCTTGATGCCAAGCTCACGGCCCAAGCTCTGCGAGGCATAAAGCGGCGTATAGCCTACGCGCAGAAACGGCGAAAAATCCCGCGGCTTGAGCGGCATAAGCGGGCTGTAACGCCACATGCTGTTGTCGTGATTCTTTGCAAGCGTATCACGATTAAATTCTTTTTTTATGTAGTTATAATCGAATATGATATCAAGAATTCCTTTTTCTCCGCAATGCGGACAGGTCATACGCTCGGTATAAGGGAGCTCTGCACCACAGATCGTGCATTTATAGCCCAATACGTTTTTCACTTTTGTCACCTCAGATAAGATAGTCTTAAAAATAATTAGGTTTGCAAAAACATTTTGTATATGAGTGTATGATACTATAGTTTTTTTGATTTGTACAGGGGTTCGTCAAAAAAAAATCGTATCCGGCACACAAATTTTCAGGTAAATCAATATGTGCTAAAAATTTTTTAGGAAAAACAAATATTATTTAGTTTTCCCCTTTACAAGCCGGTCTAAATAGAATAGAATGAAGTCGTATCAGACGGGACGAACTGTGCCCTGTCGTTTGGAACAGCAAGTCCGTTTACCAAATAATACTACATATAAGGGGTGTAAACATGATCGATTTGACCGTACACGAAAAGCAGCTACAGCACGCGATAGAGCGCGCCAAGGAAAACAAGATCGTGATCCCAACCTTCGCGCAGATGCGCAATCCTGACCTGATTCCCGATAAAATCAAGGCTGGATTAAAGAATGTTGGTCTTTGGGATATCAATCCGCTGAACCTTTTCCGTATTTCCTGGCATAACGAGCCCACGATGCAGGGCGGCGGCTTCGGCGGCGTCAACTATATCGAGATGCCCAAGAGCCTTACGGGCGTCGATGCGCGTATCATCATCCTCTGCGGCAAATGGTTCCCCACCGGCTGTCACAAGGTCGGCGCGTCCTTCGGCTGTCTTGCCCCGCGTCTTGTGACCGGTCAGTTCGATCCTACCTATAATAAAGCCGTATGGCCCTCCACCGGCAACTACTGCCGCGGCGGCGCATACAATTCTAAGCTCTTAGGCTGCGATTCCATCGCGATCCTGCCCGCCGAGATGAGTAAGGAGCGCTTTGACTGGCTCAAGAGCATCGCCGGCGAAGTCATCGCCACCCCGGGCTGCGAGTCCAACGTAAAGGAGATCTTCGACAAAACGCACGAGCTGCGCGAGACCCGCGAGGACGTAGTCATCTTCAACCAGTTTGAAGAGATGGGCAACGTTGTTTGGCATTATCAGATAACCGGCAAGGCCATTCAGGACGCTTTTGAGGATCTGCGCAAAAAGAACGCGAACGCTCGTTTCGCGGGCGCCTGCTTCACCAGCGGAAGCGCCGGCACCATGAGCGCGGGCGACTATTTGAAGGAGCAGTATCCTACTGCCAAGCTTGCCGTAGGCGAAGCGCTACAGTGCCCCACGCTGCTTGAAAACGGCTTTGGCGGACACCGCATCGAAGGTATCGGCGACAAGCATGTGCCGTGGGTGCATAACGTCAAGAATACCGACATGGTTATTGCGATCGACGATGATGACAGCCAGAACCTGCTGCGCCTGTTCAACACCGAGGACGGCCATAAGTATCTTAAGGAAGTTGCCGGCATAGACGATAAGACCATCGAGAATCTGTCGCTGCTGGGCATTTCCGGCATCGCCAACATGCT
>CAZNJN010000207.1:0-2949 GCA_964573365.1 uncultured Oscillospiraceae bacterium
ACGTCGATGCACAAGCCGCCCTCCTCCGCCGTTTCTTCCGTTCTATCGCCCAAGATGCGGCAGCTTTTCAAGCAGCCGGTCTGCAAGCGCTCGTCAAGCACGCTTAAAAGCAGCTTTTGGAGCAGCTCCACCTGCTCTTTGCCCTCCGCGCCCTCCTCCGCGCCCTCGCAGCTCATCGTGATGATGTAGCGGTCGTAACAGCGATCTACAATGTAATGGGTCATAAATCTACACCTCCGCGCCCATACGGGCTTTTTCTGTGGTTTTGCTTTTCAGCGCGCCAAGCATGCCCTGCTCCGCGCTCTGCGTGCTCCTGTCCGCTTTGGCCTGCTCCGCATTCAAGCCCGCGCTTTCCTTTTCCGCCTGCTCCGCCGCTTTGATGGCGGCGGCCGCGTCGCTGATCGCGCGCCGCGCCTGCTCCTTGCCCTCAAACTCCATCAGCTCGATCGCCTGTAGAGCCTGCCTTGCGCGCAGCGGATCAAAAAAGCCGCTTTTATATAGGTTCATCGCCAGTTCGTTTTGCGCGATACGGCTGTAGGCGCCCGCCTTCCCCGCCTTCACATGGATGTCAAAGACCGGCTCGCGCGTCGCAAGTCCCTCCGCGCCGACGCGTGAAATGGAATGGTTACTGTAGCTCGTAAAATCCTCCTCGCCGCCCTCGCCCGTAATGCGAAAGCAGCGCGGCGTATCGTAAAACTGACGGATCAGCTCGATGCAGAGGTTACACATGCGTCCGTAGGCGCGATAGGCGCTCTTGATCATGTCGCGCGAGAGCTTGCTGCCCGCCTCCTGCAAGGCGGCGATCGCGCTGGCCGCCGTTACGCCGGAGGCGGCGGAGCCTTGGTTAAAATCGCGGTTTCCGCTTGTTTCCTTCAGCTCCGCGATCTTGTTGTTGAGGATCGCGACATAAACGTCGGGCAGCGTGCGCACCTCCACCTGCGAAAGGTTCTCGCGCGGACTGCCGCTGCCGTGGTAATGCACAAAATCGCGGTTCCAGTCGGCGTACTCCTCCTCGTTGATGCTGCCGTCGCCGCGCACAAAGTAGCGGGGACGCGCCGCCATCATGGCGTTTTTCAAAATCGCCTGATTGAGCTGGTCGATCTGCGTCTGCGGACTTTTGCAAAGATCGACATAGCCGTAGCCCACCGGCGTTCCCTCCTCGGGAAAAAGCGGGTCAAACACGAAGGGGTACTGCCCGTGGTCGTAAAAGCCGCGCTCGCGGAGCGCAGGGATGTTTTCCGTCGCGTAGAGCACCTCGCCGCAGGCAAGCTTTGCATACTGCAAAACGACCCTTCCGTTTCGATTTTGCTTGTAGTACCAGTCGATCATGGGAATCTTGTCCTCGGTGTCCGCAGTCTCGTCAAAGACGTACTGCGCGATGTCGATGTCCTTTGTACAAAAGCTGATCTCGGGATAACGGCTTTGCAAATACGCCCTTTCCCACAGCTCCACGGAAAAAAAATGGGCGGAGGACTGTATGTCCTTCACGCCCGGCTCATAAAACAGATTCAGCAGATCGAGCTGCCGTATGTCTATGTCGCCAAGGCCGTTGTTTTTTTCGGGGTTGTAGAATACGCCGGTCACGCCCGTGCCGTTTTTGAGCTTGTACCACCACATATCAGAATAGATCTGCTCAAAATCGTTTTGCTCAAGCACAACGGGGAGAATGCAGCCAAGCTCCTTTGCCGCCATGCGGTCGCTTTTCTCGCGCGGGAGCACCATCGGCTCGGGGTATTGATCCATCGCGTCCGCATGCTTGCCCGCTATGCAGTTTTGCAGCCATGCGGAGGCAGGCTCCGCGTCCTGTACCCCTTTTTTTCGTATCTGCTCCCAGTGTCTCAGCTTCCACCACTGTTCGTTTGAGACGATGCGCCTTTCCAGGCTTGCCTTTCCCGCCTTGTAGCGTTTGAGGATCGAAAGCGCCTCGGCCGCCTGCTCGCGGCCTATCTTTTTTTCCTGTGTCCGCCTGCCTTGCTCCATTTTTTGTTCCCTTCCTTTGCTAAATTTCCAGCGCCGCGCACAGCGACGCCTTACGCGGCGCGTTGATGCGGGGCGCGATCGGTCTTGCCATGCAGAGATAGCGCAGCTCGTCCGCGATGTGATCCTCGCCCGTCGTGTCAAGATCCTCCGGATTTGTTGTGGAGAATACCAGATTTGGTATCGTGCGGATAAAGCCCTTGCAGTTTTCAAAGCAATACAGCATCGGTATGCCGTTTTCGTCAAAGGCAAGGCGGTAATGCACCTGCATCCAGCCGGGTATGCGCGCGTTGTCGCCCTTGTCAAAATATACGCCGCAAGCTGCTGCAGTCTCCTCGATCGATACGCCGCGGCTTGCATCCCAAATGGAAGGATCGGCTACGCCAAGGATCGTCCTGCCCTTTAGATAGGGATGCTCGCGCTCCATGCGGGCGATCTCCTGAAAAATCTTTTCAGGCGGCCATTTTACGCCGGTGTTGGGACTGTCCGTGCAGCCGTAGAGCTCCAAAATCCGGTAGAGTCTGCCGTCATAATCGACCGCCCACCACGCGCAGGAGAAGGGGCGCGCATAGCCAAAGTCAAAGCTTCTGTAAAGCTGCCAGGCGGAGGGCGGCGTAAACGCCTCGATCACATGCGTCCACTGTCTGTCCCTGTAGTGCGCCTTGGCATCTGTAAATTCAGCGAAAAACTGCCCTTCAAACACATCCCAGTCGCCGTAGCGGTGCGCCCTTCTCAGCTTATCGGGCAGCGCGTCAAGCACCGCTACATACTCGGGGTCATATTCCATCAGGAAGCGGTTATCGTCCACCGTCGCGGGAATAAACTCAAAGTCGCCGCCCCTTTCATTTTCAAGGTAAACCTTTTTTACAAACAGGCGGCGAAACCATTCATGCCCCACGCCGCCGGGGTTGCCCGTAAAATACATGCGGGCGGAAAAATCGGGACGGACGCTCCGGTTGCAGGTCATCAAAA
>CAZNJN010000208.1:0-2949 GCA_964573365.1 uncultured Oscillospiraceae bacterium
GATTATGCTGCCTATCTTTCGCTTTCCTCCCGGCTCAAAGCCGTCATGAAGAGGGACGGGCACACGAATGAGGATGGAAAGTATACGATCCGAAGCATTTATTTCGATAACTACCGCGATACGGCTCTGCGCGAAAAGATCATTGGCGCTAAAACGAGGGAAAAATTCCGCATCCGCTACTACAATGACGATTTTTCCTTTATCACTCTCGAAAAAAAAATCAAGCACGACGACCTTTGCCTCAAGCTTGACGCCACCTTACTCGAAGAGGAAACGCGCCTGCTCCTTCGCGGCGATACGGACTGGATGCTAAAGCATGACGATCCGCTTATAAAGGAGCTGTATATCAAAATGAAAACGCAGCAGCTTCGTCCCCGCGTGCTCGTTTCCTACACGCGCGAGCCATATGTATACGCGGCGGGAAACGTGCGCGTCACCTTCGACTCCGATATCCGCTCCACGCTCTATCATACGGATTTTCTTGAAGCTTCCGTTACGGACATCAGCGTAGGCGCAGGCGAAAAGGACGCAAGCGCTCCGCTTTTGATGGAGGTCAAATACGACGAATTTCTGCCCTCGCTCATTGCCGATCTTTTGCAGGGCTCGTTCTACCGGCAGGAGGCCTTTTCCAAATACGGCGCGTGCAGGCGCTTCGGCTAAACCGCGCCTTCTCTCTACACCCATCAATACTAAAATAAAAACGGAGGAATTGACCTTATGACCTTCAGCGACATTTTCAAATCCAGCTTTCTCGAGAGCGTAACCGAGTTTTCCATCACCGATATGTGCCTTGCCATGCTTTTTTCGGCGGCGGTCGGACTCTTTATTTTTATCATCTATAAAAAGGCGTTTTCCGGCGTCATTTACTCGCCCAGCTTCGCGCTCACCCTTGTAGGGCTTTCGCTCGTAACGACGCTTGTGATCATGGCGGTCACCTCAAACGTGGTGCTTTCTCTTGGCATGGTCGGCGCGCTTTCCATCGTGCGTTTTCGCGCCGCCATCAAGGAGCCTATGGAGATCGTATTCTTATTCTGGTCGATCGCTGCCGGTATCGTGATCGGCGCGGGCATGATCCCGCTCGCCTGCGTAGGCTCGGTCGCCATCGGCCTCATCCTCTTGCTTTTTGCTAACCGCAAGAGCCACCTCTCGCCGTATATCCTTGTGCTTTCCTGCAAGGACGAGGGCTGCGAGGAGGCGGCGCTGCATACGCTTGGCGAATGCGTGGAGCGCTATATCGTCAAGTCAAAGACCGTAAATGAAGGCGGAATCGAAATGACCTGCGAGCTTCGCCTAAAGGACGCCGCGACAAGCTTTGTCAACCGGCTCTGTGAGATCAAGGGCGTAAGCAGCGCGGTGCTGGTCAGCTATAACGGCGAATACATGGCATAAGAAAACGAAGGAAGGAGCTACGCCATGATCACAAACAAACGCGTTACGCTCATCGTTGCCAGCATCATGGCGTGTGCCGTATTGCTTGTGCTGCTTGCCTCCGCTTTTTCCGATCAGCTCATAGAAAAGGCAGGCGGTACAGGCACAAGGGTAGAATACAGCACGGCGCTTTTTGACACAGGCTCGCCCATCGAGATCGACATTCTCATGGACGAGGGCGACTTTGAGGCGATGCTCGAAAACGCGATTTCAGAGCAGTATACCAAGTGCGATGTAGTCGTCAACGGAAAAACCTATTCCAGCGTCGGCGTGCGCCCCAAGGGAAACACAAGCCTAAGCTCGATCGTGAGCGATCCCGATTCCGACCGCTACAGTCTGAAAATCGAGTTTGACCAGTATATTGAGGGACAGACCTGCTGCGGACTTGACAAGCTTATCCTCAACAACAATTATGCCGACGCAAGCAGCATGAAGGAGGCGCTGATCTACGACATGTTCGCTTACCTTGACGCGGACGCCTCGCTTTACAACTACGCGAAGATCAGCGTAAACGGCGAATACTACGGCGTGTACCTCGCACTGGAGGCGGTAGAGGACAGCTTTCTGCTCCGCAATTACGGCGCGAACGCAGGCGAACTGTATAAGCCGGACAGCATGGACATGGGCGGGGGCGAAAAGGACGGCGATTTCCCCGGCGGCGAGGGCGAGGCGCCCGCAATGGACGGCGATTTCCCCGGCGGCGGAATGAGCGCAGGCTCCGACGGAAAAATGGGCGCAATGCCGGACGGCGGATTCCCCGGCGGCGGAGGATTCCCCGGCAACAGTATGAACGCAGGCTCCGACGGAAGAATGGACGCAATGCCGGACGGCGGCATGGGCGGCATGGGCGGCGACAACGGCTCAAGCCTGAACTATACGGACGATGCTCTGGACAGCTATTCCGCCATTTGGGACGGCGAGGTCACGAAAAGTGGCAAAAAGGATCACCGGCGCGTAGTCACGGCGCTCAAAGCGATCAGCGAGGGCGAGGATGTGGAAGGCTACATGAATGTGGACGCGGTTCTCCGCTACATGGCCGTGCATACCTTTGCGGTCAACCTTGACAGTCTCTCGGGCAATATGGCGCATAACTATTATCTTTATGAGGAGGACGGCAAGCTCAGTCTGCTTCCCTGGGATTATAACCTTTCCTTTGGCGGTTTTTCCATGGGCGGGGGAAACGCGGCGTCAACGGTCGTCAATTTCCCCATCGATACGCCGTTTTCGGGCGTGTCGCTTGAAGATCGGGAATTCTTCGCGGCACTTTTGCAAAACGAAGCTTACCTTTCACAGTATCACGAGTATCTTCGCATTCTCTGCGAGGACTATGTGTTTGGCGGCGCGTTTGACGCCTTTTACGAAAGCACCCGCGAGCGCATCGACGAGCTGACGCGAAACGATCCGAACGCCTTCTACAGCTACGACGAATACGAGGCCGGCGCTACGATGCTCAACGCAACCGTAAAGCTGCGCGCCAAGAGCATCGAAGGGCAGCTTGAGGGCAGCATTCCTGCAACGAGC
>CAZNJN010000209.1:0-2892 GCA_964573365.1 uncultured Oscillospiraceae bacterium
GCTTTTTCTTTTGTTTTTTTCCGTTTTCGTCCACATACGTCAACACAGGCGAGAAGGTCGTGGCCTTTTCTAGCGCCGTAGTATATTTCATGGTGGCGTTCCTGCCCGGCTCAAGCGACTCAAGAGAATCCGCCGTCTCCTTGCCAAGCATCAAAGACAGCTGGCTGATCGTGGCTTTTCCTTCGTTTTTTACCGCAACATACAGCGTGTTTTCCTCGTTTGGATTTACGACCATGCTTTTTAGGTAGGCCGCTGCAACGAGCTTACTTTTTCCCTCAATGTTTTCATTCTGCGCAAGAGCAAACGAGGGCAGCGCCGGAATATAGCTTCGCGTCGCTTTGCCCGGATCTGCCGCCATCGCCGTCGAAGAAGCGCTCACAAGCATCGTTGTCTTTGTTTTGCTCTTTTCGCTCGTTTGGTCGGGGATTTCGGCGTAGCCGGCCGCGCTGAATAAAAAGCGACGCCCGATCTGCTCCTTTTCCAGCAAAAACACGCCCTCGCCGCTGATGCTTGCGCCGGAATTAAGCTTGTCAATGTAAGAAATTACTGCATCATCCAGTTTTACATATACGCCCCGAATGTCGTAGGGGCTGTCGTTTTTCAGCGACCAGCCATAGTGCGCCTGTGTTTGCGTGGACGCGACATCGGGCGAAAGCCATGCTTCCATCTGCATCTGCGCGTCGAGCGCCTGTGCGCCCACGCTCACAAGAAGAAACGCGACACCCGCTAAAAGTAAGCCGATTTTTTTACTAAAGCTTCTCATTCCTGCGCCGCCTCGTCTTCCTCATCGTTAGGTAGTGCCTCGTTCGTCTGCGGCGCTTGCATGGATTCCATACCCTCTGAGTTTGGCCTCCAGCCGCTGTTCTGCGCATCCCCTACCGTAGCAAAAGCGGCGTTAAATACGCTCACCACCGGATTCCCCTGCGCGTAAAGGTCAGAAAGCGTACCGCTAAAGCTTCCGCTATTCAAAACGATCGTCGCAGTATCCTTAAAATACGCGCCAAAGGTCGAAGCTGGCGAGCCGAACTCGCCGCCGTTGATAATGACCGTCGTCCCTGTCTGCTCGGGGTCTTCCACAAAAATACCGCAGTCCCCCGCAAAGGTTCCGCCGCTAATCTCCGCATACGAGCCGTCCGTAACATAGACGCAGGCGCCGCCAAAGCCCGTAATTGCCTCGCTTTCATTCGTTCCTTGAAAATCGATCCCTTCTATATGCAGCGCAGCGTGTCCCATCACCGTAACGAGCGCGGCATGTCCCGAGGCATTCGTAAAGATTTTTCCGTTGCCGCCGCTGCTGATCAGGCTCGCCTTGCCACCGTCAAAAACGAAGATCCAAAGATCGGTATCGCCCTTGATTTTTGAGGAGGGCGCGTCATAGCGGATGCTGTGTCCGTTCAAATCGATGGTAAGATCGTCACAGTCATAAAGGTACACAGGATTTTGAAGCACGATGTCGCGCTCTAGGCGCAGCGTCTTTCCCTCGATGCTGTGTCCCCCGCCAAGCTCGCCGTCGATGTATTCAAGCATATCAAAGCGGGGCACACTCGTATGCGGCACGCTCGTCGGCTGTGGAAGCTCCGCGTTCTCCACCTCTGGCAGTTGTTCCCATGCGGGCGTGATCGAGCAGCCCGAAAGAAGCAGCAGCAGGCAGGAGAGAATTGCGAGCCTTGCTCGCTTTGCGTTTATTTTCATAGAATCACCGTTTTATCAAGCCCTGTTTAGGCGCATTTTTCTGTATGTATTTTAGCATAGTAAAGGAAGAAGCACAATGCGCCACAGGCTTTCCATTGCGCTTACAAAATGCTATAATAACAAAATTATAGATAATGAAAATGATAAGGAAGGTCTGTATGAAACGAATTTGTTTATTTCTTCTGGGCGTTCTGCTTTGCGCCTCTCTTTTAGGTTGTTCTTCTAAGCAGAGCGCGCCCCAAGCCACCCCTGCCTCCACCGATAACGCAGCTTCCTCCTCCGCCCCCGTCACAGACGAAACGCAAAAGGTAACGGCAAAAATGGACATGGGCGAATACGGCATCATCGAGCTGGAGCTTTACCCCGACGTCGCTCCGCAAAGCGTATACAACTTTTGTTATCTGGCACGTCAAGGCTATTATGACGGCTTGATCTTTCATCGCGTAATCAAGGATTTTATGATTCAGGGCGGCGACCCTACCGGAACCGGCATGGGAGGGCCCGGCTACTGCATCAAAGGCGAGTTTGGACTCAACGGATTTTCCAATTCGCTTTCCCACAGCAGGGGTGTGATTTCTATGGCTCGTGCGCAGGCAATGGACAGCGGCGGCTCCCAGTTTTTCATCGTCCACAAGGATCACACCGAGCTCGACGGCAGCTATGCCGCCTTCGGGCGCGTGATCGACGGTATGGAAACGGTAGACCGCATTGCAAATATCCGTACCGGCGCCGATGACCGCCCCTATCCTGAAAAGCTGCCCGAAGCTTAGAATGAAGGTAAATTGACAAAAGCGGTTTTCCCGTGCTATCATGGCTCCATTAAGCGATTTGTGTTCAAAAACACATCGCAAGATGGAGCTTTTTATTTTGCGGGAAAAATACGGCAATCGAATCATTCTGATCCTGTTCCTTCTGCTTGTAAGTAGCGTCTTTTTATCCTTTTTGCTGGGACGCTATCCCATTACGCCAAGGGAGCTTATCGCCATTCTCTTTTCTCGTCCGGATACGGATGCTACGCAGGCGACGGTGCTGTTTAACATCCGTCTGCCGCGCATTCTTCTTGCCTGTCTCGTCGGCTGCGCCATAGCCGCCGCGGGCGCGAGCTATCAAGGGGTATTTCGCAATCCTATGGCCTCGCCCGACCTGCTGGGCGCTTCGCAGGGCGCGGCCTTCGGCGCGGCGCTTGCCATCCATCTTGGC
>CAZNJN010000210.1:0-2866 GCA_964573365.1 uncultured Oscillospiraceae bacterium
CCGCGTGGCGCGCTTACGCTATGGGACAGCAGCATAAGCATCTCAAGGAAATGGCATATGTGAGCAAGCTGAAAACCCCGCCGGTTTTTTCTCCTGTTTTGGGAGATTTTTACAGCGGTATGCTTTTGACTATACCGCTTTGCCCCGCGATGATGAAGAAAACCGTCAGCGCGGCGGCGCTCAAGGAGCTTTACGGCGCCCACTATGCAAATGAGCGCTTTGTACGCGTCGTACAGGCGCCGGAGAATGGAATGATCGCCGCTAACAAGCTTTCGGGTCTTGACTATATGGAGATCAGCGTCTGCGGCAACGATGAAAGGATGACGCTTTCCGCCTGCTTTGACAACTTAGGCAAGGGCGCGAGCGGAGCGGCGGTGCAGTGCATGAATCTTATGCTGGGACTGCCCGAAGAAACGAGACTCAAGCTCTGAGAAAGGGATTGGACGGTATGAAAGAGATACAGGGAGGCGTATGCGCGGCGAAGGGCTTTCGGGCTTCGGGCGTACACTGCGGGATCAGAAAGAACAAAAATAAAAAGGATCTTGCATTGATCCTTTGCGATACGCCCTGCGCGGCGGCGGCGGTCTATACGCAGAACAAGGTCAAAGGCGCGCCTTTGACGGTGACAAAAGCCCATCTTGAAAACGGCGTCGCGCAGGCGGTCATCTGCAACAGCGGAAACGCCAACACCTGCAACGCCAACGGCATAGAGATCGCGGAAAAAATGAGCGAGCTTGTGCGGCAATACACCGGCGTATCGGCGGAAAATGTGATTATCGGCTCCACCGGCGTGATCGGACAGCCGCTTTGCATCAAGCCGATCGAAAGCGGAATGCGCGCCTTAACGGACGCTTTAAGCGAAAGCGGAAGTTCGGACGCGGCGGAGGCGATCATGACGACCGATACGCGGGAAAAATCGATCGCCGTGGAATGTATGCTTTCGGGCAAAAAGAGCGTGCTTGGCGGCATCGCCAAGGGCTCGGGCATGATCATGCCCAATATGGCGACGATGCTCGTATTTCTTACCACCGACGCCTGTATTTCGCCCGAAATGCTTCAAAAGGCGCTTTCAAACGATATTCTCGATACCTTTAATATGGTAAGCGTGGACGGAGATACCTCCACAAACGATATGGTGAGTATTTTGGCGAGCGGCCTTGCAGGAAATCCCGCCATCGAAAGCGAAAATGAAGACTACAAGACCTTTTGCGCCGCGCTCAATACCGTAACGCGGTATCTTTGCCGCAACATCGCCAAGGATGGCGAGGGTGCGACCAAGCTTTTGACCTGCAAGCTTTCGGGCGCTGTCGATACGAAAAACGCAAAGACGCTCGCGAAGGCGGTCATAGCATCAAGCCTTGTCAAGGCGGCGATGTTCGGCGCGGACGCAAACTGGGGCAGGGTGCTCTGCGCGCTCGGTTACAGCGGCGCGGAAATCAACGTTGACGCGGTCGAGGTGCATTTTGCTTCCGCGGCGGGCGACATACTGGTCTGCAAGGACGGGCGCGGCGTAGAATTTTCCGAGGAGAAGGCGAAGGAGATCCTCTCAAAGGACGAGGTGGAGATCGTGGTTGCGCTCAAAGAAGGCAAGGGCTGCGCCGAAAGCTGGGGCTGCGATCTTACCTACGACTATGTGAAGATCAACGGAGATTACAGAACATAATGAAACTGACAAATGCGCAAAGAGCGGAAGTGCTCATTAACGCCCTTCCGTATATCCAAAAATACAATAACAAGATCGTCGTGGTTAAATACGGCGGGAACGCGATGATCGACGAGGAACTCAAGCGCTCGCGACGCGTCGTCGAGCAGGTAATCCGGCCGACCGGCGTGAAGGTCGTGCTTGTACACGGCGGCGGGCCGGAGATTTCGTCGCTGCTGAAAAAGATCGGCAAAAAATCGGAATTTGTAAACGGGCTTCGCGTAACGGATGCGGAGACGGCGGACGTGGTGCAGATGGTGCTTGCGGGCAAGGTCAACAAAAGCTTAGTGGGGCTTTTGCAGGAGGTCGGCGGCAGGGCCATGGGGATCTGCGGCATGGACGGCGGCATGATGCGCGCTAAAGCCATGGATGAGCAGCTTGGCTTCGTAGGCGATATTACGGACATCGATCCCAAGCCTATCCTTGACCTGCTGGACAACGGCTATATTCCCGTGATCTCATCGCTTGCGTACGGAGAGAACGGGCAGGCGTATAATGTAAACGCGGACACGGCAGCGGCGCGCGTCGCGGGCGTGCTCAAGGCGGAGAGCCTCATTACCATGACCGATATCGCGGGTCTTTTGCGCGATAAGGACGATAGCTCTTCGCTCATACCCGTCGTGCGGGTGAGCGAGGCGCCGCAGCTCATCCAGCAGGGCGTGATCCAGGGCGGCATGATCCCCAAGGTGGACTGTTGTATCGAAGCGATCCGCCGCGGCGTAAAAAAGGTATTTATCATCAACGGCACGGTACCCCATGCGATCCTCATCGAGATCCTTACCAACGAGGGTATCGGCACGATGTTTATGTAAGAAAGAGGAGGAAAGATCAATGGATATTCGGCAGCTTGATAAAAACTACGTCGCCAACACCTACGCGCGCTATGAACCGGTCTTTGTAAGCGGAAAGGGCAGCGTCGTCGTGGATGAAAACGGAAAAGAGTACATCGATATGGGCTCGGGCATCGCGGTGGATATTTTCGGCATCGCGGATGAAGCATGGGTGAAGGCGGTCACGGAGCAGCTTGGCAAGCTGCAGCACATCAGCAACAAATACTATACCGCTCCGCAGGCGCTGCTTGCGCAGATGCTCTGCGAGAGGACGGGCATGAAGAAGGTCTTTTTTGCCAACTCGGGCGCAGAGGCGAACGAGTGCATGATCAAG
>CAZNJN010000211.1:0-134 GCA_964573365.1 uncultured Oscillospiraceae bacterium
TCTTCAAGATTCTCTGTCCGTTTCCTGATTCCCCAGAACAACTTGACGCGATCCGCGCAGTGCATGGATTTGACAGCCTATAGAAAGCGTGTTATATTTAATAAGAAGTAGTATGGTTTTAGGTAGGTGCTTGC
>CAZNJN010000211.1:144-2858 GCA_964573365.1 uncultured Oscillospiraceae bacterium
GTTCGGAGAGGAGCCGTCTGTGTTTTCCATCGGAGATAAAATTTGCTATCCCATGCACGGCGTCGGGGTTATAGAGGCCATTGAGGCGCGCAGCGTGCTCGGAGAAACACAGCAGTATTATATTCTGCGCTTTGTTTCCGGACGGATGACGGCAATGGTACCGGTCAATACGGCGGAATCGGTTGGTCTGCGCACATTGATCGGCATCAATGAGTGCGAGAAGCTACTTGAATTTCTCAAAGGCGAGCCTTGCGAGGAAAACGAAAACTGGAATCAGCGGTATCGCGATAACTATACCAAGCTGCGCGGCGGCGATATTTTTGACGTGGCGGATGTGATTAAATGTTTGAATCACAGGGAAGCAAAAAAGGGTCTTTCTGCCGGAGAAAGAAAAATGCTCTTAACAGCCAGACAGGTGATCATGGCAGAACTCTCTGCGGTGCTTGAACGGGATGAATCAGAATTTAGAATCGCGGTAGGCGAATCATAAGCATAGGATGATTGAAGTATGCAAAAGAACGAAAAACAGACCGTTGACGAGGTTCTTTCGGAAGAACGCGATTTTTCTGAAGAAGAAATCAAGACCCGCACAGAACATGCCCATAAGATATTTCGCCTGTTTATGATTAGCGCAGGGAGCTTGATTTTCCTTTTAATCATTTTGGGAATACTGTTCGGTAATTAGTTTTTGCGCGGGAGCAAGGCGTTTCTCGCGCTTTGCTATGCGTAAAACAAAAAACGAATAAGAGAAACGCTACGAAAGGAAGTGGAGAACTGAGTTGGCAAAAAAAATAGCGAGGCTGGTGATTTCCATCTTTGGAGCCGCGCTGGGCGTCGCTTTGGTTGCAGCCGTGGATACCGTGCTGCAATCCTTCGGTCTATTGCCGTTGCGCCTTATACTGCTTACCTGGGCGCTGATCGCAATTTATGCCGCCGGTGGACTGATATTTGCAATTATATTCTATTTATTTTCCTCACAGGCCATCGATGCTTTTTTGCGCATTATCGCAGGAGTTGAGGCGCAGCTCTCGACCTTGACGCTGACGGAAATCTTTTTTGGCGTATTGGGACTGGTGACAGGACTAGTGTTAGCTTTTCTTGTCAGCGCAATGATGTCCAATCTGGTATTTCCGTGGCTGCGGTTTTTGATCAGCATTCTGTTGTACATCAGCCTAGGATATCTGGGCTGGAATGTTGTGATGAAGCGACGAAACGAAATTGAGGATGTGAACTTTCTTAAAAAGCATAAGAAAAAGTTCGGCGACGGTGTAAGGCCAAAGTTTCTGGATACCTCCGTCATCATTGACGGGCGGATTGCGGATATCTGCGCGACCGGACTTTGGGAGGGCGATGTAATCGTTCCCGCTTTCGTCCTTAGAGAGCTGCAGCATATCGCCGACAGCGCCGACGCGCTCAAGCGCGTGCGCGGCAGACGCGGCCTTGACATCCTCAGCAGAATGCAAAAGGAAATGGAGATCCCTATTCAAGTAGTCAATACGGACTATGATGATCTATCCGAGGTGGACGCGAAGCTTTTGCGTCTTGCTAAGGAAATGGGCGGCGTGGTCGTTACCAACGATTATAACTTAAACAAAGTGGCGGCCGTGCAGCATGTACCGGTGTTCAATATCAACGATCTGGCGAATGCGCTTAAACCTACGCTGGTGACGGGCGAGGAGATTGCGGTTATGATCGTCAAAGAAGGCAAGGAGCTTGGACAGGGCATTGCCTACCTCGATGACGGCACCATGATTGTGGTTGACGGCGGCAAAAAACTGCTTGGAGAAACGACGCAGGTTAACGTGACAAGCGTACTTCAAACCTCGGCGGGGCGCATGATATTTGCAAAAGTAAAAAATTAAAGAACCGCGGCCGCGTGACACTTGCATACATGCGGCCGTAGTTTTTGTCTGGAGATGAAGAAATATAAAAAATTCTTTCTTGACCTCCGTTTGCTATTGACATACTTGTTCATACGCAATATAATTATAAACTGCGTTAGCATGATAATCTGCGCTTTTAGGCGTATTTTTACCAGTGCTGTAAAGCCGTGTCATGTTAAGGGTATGATTTTCCTTTTATTGGAAAGGATTATCTGATAAGGCGTAGAATCAATATAAGCCGTAATTATACGGTGGTTAGGAGAGACGGACGATGGTGCATGAAGTACAGATGGGTACACGCAAGCGCATGAGTTTTTCCCGCATTGATGAAGTTCTGGAGATGCCGGATCTTATCGAAGTACAGAAAAACTCTTACCGACGTTTCGTGGAAGAGGATTTGAAGGAGGTTCTGGATGACATTTCTCCCATAACAGACTACTCTGAAAAACTCGTTCTCGAATTCGTGGATTATAACATCGACTTCGATCATCCCAAGTATTCTGTGGAGGTATGCAAGGAGCGCGACGTCAACTATTCCGCGCCGCTTCGCGTTACGGTTCGTCTTATAAATAAGGAAACCGGAGAGGTAAAGGAGCAACCTGTGTTTATGGGCGATTTCCCGCTCATGACAGAGCAGGGCACCTTTATCATCAACGGCGCGGAACGCGTCATCGTCAGCCAGCTTGTCCGTTCGCCCGGCATCTATTACGGTGTCACGATTGATAAGGAGGGCAAGAACCTCTATTCGTCACAGGTAATTCCAAACCGCGGCGCATGGCTGGAGTATGAGACCGACAGCAACGAGATACTCTATGTCAAGATCGACCGTCA
>CAZNJN010000212.1:0-342 GCA_964573365.1 uncultured Oscillospiraceae bacterium
TCTTTGCCAAAGCGCGCGGATACGAACTTTGTATTACGTGGTACAATTCGGTATTCGCGCTCACAGTAAAAGCGCCGGTGAGGTAAAACCTCGCCGGCGCTTTTATGTTGTGTAGCCCTATTCCTCTCCGCTCTCCAATTCCTCCACTTTAGCACGGTAAGCAATCCACGCGTCACCGTAGCTGCGCCGAGCATCTAAGTAACATCCATCATCGCGCCAAACCCGTATCGCGTCAATCTGATAGTCTAATACGGCTATAAACCAGCCATTGAGGCCGGGATATTTTTTACACACGACATACACCGGGTTCCCGTCCATCTCCCGTAACTCTTGCGGCGTCAG
>CAZNJN010000212.1:352-2802 GCA_964573365.1 uncultured Oscillospiraceae bacterium
GTGTGTTTTCGGTTGCCGCGGCATAGGCGCGTAGAGCTTCTACTGCCGCAGGGTCTTTATCTGGTCGTAAGACAAAACAGTTGTTGATCTCGCGATTATCCTCAAGTTCAAACACAACATATTTTTCATATAGGCCGTTAAAATCGTCCTGCCTCACCTGTTTTGACGCCGTGAGTTCCTGTTCTAAATCAGCTATGCGGATTTCTTGATTATGTATCGTATCAAGGAAGCCTCGCTCCCAGTCCGCAGTGCAATCTGTCTGATGCTGTTCCGCGTTTCTTTTCCCGGCTTCATAACCGCGTTGATACGCATCTTCTTCGGAGCACTTCATCATATCTGCCAATCGGCTCATGCGTCCTCACCCCCCTTTCTTTAATAATTTCATCTGCGCGGCTTTTGGCTTCCGCGTGTACCTCGTCCCTAAGCTGCTCCCACGCACGACTTGTTTATGGTCTGGCTTCAACATCCGGCAAAAGCTCAGTATGGAAAAATAACTTATAGTGGTACGGGTCGGTATGCGTCCCGGATATATCCTCGACTACATACATGGTATAAGAGTTTAGATAGATATAATTTTTCTTATAGGTATTCGGGCCGACCTTACAGGTTACGACCAATTCATTGTCCGTGTTATTAGATATGCTCATATATCCTTCTGCTTCAAGAATAATCATATCGGTGCGGGCATTGTATACTGTTATCCTGCGCTCACATTCAAAGTAATTCGCTTGCTTTGAAACGTTCGCATTTACCTTGGCAGCCTCAGAGCAGCCCATAAGGGCAAACGTCATCAATACCGCCACAGAAACTAAAAATACTTTTTTCATCCTTTATTTATTCCTCGTTGTATTCGGTAATGGGTTCATACCCTGTCGGGGAAGAATGGGTACGCTTGCAATAGCATTTCTTGATCCACTTCAACGCGCCGCGTTCGTCAAGAAATGTGTTATTCACGAAGTCAATGCGACGGACATAGTACCGCACACTTTGATCCCCGTCTATAACTAAAGCGACCGTATCATCTGGCGGGATCGCGCCAAAATAAGCATCAAAGCCGGTCCAATGCAATGACAGGTACGGACACAAAGCCCGATTCGGAACAAAATCACGGCATACCGTCCCCGTGAATTGCCCGCAATCGTAAAGCTCCTCACTTTCGCAATGGCGTTTACCAGTTCATCCCCTCGTAGCATATTGGAAAGACTCGTCAGCCCCATTAAAAGAGCCGATAATTCTGCAGTAGAAAATACTTTTTTATCAATCCTGTACTTTTGCATAATTTCAAAACCGCCTCCCACTCCCGAGATAGAGCGGATCGGAATGCCCGCCATGTTGATTGTGTCTATATCACGATAGATTGTGCGGGGTGAAACTTCAAACATCTCCGCCAGCTCCTGCGCGCTAATCCGCTCTTTATCAAGCAGGATCATGATAATACTGACAAGTCTATCAATTTTCATCTGAGGGTTGCCTTTCAAATTCTATATTCGTGGTTTTAAATCATTGTCATAATGCTGTCAACAATTACATGGTACAATGATGAAACAAATAAAGCAATGCGACAATGAAATCGGAGGAAATCTATGTTTACAGTCTATGTTTACGTTCTGGACACTTTGGCCGACTGGGAGCTTGGATACGTTACGGCAGAGCTTAATTCCGGTCGATTTTTCAAAAAGGATGCAGCGCAGCTTACTCTCAAAACAGTCGGCTGCTCCAAAGAGCCGATCCATACAATGGGTGGCTTGACAGTCGTGCCGGACTGCTTAATCGAAGATGTATGTATCGGTGCAACAAGCGTACTCCTGTTGCCGGGCGCAAATACATGGGATGATCCAAAGCATGATGCAATCATCAAAAAAGCTGGTGAATTTCTCATGGCTGGCGCTACGGTGTGCGCGATATGCGGAGCCACTGCCGCGCTCGCGCGTTATAAATTATTAGATAATCGTCCACATACCAGCAACGGGCAGGGCTTTCTTGAATTGTTTTCCCCGGGTTATAAAGGGAAAGACTATTATGTAGACGCACCGTCTGTCGCTGATAGAAATCTTATTACTGCCGGCTGCACCGGAGCCTTGATGTGGACTAAACAAATTATTGAACATCTTGACGTCTTTGGTTCTGACACGCTGGAAGCCTGGTATAATTTTTTTATTACCGGGGACGCCCGGTATTTCTACTCGCTCATGCAAACATTGCCCTCCGGCAATGAAAAATAATACAGTGCCGCTCATATTTGGGCGGTATTTCTTATTCGCCTTGGCCTTGGATAACTTTATCAACAAAAGAACTTGCAAATTGATTATGCATAAGTTATAATACCGCTTGTGAGTTATTCAGGCACAAGGCATTTGAAATGTGTATCATGTAGCGTGACGCTTGATGTTCGCAAATAGGGGCATGATGTAATGGTAACATAGCGGTCTCCAAAACCGTTCTTGAGGGTT
>CAZNJN010000213.1:0-2799 GCA_964573365.1 uncultured Oscillospiraceae bacterium
GCTCGACCGGGGTCTCGAGATCGAGTCTGCGGGCGAGCGCCCGCACCGTCAGGTCGCGGTCGGTCACCACCCCGACCAGCCGGCGCAGCCCGTCGACCACCGGCAAGAAGCCTATCCCTTCGCGCGCCATCAGCTCCGCCGCCGTTTCCTGCAAACGGGCGCGGATATAGTCCTTTTCCTTTTGCGAATATGCCTTGGGCATTTTTTATACCTCTATTTGACTATTTACGTTTGTTTAGTCATTATAAATTGACTGCGGCTTCCTGTCAAGGAAAAAAACGATGCCCGTTACCGCCATAGGACGGTAACGGGCATCTACACATGGATATGCTTTCTTTCTATAAATCAGTTTTCGTGCTTCTCAAAGCTGAACTCCTCCACCATCGCTTCAAGCACATTCGCCTGTCCGGAAAGCTCCTCGGCTGCCGCTGCGCTCTCCTCCGCCGTGGCGGAGTTGGTCTGTACGACGCTCGAAATCTGTTCTACGCCGATGGAGGTCTGCTTGATCTGCGCCGCCTGTTCTCCGGCGGCGGCCGAAATTACGTCGATGATCTCGGAAACACGCATAGCACCCTTCACGGTGTCGTCTATGGCATTGTTTGCGCTTTGGGCGATCTGCGTTCCCTTGTTGACCGCGATTCGGGACTGCTCCAAGAGCTTCGCGCTGCTCTTTGCGGATTCAGAGGATTTCTGCGCAAGGTTTCGCACCTCGTCGGCCACCACGGCAAAGCCCTTTCCGGCTTCGCCCGCGCGCGCCGCCTCTACGGCCGCGTTGAGCGCCAGAATGACCTTGCTGATATTATCGGAGGATCTGTTAATGTCGCCCATCGCGTCAAGCAGCTTTTTCATTTCCTCCTGACTGCTGAGCATGACCGCGCTCGCGTCCTGCGTGAGCTTTGCCGCCTCCTGCGCGTTATCCGCCGTCTGTCCTATCCGCTCCGAAATATCCAAGATGCCCGCCGAAAGCTCCTCTACGGACGACGCCTGCTCCGTGGTTCCCTGCGCGAGCGACTGCGCGCCCGCGGCGATCTGCCCCGTTCCGCTGTTGATCTGCTCGGCAGCAGAGCGGATCTGCTCGATCACGCCGCCAAGCTGCCTGCGGATATGGCGCGCGGAATCCAGAAGGCTGGAATACGCGCCGATATACTTCGTTTCATCCTCGGAATCGGTGCAAAAATCCTTATCCGCCATTTTTTCAAGCATGTTCCCCATATCGCCGATGATAAAGGTGACGCGTCCCGCCATTTGCTTGAAGCTCTCCGCCATTTCTCCGATTTCTGTGTTGGCCTTCACGTCAATCTGTAAATCGAAGTCTCCCGCCTCCACCTTTTTCGCCGCTTCTGAAAGCCGGGTGATCGGTTCAAGC
This sequence comes from uncultured Oscillospiraceae bacterium, assembly GCA_964573365.1. Taxonomy (GTDB): domain Bacteria; phylum Bacillota; class Clostridia; order Christensenellales; family CAG-138; genus JAQVRG01. Next base: position 1,367 of record CAZNJN010000213.1, read on the forward strand.
TCTTTTTTCAGCTTGAAGAAGATGAACCCGACGATCAGCGCCAAGGCGACGAGCGAACCGGCGATCAAAATAACGGCAAGGCGTATGACGCTTTTGGTCATATCCCTCGTTGAAAGCGCGGTCTGCGCCCACCAGGTCGTTCCTTCAAACTCCATGGGTGAAAAGAAGCGCGTAATGCTTTGCCCGTTTTCATCCTTCGTTTCCACGTGAAACTCTTTTCCATACGCGAGCTGCTGCTCGACCAAGGTCTGATCCTCGGGGTTCGGAAAAAACGCCGAAAGCGGGCTGCCCGCCACGTCATCGCGCAGACTGTCATAGACGATCAGGGGGCGGTTTGAAATGATGCTCGCGAACATGGACGGATAGTCTTCATCTTCGATATTGATATTGCCAAAAGCGCTCATAGACAGATCCATGCAGGCAACGCCGATGATCTCGCCATCCTTATGAATGGGCTTGGCGACCGTGATCATCGCAATATCGCCAAACATAAAGGGATCGGTCACATAGGTCTTTCCGCTCTTGAGCGCGCCCGTATAGTACTCCGCCGTTTCGTAGTCGTCCGTATAGACGGCGACCTCCCCGCTTTGGCTGGTTTTTTCATCCAGATACAGGGCGTAGTTTTTGATCAGCTTGTCAAAGGCGTAGGGCTCAAAAAATACGCCCATGCCGATAATGCTCTCGCTCTCGCTCACTACGAGCTGCGCCTCGGTCTTGATGTAGTTTTCCAAAGGCGCGTAGCCCTCGTTGATCTTATAGCCCGGTACGACGCTTTGCACATAGGTGCTAAACTGCGAACCCTGCAGCATACGCTCGGTTTGTGTGCAAAGCCGCGTCGCCGCGTTTTCCGCTTCGGTAAGCATCGCCTGGATCGCTTCTGCATTGCGTGCGCCGATCGCCTCAAACTCACCCTGAATGCCGCTTCTTACGCTTCTGCTCGCAGAGATCACAGAAAACAAGCTCAAGCAGGTTAACGCGACAACAATGATCACCGCCGTCGTGATCGACAGAATCACCGAAAGCTTCTTCCTCTTCATATGCACGACTCCTTTTGTTTGTATTGTGTCTTATCCGGCGCCGTTTCCCGCCTTACGGCATCACCGTGTGCTTTTACCGCCGGTTTTAGTTTCGTGATTTATTGTTAGAATACTTTTCGTACCCCTATCGCTTATAGTAATAGAAATCGGCAGTATTTACAATGTTCTACCATTGTTTGACAAAATTATATTATTTTTTTCAATAATTTTTTTCGCAGATGCCGCCATTTATGGCAATATAAGTCAGAAAACTTTGCAATATTTTGCTATTGCTTGAAGGCGGCAGGCTTTTCTTGCACCGCGAGCGCCAAAAAATGAAGGGCCCGCATCCCGCCGCAGACCCTTCGTAACGATGCAGTTCAAGAAAATCGGAGGAAAAACTTAAACCGTAACGAG
>CAZNJN010000214.1:0-2796 GCA_964573365.1 uncultured Oscillospiraceae bacterium
ATTCCCCCGGGCTCCAGGTTCTTACTCAATTACCCAGAACTATTTTACACTAACCCTCTCGGGACTTCTTTTCTCCGTTCTTCATTTTACAAACAAAGAAAAAAATGTATAATGAAAGCAAACATTGAAAAAAGGGCTTTGGAGGCTTATGTCGTATCAACGTTTAGGCGATCTGCTAGTTTCAGTAGGCGTCATCACAAACGCACAGCTTGAAGAGGCGCTTGCTCTGCAAAAGGAGAGTAAGGAGCGTCTTGGAACGGTTTTGATCCAGCACGGCTTTATCACCGAAAAGCAACTGATCGAGTCTCTTACCATGCAGCTTGGCATCGAGTTTATCGATCTGACAAAATACATGATCCCGCCGGAAATGGCAAAGCTGCTTTCCAAAAACATCGCGAAAAAATACAGTCTGGTTCCTGTAAAGCTCGTCAAGGATACGCTCTATATCGCCATGACCGACCCGCTCAATTTTATGGCGATCGGGGATGTAAAGGCGGCGACTCGAAAAAAGATCGTGCCGATGATCGCCACGCAGGAGGCGGTTGACCGCGCCATCATCGTGCTTTACGGCAACGAAGGCGCAGCGCGCGCGATCGAGGAAATGAAGCGCGAGGCGCAAAACGAGCTGCCCGGTACTGGTATGCGCGATGGTGTGAGCGACGATGTGCAGTCCGCGCCGACCGTGCGGCTGGTCAATTCCATCATCGAACGCGCCGTTTCCGAGCGCGCCTCCGACATCCATCTTGAGCCGCGCGAGGAAAACCTCTATGTGCGTATGCGCGTGGACGGGATGATGCGAAATACGCTCACCGTACCGAAAAAGCTGGAAAACGCCGTGATCGCGCGCTTGAAGGTTATGAGCGGCATGGACATTTCCGAGCGCAAAATTCCGCAGGACGGGCGTGCCAACGTCCGCGTCAAGCAAAGCGACATCGACGTGCGCGCTTCTACGTTGCCGACGATCTTCGGCGAAAAGATGGTGCTGCGTCTGCTCGATAAATCCGGCGGTATGCTCAATAAAAAAAGCATCGGCATGACCGGCGACGATCTTTCAAAATATGAGAAACTGCTCGGCAACGCAAGCGGCGTTATTTTGATCGTCGGCCCCACAGGCTCGGGCAAATCCTCCACGATGTACACGATGATCCAGGAGCTGAACCGCGAAAACGTCAATCTTGTGACGCTTGAGGACCCTGTGGAATACCAGATCGACGGCGTAAATCAGGTGCAGATCAACGAAAAGACCGGCATGAGCTTTTCTTCGGGACTTCGCTCTATTTTAAGGCAGGATCCCGACATCGTATGCGTGGGCGAGATTCGCGATAGCGAGACCGCCGAGATCGCCATGCGCGCGGCGCTCACAGGGCATCTTGTGATCTCCACGCTGCACACCAACGACGCCATCACCAGCATCGACCGTCTTGAGGATATGGATGTACCGCCCTACCTCATCGCAAGCTCGCTCAAGGGCGTGATCTCGCAGCGTCTGGTGAGGCGCATCTGTCCCCACTGCCGCGAAGCCTATACTCCCTCGCGTGAGGAGCTTGAAGCTGTCGGTATCCATTCAGATGAAGCTTTGACGCTCTATCGCGGGAAGGGCTGCGCGGACTGCTTCCACACAGGCTATCGCGGACGAATCGGCGTGTTTGAAATTTTGATGATCGACCGCGAGCTGCGTATGGCGGTAAGCGAAGGCGCCACGCGTTTGCAGCTTGAACAGATCGCCGAGCGAAACGGCTTTATTTCTCTGCCGGAGCAGTGCCGCAAGCTTGTGCTTGCGGGCGTGACCACCGCCGAGGACGCGATACGAACCATCAACACCACGGTACTCTAATTGAGGGAGAGAGGATTTCCATATGCCCGACATTCAAGCCTTGATCGCCGCCGCAGCAGCCGCGGGCGCTTCCGACATTCATCTCGTATGCGGCTTACCGCCCAAATACCGTTTGAGCGGCGATTTATGCAACATGAGCGAGGAAGCTTTAAGCCACGAGCAATGCGAAAGCTATGCCCGTCAGCTTGCGGGCGAGCAATACGAAGCGATTATGGACATCGGCGAGCTGGATCTTGCCAAAAGCTATGACGAGGTGCGCGTGCGCATCAATCTTTTCAGGCAGCAGGGGCATGTCTCCGCCGCCATCCGTCTTCTCAGCGACAAGATCCCGCCAGTAGATTCGTTAGGGCTGCCCCCCTGTGTACTCACCCTGCTTTCGCTCCACAGCGGCATTGTACTGATCACGGGCGAAACAGGCTCGGGAAAATCCACCACCCTTGCAGCTATGCTAGATCGCATCAACCACAGCCGCGGCGAGCATATCATCACCTTGGAGGATCCCATTGAGTACATCTATACGCCCGATCGCTGCATCATCAATCAGCGCGAGATCGGCAAGGATACGCAAAGCTATGCAGACGGACTGCGCGCCGTTCTGCGCGAGGATCCCGACGTGATCCTCATCGGAGAAATGCGCGATTTAAGCACCATCGAGACCGCGCTTACCGCGGCGGAAACCGGACACCTTGTGTTTTCAACGCTGCACACCAACTCCGCCGCCGATTCCATGGATCGCATCATCAACGTGTTTCCGCAGGGACAGCAAAAGCAGATCGCCATGCAGCTTTCCATGACGCTCAAAGCCGTCATTTCTCAGCAGCTCGTTAAAAAGCGCGGCGGCGGACGCGTACTCGCCTGCGAGGTGATGATGGTAAACGACGCCATACGCAATCTGATCCGCGAAGGAAAAACGCCGCAGATCAACAACGTGCTTTCCACCTCCGCGCAGGAGGGCAGCATCA
>CAZNJN010000215.1:0-2755 GCA_964573365.1 uncultured Oscillospiraceae bacterium
GGCATAACCGCCATACAAATGGATATAAAGATCAAGGGCATCGATAAAGAAATACTTACACGCGCTCTCGAGCAGGCTCGCAAAGGCCGCATGTTCATTCTCGATAAGATGATCGAGACTATTGCCGAGCCTCGCGAAGAAATGTCGCCCTATGCGCCGCGCATCATGCAGTTTAGCATCCATCCCGACAAGATCCGCGAGGTCATCGGCTCGGGCGGCAAGACGATTAACAAGATCATTGCCGATACCGGCGTGCAGATCGATCTGGAGGATGATGGCCGCGTGTTCATCGCGTCTCCCGATCAGGAGGCGGCGGAGAAAGCGCGCAAGATCATTGAATCCATCGCGCGCGATCTGGAGGTCGGTGATGTGATTTTGGGCAGGGTCGTCAATATCCTGCCCATCGGTGCGCAGGTCGAAGTTAAACCCGGCAAGAAGGGTCTGGTACACATCAGCAAGCTTGCAAATCACCGCGTAGAGCGCGTGGAGGATGAAGTGAGTGTCGGTGATGAAATTCTTGTGCGCGTCATCGATATTAAGCCGGATGGCAAAATCGATCTTACACGCAAGGGTTTGATCCCCGAGGAAAAATAAACAGTACACGGGGCGGATTTCCGCCCCGTTTCTATAGTTGTTCAAAGCTGTTTCTAGGCGGACATACCGCCGCATAGACTGTTATTGTACGGAGGTATGTGCAGCTATGAGGAAACAAAAAAACAGCTTTTTTATCAATCTACTGCTCTTACTGTTGGTTTGCTTTCTGTTTTTTATTACGGATGAGACAATGCCGCAGAAGGTTGCGTCGGTGGCGGCAATGGCGCCCAGCTACAGGGGGCGAGGCGATGCTGCCGCGCTGCTGTGCGTTATAGATTGGAACGCTGCGGCGCTGCCGGAAATACTCAGTAAGCTTAAAGAAAGGCAGATCACTGTTACCTTTGCCGTAAGCGGACAATGGGCGAGGGAAAATCCGGAGCTGCTAAGAAAAATCGCAGAGGACGGACATGAGATTGCCAGCATGGGCGACAATCCCGGCTTTAACGGAAGGCTCTCCGAGATCGTAAGCGATCTTCAAAAGGCAAATGAGTCAATAGAGGCGCTTTGCGCAAAAAAGCCGTCGCTCTATTATTCCGGTACAAGAAAACTGAATATTTCATCGCGCGCGGCACAAAAAACGAAAATGCGCCACATTCAATGTACGGTTGATCTGCTCTGTGCAAAAGGAGAGGCAGACGATATTTTGCTTCGTGCATCGGATGCGAGCGAAAAAGGCAATATAATCTTGATACGTCCCACCAAGGCACTCTTTGACGCTTTGGACGATATGCTGGATTTATTTCAAACGAAAGGATTGAATGTCACCAAAGTGGGCGACATTCTCTAAAGACGACATGATTACTGAGCACACTCTACCCAACGGAATACGCGTCGTGATGCAGCCCATGAAGGATTTTCACTCTGTATCGATGGGCGTTTGGGTATCTGCGGGCGTCGTGTATGAAAACGAAGCCGAGGCAGGTATCTCGCACTTTATCGAGCACATGCTTTTTAAGGGGACAAAAAACAGAAGCGCGCAGACCATTGCGGCGGAAATGGACGCACTGGGGGGAAATCTCAACGCGTTTACGGCGAAGGAATGCACCTGCTATTATACAAAGGTACTCGATGAGCATGTAGAAAAGAGCGTAGAGATCCTCTCGGACATTTTGCAGAACTCGCTTTTAGCAAACGAGGATATTGAAAAAGAAAAGGGCGTAGTCTGCGAGGAAATTCTGATGACGGAGGATACGCCGGAGGACCTGGTGCATGACATAATGGCAACCGAGATGTACGGCGAGGCGCCGCTCGGCAAGGCGATTTTAGGCACGGAACAAAGCGTGCGCGCGCTTGATACGGACATGCTTCGCTCGTATATGAGCCGTCGCTATGTGAGCAGGGAAACGGTGATCGCCGCGGCGGGGCGCTTTGAGGAGCAGAACTTGATCGAGGCATTGACGCCGATGTTTGGGCAAAGCCGGGATCAAAGCGGGGAGCGGGAAGAACAAAGCGCGCTGCGCGGCGGCCGCGGTTTGCGCGCGGTGGAAAAGGACATCGAGCAGGTACATATCTGCTTGAGCGTACCAGCTTTTGCAGCGGATACAATGGAGCAATATGCGCTCCTGGTGCTCAACAATGTACTTGGCGGAAGCATGTCCTCTCGCTTGTTCCAAAGCATTCGTGAGGAACGGGGCTTAGCGTATTCCGTTTATGCGTACCCCAGTGCGTTCTCCGATAATGGCTACTACACGCTCTACGCGGGAACCGGCGAAAAGCAGGCAGGCGAGGTTGTGAAGCTGATGATTGCGGAGCTGGTGAAGCTGAAAAAAGACGGGATCAGCAAAGAGGAGCTGGAGCGTGCAAAGGAACAGCTCAAGGCGAGCTATGTGATCGGTCAGGAAAGCACCTCCGCCAGGGCAAATTCCATCGGCAAAGCGGCGATCAGACGCAATGCGATTCGCAGCGAGGAAGAGGTTCTTTCACGCATCGAAAAGGTGGATATGGAGAGCATAGAGCAAATTTTGCCTGTGATCTGCAATCTGAACGATCTTCGCGGCGCGTTTGTAGGTAAAATGAGCAAGCAGGAACGTGAGATCGAAAGAATGATCCTTCAGACGAATTGTTAATTCTTTTTTACACCTTTTGTTTGTATGTAGATTCACACATTGTTTCGTGATACAATATACAAGCATATGAACAGGCGTGTACAATTTAAGCCCAG
>CAZNJN010000216.1:0-2750 GCA_964573365.1 uncultured Oscillospiraceae bacterium
CCTCCGTAGTCGCCATGCCTACGTCGGCGATAATCATAGCTTCTTCAAGCTCGTCGTAAAACGAATCATCGATCCGCTCGGGATTGGAAAAAATGCTTTGAAAGCTGTCGCCGGTTCGGCTCAAGCCCTCTTTCAGTTTTTGGAAAAATCCCATATTAAACAGCCTCTTCCTCGTATTCGCTAAATTTGACGGAAAGCACGCGGGATATGCCGCGTTCCTCCATTGATACGCCGTAGATCGAGTCGCTCACTTCCATGCTGCCTTTTCTGTGCGTAATTAGGATAAACTGCGTATCCGTTGAGTAGCGTTTGACATAATTCGCAAAATTACTTACGTTAACCTCGTCAAGCGCGCTCTCGATTTCATCGAGTATGCAAAACGCCGTCGGTTTAAGCTTCAAAATCGCAAAAATCAACGCGATTGCCGTAAGCGCTCTTTCGCCGCCGGAAAGGAGCGAAAGCATTTGCAGCTTTTTTCCCGGGGGCTGCGCGATAATATCGATGTCGCAGTTCAATATGTCACTTTTGTCCGAGAGCACAAGCTCCGCTCGGCCGCCGCCAAACAGCTCTTTGAAGACAACGGAAAAGTTTTCTTGAATGATCGAAAACTGCTTCTTAAACTCCCGTTCCATCGTCGTGACTAGCTCCTCAATCAACGATTCAAGATCCGTCTGCGCCTTATTCAGATCTTCGATCTGCGTCGTAAGCGTATCAAAGCGTTCCTTGACATTTTTATAGTCCTCGATGGAGTTGATATTGACATCTCCCAGCTCACGGATTCCTTTTTTCAGCTCATCTATGCGCACATGGGATGCGGTAACGGCGATCTGCCTTCGCATCGGCAGCGCGTTTTCATAGGTAAGCTCATAATCCTCCCAGATCCGATCCTGCATATTACCAAGCTCCATCTGCGCTTTGCTTTGATTCAGCTCCGCGCGGTGGCGCCTTTCCCTCATGTCCGCCAAGGCTATGGTAAGATCTTCGCGGCGTTTTCGCATGGAGCGAAGCTCCTCATCGTGCGTATCGCGTTCGTTTTCCATGCCCTGAAGCTGATCCTTCAGCAAGTCAACATCCTGTCTTTCCACGTCGATTTGCCCGTCCAGATTGCTCAGTTTCTCCTGCAATTCAGCAATTTGAGAAAGCGTGTGTTCTACGCTCTCCCTATTCTTTTGCGCGCAGTGCTTATGCTGCTCGGCCTCCTTATTCATGCGGGCAATATCGCCTTGCACCGCATTCATCTCTTTTTCAAGACCCGCAAGCTGTACCTTGTGCGCAGTCATATTTTCATTCACTGTCTCCAGCTTGGATTTTAAGCTGAGCAGCTCAAGCTGTGCGTTTCGTATGTCGCCCTGCGTCGCGGCGTTCCCTTTCTCCAGTCCTGCTCTGTCTTCCTCCGCCTCTTGGCTCTGTCTTTCAATATCTGCGACATTATCGCGTATCTGACCGCGCTCATTTTGCAGCCGCTCGATATGCTCAAGATTTTCCCGCACGTATTTCCGCACGATATCGACCTTTTCCCTTTGCGTCGCAAGCTCTACGTCGTTTGAATGCAGCTCGCGGCTGCTTTCTTCCATCTCACGGTTTGCTTTTTCAAGCATCTTTTGCAAAGCCTCGTTTTCCTGCCTTGCAAGCGTCCGCTTTTGTTCAAGCTGTTTTAGGCGCTCTTGCAGTTCTTCGATCTCGCGGCTTCGCCCGATCAAGCTAAATTCGCGTTTTTGCGAGCTTCCGCCCGTCATCGATCCACCGGGATTGATGATATCGCCCTTCATCGTGGCAATCCGGAAAGCGCCCCTCGCCTGTCTATTGATGGCGATACCCGCGTCCAGATCCTCTACGATCACGGTTCTGCCCAAGAGATTTTCAAATACATTTCTGTACGCATCATCATAGCTCACCAGATCCGACGCAACGCCGATATAGCCCTTCACCCTGCAGCAGCTAAGCTCCTGCTGCGACAAAAGCCGCGAGCGCATCACGGAAACCGGCAGCATCGTCGCGCGCCCATACTGTTTTGCCCGCAAATGCTCAATGACGTATTTTGCGTCGCTTTCATTTGGCGTCACAATGTTTTGCAGCGATGAACCCAGCGACATTTCCACCGCGATCTCATATTCCTTCGGCACACGCAAAAGCTCCGCCACCACGCCGATGATCCGCTTTTTCAGTTCCAGCGATGTGGACGCGTCGCTAAGCACGTTTCTTACGCTTGCGTAGTAGCCTTCATGCGCCTTCTTCATTTCCTCGAGCACGCGTATGCGCGTAAGCGCGGCTTCCCTCGTCCGCGCCATTTCGTTTTCCTGCTCCTCGCTCTTTTTTATGCGAAGATTGGTTTCGTTTAGGGCTTGAATCGCCGCATTGCGTCGATTTTCCTTCGTGCTGTAATCATTTTGCAGAATTTCAAGATATCCGTTCGCGTCCAGATATTCGGCGTCCAGGTTTTTCCCTTCCTCCCGAACGTCGTCCTCCTCCTCCGCAATCGCTTCAAGGCGTTTGGCAAGGGTAGCTTTAATCGCCTCTAAGCGGGAGCTTTGGCTTTTGGCGTCGGAAATGCGATTCATCGCGTCAATCAGGCTTTGCTTTTGGCTCTCTAAAAGGTTTTCCTTATCCTCGACCTCACGATTCAGCGCATTCGCTTCCTTTTGGATCGCCCCTAGCTTCTCGCCTACTGTTTCAAATTCTTGTTTTTTTCCATCGACGTTGATTTTAGACGCGCGTAGCTGCTCCATTGCTTCGGCATAGGCGTTTTCGTT
>CAZNJN010000217.1:0-2748 GCA_964573365.1 uncultured Oscillospiraceae bacterium
TGTATGCTGACGGGCTATGAGCTGATCGCTTCGATTTGTGCCTACGCGGTCTGCGGCGAGCTGATTTTATACCTGATTATCCGAGCCATTCTGAATAAAAAATACTGAGCCGCTAACAAAATGAAGAAAAACGGCAGAGCGACATAAGGCCGCCTGCCGTTTTCTTGTGTAGTCAAGTCCCCTAATTGGCATTGATCAGCTCATTGCACCAGCGAACCGCCTCGATATATGCCTCGCTGATCGCGGAGCAGCTTATGCCGTTCGTTTCGGAAAAGCGGGTGATCTCTTCCCAGTTTGAATATTCATAATGCCGGAAAAAGTTGAGGATGTCCGAATAGGCTCCGTCCTTTCCCGAGAGCGAATCACGGATATCGTCAGCGACGGGGATCTGCTCTAACAGCTCCTCCTTGGAAATATCCAGCGCGATGTGCAAGAGAGAAAGCATACCGGTAAGAAAAACATGACGCGGATCGCGGCGGGGACGAAGCTGCGGCGCCAGCAGCTCGCCAAAGCGCGCGCGGATGAGCGAAAGGCGTACAAGCTCCAAGGGCTTATCTGCGGAAATACCCTGTAAGGCGAGGAGCGCGATCCACTTTTTCAGGTTTTCCTCGCCTAAGTAAGCGACCGCCATAGAGATGGACGACATGCGCGAGCGCAGTCCGACCGCGGCGGAGTTGAGCAGCTTGAGCAGCTTGTAGCTCATGGCGACGTCCGAGGCAATGATCGAGCTGATCTCTTGAAAATCAACATAAATATCCGTGCTGGTGAGCTGCATCAGGCGGAAGTAATTGATCTTTAAGGGGTCGATGTCCTTGGTTTTCTTTGTTACGACCTCCTGCTGGAAGAAATAGCCTTGGTATAGCTTAAAGCCGCGGCGCTGCGCGCATTCGTAATCCTCCTGCGAACTCACGCCTGTGGCGATAAAGGTTTTTTTGCTGAACTGATTGATGAGGCTGATTTGCAGGCTCCCGCTTGTTTTGTTGACGTCAAGCTTGCAGTAATCACAAAGCTCCAAAAGCTGACGGTCGAGATTGCCGTCCGTTACGCCGGAAAGCGCCAAAGAATAACCGTAGCTGCCAAGCTGACGGTAGAGAAGGATTTCATTGGGCGTACACTGTCTGGAAGCGTGAAGCTGGATTACAAACTTCTCCTTCGGCAGATTTTTCAAGACGGTTTTGTTGAAAAGCTGCTTGGTGAAGGCAATAAAATACTTGGCGTTGCTTTCGATGTCGCTCAAGCCTAGCGCGGCGAGCGTGCGATCAAATTCGGAGAGGTTGATCGCGTTATCCGCTTCTTTTTTGTCACCCGTGCCGTCCATAAGCTCGTAGCCGAAGGTGCGTCCCGTCTTAAAGAGGATGGGCGCGATGTTGATATAAAGATCCTTGAATTTTTTCGCCTTATCATACTGTTCTTCAAAGAAAACATACTGATTTCTGCCGCTGCTTTTCGCCTGATAGAGGGCGATGTCCGCCTTACGCAGCAATTCCGAAGCGCTATCACCGTGGGTGGGGAAAAGCGCCGCGCCGATACTGAGCGTACACTGATCCTCAATATTGGGCATTGTATAGGAAAGAAGCGCTTTATTGAGCAGCCTTCCGTAATGCTTTTGCAATTCGTCCATAGAATGATACTGGCCGCTCTTTTCATAGTAGAGCATCACAAATTCATCGCCGCCAAGACGGTAGATGTGATTGCGAAAATCCTCATCCCTGCTTAGATGCTCCGCCAAACGCTTGAGCATGGCGTCGCCCGCGTTGTGGCCATAGGTGTCATTGATCGTCTTAAAGTTATCCAGATCAAATATGCCGACAAGACCGCTGATCCTGCCCTTTTCGATGGCTTCGGCGATCTCGTTGAAGTCCTCCTTGAAGCGCTGGCGGTTCGGTACGCCGGTAAGCTGATCGATATAGGCCAGACTGTAGAGCCGCTTTTGATCCGCACGCTCCCGCGTTACGTCGCGCATGATAAACATTTTTGCGCTCTTGGCGTCAAAACCGCTCACCTTGCAGCGAGTTACGGAATAAATGTGGTCGTTTTCATCTGTGACGTCAAATACGGCGTTTCCGTCGCCGGAATCTCCTTTTGAGCAGTACGCGCATAAATCGGGCATAACATTTGAAAAACCCTTATTGCATAAGCGCATATCGTCGCGGGCGGGTTTAAGTCGCGCTTTTGCGCCCTCGCTCATGTACAGAATTTCGCAGCCGTCGTCTTTTACCACCAAAACATCAGCCTTATAGCTGCCGAAGATCTCATCAAGCAACTGCTCCGCCTGCGCGTTTTTATTTTTTCCGAATATCATGTTTAGACGCTCCAACTTTAGAAGCCTGTCAAAATTTAAGAAAGGAGTACCGACAGGTATCATTTGTATGTATCATTATATATTGGCGCGTTTACTTTGTCTAGTGAACGAATCGTAAACTCCCGCGTCCTGCAGAAAAGCGCGAAAAGACCCGCATACAAAAAAAGAGACGCGGCATTTTTTTGCCGCGCCTCTCAGACTGTCGGTAAAGTCTTTGGGGTTTCGGGGCTCGCAAGCCCCGGAAGCTAAATTCGCGAGCAGCGACATGCGCGGTGCGAGCGAAAGCCCTTACTTGTAAGGGTTTCTTTTCACGCTGCACTGACCGCTCCTAAAGGAGCAAGTGCGGCGTGTCAATTCGAAAAACGTGGCGAAGCCACTTTTTCGACAAGCAAAGGGGCTGTAGCAAAACAACCCCAAGAAAAGCGGAGCCAAGTCGTTGCGAAAGC
>CAZNJN010000218.1:0-2697 GCA_964573365.1 uncultured Oscillospiraceae bacterium
AGGCGGCGCTGCCGCCCGCGCGGTTCATCAGCACGACAAAGATGCCAAGAATCACGAGGAAAATAAGAATGCCCACATTCCAGCTATCCGAGAGATTGGCGATCAAGCCGTGTTGAACCAGCGAGGTGAAGGCAAGCTCGATGTTAAAGGAGGAATAGAGCAGCGCACCCATAAGGATGCCTAGAAAAAGGGAAGAATACACTTCCTTGGTGATGAGCGCGAGCGCGATGGCGACGATCGGCGGAACGAGCGACCAGAAGGTTCCGTACAGCGGGCTTTGGTATTCGCCGTCCGCGGCAAAGGCGACGACGCTGACCGCAAGCATCAGCGCGAGCATGACCCACAGCAGAACGCGGCGGGTACCGGTGACTTTTCTGAACATAGTGACCTCCCAAAAAAATGAAAATAAAAAAGTGACCGGAGCGAAATTGCACCGGCCACATAGAAAATCTATATGGTGAACAATAGCGCTCCACGACGTTAGGTTAAACGTCGTGACAGTCAAGGGGATATTTTCCCATTGCCCAGCAAATACCCGTTCAGGCGGATATTCACTTCGGCGGCCTGCCCTTTTACGCTCGGATCATCGCTTTCCTGAAAGCTGACCGACGCTACTTTTGCGTGCCGCGCCTCTATCGAATCCCTATAAAATTGACAAATTCCAAGCCACTTTTGCGCTCATTATAGACGCTTGACTCATGCTTGTCAACCGAAATGAGGCGAAAAAGCAAAAAAGATGAGGAGAAAAGAATTATCGGAGGGGATGATTCTTGGGAATGATCGGACAATTCCAGTAGCAGAGCACACCTTCAAAGGGCTTTGCTAGATAAATCGCATGTGTGGTTAAGGCGTCCACGTCCGCCTTTTGCAGCGTGGAAACCCGCACGATCACGATGCCGTAGGGCGTTTCCATCTCCGGAATAAACTCGCTTTCCGCGATCGCGTAGCCGCTTTGGCGCGCCTGCTGGGAGAACATGGTAAGCAGCGGCTCCGAAGGAAAAAACATGTGCAGATTGACGCGGCGCGAAGCGGCGATGTTATCGCCTGCCTTTTGAATGCGCGCAATCAGCTTGCGGTTTTCCTCCGTCTGCATCTTTGCTGCGTCCGGATAAAGAAAATCGGTGTAGAAGCTCCACGCCGTATCCTCCTGCACATCGGCATAGCAGTCGAGCAGACGTTCCTTTTCATAAACATATTCAAGCGAAGAAAGCGACACGCGTGATTTTCCGTAGAGATACAGCAGCGCGCGTGTGTCGGTCTCCACACGACCCGCAAAGAGCAGAGCCTCCTTTTGCGCGGCGCTCTGCATCGCGTCCACATGCCGCAAGGCGCGCTTTGTCAGCTCGCCATCCTTATTCGTGCGGCAGTCCAGCCTAAAAATAAAGGGATAAGCGCCGCTCGCCGCCTCGCTGGAAAGGGCGAGGTCAACCGTGAAGCGGGCGCTTTCCCCTTCATACTTCCAGTCGTATGTGTACAGCTCTGCCAAAGCCCTTATTCCAGCACGGCCTTGATGCGCCGAACGCCCGCGCTGCTTGCCTCTTCCTTTTTGATCTTAAAGTGACCAAGCTCGCCGGTGTGGTTTGCATGGGGTCCTCCGCAGATCTCCTTGGAATAGCACCCCATGGTATAGACCTTGACCCTTTCGCCGTACTTGTCGCCGAAAAGACCGATCGCGCCCTGCGCGCGCGCTTCGTCTGGCGTCATTTCCTCACAGACCACCGGCACGTCCGCCTCGATCACGCTGTTGACAAAGGCTTCGACCTCCTCAAGCTCCTCCGGCGTAACCTTGCGTGAAAAGCTAAAGTCAAAGCGCAGGCGCTCCGCCGTGATGTTGGAACCGCGCTGGCTTATCGTATCGTCGCAAAGCACCTTGCGAAGCCCCGCCTGCAAAAGATGCGTGGCGCTGTGCAGCCGCGCGGTCTGCTCGCTGCTGTCGGCAAGTCCGCCCTTAAAGCGCTGCTCCGCGCCGGCATGCGACTTTGCCTGATGCTCCTCAAAGGCTTTTTTGAAGCCCTCCACGTCCACGGTCAAACCGTTTTCGCGCGCCATTTCCTCAGTGAACTCGATGGGGAAGCCGAAGGTATCGTAAAGACGGAAGGCGCTTGCTCCGTCGATCATGCCGCCTTCAAAGCCGCCCTTGATCCGCTCAAATTCGCGCATACCGTTTTTGAGCGTCTTTTGGAAGCGAAGCTCCTCGCGGTCGATCTCCTCATAGATCTTCGCTTCGTTTTCCTTCAGCTCGTTATAGAAGCCGCCGTACTGGGCGATGACCGCCTCCGCAACGCGCGAAAGGCTATTTTCGCCCATGTCAAGCTGCATCGCAAAGCGCAGCGCGCGGCGAAGCAGGCGGCGAAGTATGTAGCCCTGATCAACGTTCGAGGGCGTTACGCCGCGCGGATCGCCCAGTAAAAAGGTGGCGCAGCGGATATGGTCGGCCACGATGCGGAAGGCCTTAATGGTGTCAGCACTGTCCTTGTAGTTTTTATGCGAAAGCTCGCTGATGCGCCTAATGATGCCCTCAAAAGCATCGGTATCGTATACGCTCTCCACGCCCTGCAAGGTGGCGATGGTGCGATCTAAGCCCATGCCCGTATCGACGTTTTGCTGCTTAAGCGGAATAAAGCTGCCGTCCTGCTGCTTCTCGTATTCCATAAAGACGTTGTTCCAGATTTCAAGGTACTTGCCGCAGTCGCAGGA
>CAZNJN010000219.1:0-1368 GCA_964573365.1 uncultured Oscillospiraceae bacterium
TTAAGGTATTCTGGGGCTTATCCGCAAAGCTTGCCTACGCGCGTCATTTCCCCGCGATCGACTGGCTGACCAGCTATTCGCTTTACCTTGACCGCCTTGAGGGCTGGTTTAACAAGGAAGTGAGTCCCGAGTGGGGCGATATGGTACAAAAGACCATGGAAATGCTTCAGGAGGAGAGCGAGCTTGACGAGATCGTGCGCTTGGTCGGTATCGACGCACTGAGCTTTAAGGATCGACTCACGCTTGAGGCGTCGCGCTCCATCCGCGAGGATTATCTGCATCAAAACGCTTTCCATGAGGTTGACACCTATACCTCTCCGCAAAAGCAATACTGGCTGCTCAAGCTGATCCTTTCCTACTACGATAAGAGCCTTGAGGCGCTCAACGCCGACGCGTCCTTCGCAAAGCTTGCGGCTTTGCCTGTAAGAGAAGATATCGGCCGTTATAAATATACGCCGGAACAAGAAAGCCAAGAGCGCTTCAAGGAGATCATGGCGAAGCTCGACAACGAAATTAGCGAGCTGACGGGAGGTAATGAAGATGCGTAAAGAATACCGTACCATCAAAGAAGTCGCAGGCCCGCTGATGCTGGTCGATCAGGTCGAGGGCGTCACCTATGACGAGCTCGTGGAGATCGAGCAGGCGGATGGCAGCATTCGTCGGGGCAAGGTACTGGAGATCGACGGCGACAAGGCGCTGCTGCAGCTTTTTGAAGGCTCGCAGGGCTTGAGGATTTCCGACTCAAAGGCAAGGTTTTTGGGTCACTCCATTGAACTAAGCGTTGCTCCCGATATGCTCGGCCGCGTTTTTGACGGCATGGGCAATCCCATGGACGGCGGAGCCGCGCTGATCCCCGAAAAGCACCTTAACATCAACGGCGCGCCGATCAATCCCGCCGCCCGAGATTACCCCAATGAGTTTATCCAGACCGGTATTTCCGCCATCGACGGCTTGAACACCCTCGTGCGCGGACAGAAGCTGCCGGTGTTCTCCGGCTCCGGTCTGCCCCACGCGAACCTCGCGGCGCAGATCGCGCGTCAGGCGCGTGTGCGCGGCACGGACGAAGGCTTCGCCGTTGTGTTTGCCGCCGTCGGCATCACCTTTGAGGAGGCGGAGTTTTTCACCAGCGATTTCCGCGCGACCGGCGCAATCGACCGTACCGTCACCTTTATCAACCTGGCAAACGACCCCGCCATCGAGCGTATCGCAACCCCGCGTATGGCGCTGACTGCGGCGGAGTACCTTGCCTATGATCTTGGTATGCATGTCCTGGTCATCATTACCGATATTACAAACTATGCCGAGGCGCTGCGCGAGGTATCTGCAGCCCGTAAAGAGGTTCCCGGCCGCCGCGGCTACCCCGGCTAC
>CAZNJN010000219.1:1378-2653 GCA_964573365.1 uncultured Oscillospiraceae bacterium
AAACAATGTACGAGCGCGCCGGGCGCATCAAGGGGAACGCGGGTTCCATTACGATGATCCCGATCCTCTCCATGCCTGAGGACGACATCACCCATCCTATCCCCGACCTCACCGGCTACATTACGGAAGGACAGATCATTCTTTCCCGTGAGCTGCATCGCCGTGGTCTTACGCCGCCTATCAACGTTCTGCCTTCCTTGTCCCGCTTGAAGGATAAGGGCATTGGCAAGGGAAAGACCAGAGAGGATCACGCGGACACCATGAACCAGCTTTTCGCGGCATACTCGCGCGGCAAGGACGCGAAGGAGCTGGCGGTCATTCTGGGCGACGCGGCGCTCTCCGACACGGATAAGCTCTACGCCAAATTCTCCGACGCCTTTGAAAAGGAGTATGTGTCGCAGGGCTTCTACACCAACAGGAGCATTGAGGAAACGCTGGAGATCGGCTGGAGACTGCTTTCCATCCTGCCCAGAAGCGAACTCAAACGTATCAGAGACGAATACCTTGATAAGTATCTTCCTACAGCAAAGGAGGAGTAACTTATGGCAGCTCTCCAAGTAAAACCGACACGCATGGAGCTTTCCAATCTGAAAAAGAAACGGAAAACTGCCGTGCGCGGTCACAAGCTTATGAAGGATAAGCGCGATGAAATGGTACGCCGCTTTATTCTGTATGTGCGCCGGAACCGGGAGCTTCGAGAACAGGTAGAAAAAAAGCTTGCCGAGGCTATGCAAAACTTTGTACTTGCCCGCGCCGCCATGAGCAACGAGGCTGTGGAGGAAGCTCTCAGCTACCCTGCGCGCCCCGCGAACATTGAGGTGGATGTCCAGCATGTGCTTTCCATCAAAGTGCCGAAGTTTACGCTCGCAGACAGCGAAGGCGCTTTCGAGTACCCCTATGGTTTTGCGACGACCAGCGCGGAGCTTGATGAGGCCGTAAAGACCTTTTCCGAGCTTCTGCCGATGCTTATCGAGCTTGCCGAGGTCGAAAAGATCTGCAACCGCCTTGCCGACGAGATCGAGAAGACACGCCGCCGTGTCAATGCGCTCGAATACGTTATGATACCGCAGTTTGACGAGGCGATACGGACGATCAAAATGAAGCTTGACGAAAACGACCGAAGCAACACTACGCGATTGATGAAGACAAAGGAAATGATCGCAAACCGGTAAAACAGCATTGCTTTTTACAGCAAAATAAAAAGAAAGCTCCATCCAAGGAGCAATGTCATTAAGTTAGGATCGGATTTTTCCGGTCCTTTCTTAATTTCATGGA
>CAZNJN010000220.1:0-2625 GCA_964573365.1 uncultured Oscillospiraceae bacterium
TGACTATCCCTTGCACGAAGCACTGATCCCCCCTGCGGCGATTTCATTCTAAAAGGAGAATTATCATGCAGAACTTGTTTTATCTCTTGTTGGAAAAGCTCTATATATTCCTTCAGGAAAAGCGGGACATCGGATATATTAACGTGGGGGATGCGCTTCCGCCACCCTTGAATAAGGAGGAGGAAACGGAGACGATCCGCCGCTTAAGCGAGGGAGACGAAAGCATGAAGGAGGTTCTCATTGAACGAAATCTCCGCTTGGTCGTTTATATCGCGCGTAAATTTGAAAATACGGGAGTTGCCATTGAGGATTTGATCTCGATCGGCGCAATCGGCATGATTAAAGCGGTCAACACCTTTGATCCGGAAAAAAAGATAAAGCTGGCGACCTATGCCTCCCGCTGCATAGAAAACGAAATACTGATGTATCTAAGAAGAAACTCAAGATTGAAAATGGAAGTTTCACTTGATGAACCGCTCAATATTGACTGGGATGGCAATGAACTGCTGCTTTCGGATATTCTCGGTACGGATGAGGACGTCGTGAGCCGGAATATTGAGGATGAGGTGGATAAGGAGCTGCTTGCCATTGCCATGGAAAAATTAAGCGAGAGGGAGAAGCAAATTATGAAAATGCGCTTTGGACTGGGAGAGAGCAAGGAGTATACGCAAAAGCAGGTGGCCGATATGCTGGGAATTTCTCAGAGCTATATATCAAGACTGGAAAAGCATATCATTAAGGTTTTACGGGAAGAAATCGCCGTAATGCAATAATCTTTATAAAGAGAACAAGGCGACGCTTTTGCGCCGCCTTGTTTATCTTGTTAAGCTTTACTTGGCTATTAATAGTTTTCCGCGCGAATCTCAAAGTATGCCTGGGGATGCGCGCAGACGGGGCAGACCTTCGGAGCGGTTTTGCCGATATAAATGTGTCCGCAGTTGCGGCACTTCCACTGGTTTTCGCCGACCTTTTCAAAGACTTCTCCGGTCTTGACATTTTCAAGCAGCTTGCGATAACGCTCCTCATGTTCCTTTTCAATGGCGCCAACGGCCTTGAACCAATAGGCGATCTCGGGGAAACCTTCTTCCTTGGCGTCCTCGGCAAACTGTGCGTACATTTCCGTCCACTCATATTTCTCGCCGTCGGCGGCGTCGAGCAGGTTTGTCATCGTATCGGGAATATCGCTGTTATGCAGCAGCTTAAACCACATTTTGGCATGCTCTTTTTCGTTGCCGGCAGTTTCTTCAAACAAAGCCGCGATCTGCTCATAGCCCTCTTTTCTGGCTTTGGAGGCATAATAGGTGTACTTGTTGCGCGCCTGAGATTCTCCGGCAAAGGCAGAGGCTAGGTTAGCGGCGGTTTTGGTTCCGGTAAGGTCTTTCATGGTGATGCTCCTTTCAATAACTCAGTGTATTTGTGCTATATTTGTATTGTTTCGCTCTTTACAAGCGTCGCAAACACCGAAAAACAGGATGGCGCAAGAACTGATGTCGTGGCCGCTTGCGCTTGCGGCTTGCTGCGCCAAGCCATCGATCAAGCTGCGGGGCAAGTCATAAACGCGCGCACAGGAGTCGCAGATCATGTGCAGATGTCCATCGTTGACATCGTCATAGCGATCGGCTCCGCCGGGCATCGGAATGCGCGCGATGATGCCGGCGCCGTCAAGCTGACCGAGATTTCGATAAACGGTAGCAAGACTCATAGACGGGTGAGAGACACGCAAATGGGCGTATAGCTCATTTGCGGAAGGATGCAGTCCGTGCAGTTCCGCTAATGTCTCCAATATGATCTCTCGTTGTCTGGAGTAGATCATAAGCCCCTCACTTTCAACATTAAGAACGATTCTTAATTTAAGTATATCCAAATTATGGACTTTGTCAAGTCATAATATTGTGCGCAGTTTTCTTTTTTTGATGTATAATAGATAAAAGAGTACAAGGGAGACACAGCATGATGACAGACATGATCTACACGCAGACGAAAGCCGCGCTCAAAGAACTGTTTCAGGCGGCGGATACACTGAAAAAAGGAGATATTATCGTAGTTGGCTGCTCTACAAGCGAGGTAATGGGAAAGATGATCGGCAGCGCGTCCAGTGCGGACGCGGCGCGAGAAATCCTGCGCGCGATCGAAGAAATGCTTTCAGATAAGGAGTATTTTTTTGCGGCACAGTGTTGCGAGCATTTGAACCGCGCTTTGGTTGTGGAGAGACGATGTATGGAGCGCTACGATCTTCAGCAGGTATGGGTGCGACCGCAGCCTCATGCCGGCGGCGCGTTTGCGTCGCTTGCATATGAACGCATACCGGACGCGGTTGTGGTGGAGGATCTGCATGCGAAGGCGGCGGCGGGAATCGATATTGGCGGAACCTTGATCGGTATGCATTTGCATCCGGTGGTCGTGCCGGTGCACACGAGCAATAGAAACATTGGCGAAGCGCGTGTCAATATAGCAAAAACGCGGCCGAAATACATCGGCGGCCCCCGCGCGCTGTATGAAGATATGAAGGCAAAATAAAAATTGGCATAAGTAAGAAAAATAAGAGTTGCGCTTTTTCTATTAATACATTATAATATGGTGAGTTGAATCGTAGCAACGGGTCTGTGGTTGAAAGTCGATGCCAGT
>CAZNJN010000221.1:0-2598 GCA_964573365.1 uncultured Oscillospiraceae bacterium
GGTTCAAAATCTCATTGAGCCGCGCATGAGCAAGATCGGGATAGATCAAGTGATAGCCGCAAAGCGAGGCGGGATTGCCCAGAGCGACCGCCCGCATTCCACCGCTTCTAGCCGCCTGCAGTCCTACCTGTGAATCCTCAATTACGGCGCACTCAAAAGGCGCGCAGCGCAAAGTCTCTGCCGCTTTAAGAAAAACTTCCGGATCGGGCTTCGTCCTTTTTACCGCCGTTCCGTCCACCACGGCATCCAGCAGCGGAGCAAGCCCCGTTTTTCGGAGCACAAGCGCGGCATTTTTACTTGCCGAGCCGACGGCAAGCTTAACGGTGTGCGCCCTGCATTTTGTGATAAAGGCAAGACTTCCGCTTAAAAGGTCGTTTTGCGTCATGGCGGAAACGGCTTCAAGATACCACTCGTTTTTGCGCTGCGCAAGTCTCTTTAGCTCCCTCTCGTCCTTCTCTCGCCCCGCCATCACGCAAAGCGCGCGCGCACACGCGTCCCGGCTCACGCCCTTGAAGCGCTCATTGTCTTCAAGTGTAAGATTATAGTTAAATTCCTCCCGCGCGAGCCTTTTCCATGCGTCGTAATGATAGCGCGCCGTAGCGACAAGCACGCCGTCCAAATCGAAAATGATGCCTTTGATCATACTCATCGTCTTATATCCCTTTTCTCACAGAGCATACAGAAATAAAGGGGGCTGAGGGCTGTTAAGCCCCCATGCTCCCGCTCAATTCTTCGTACTGCGCCTGTGAAATTCGATCAGCCGCATAGAATACGTCGAGCTTTGTCTGCAAAGAGACACTATCGTAGCCGCCCCTTTGGATTGTGCGTTTAAGAACCAGATACAGCATTGTCGTTTACCCCCAATTCTAAGTAGATTAAGCGTTCTTCGTGATCGAGCATCAGCGTATCGGTCTGCTCCTGCGGCGAAGGCTCGGGTACGGGCAACGCCGCAATATCCGCATCGATTTCTTCTTGTGTGCGCTCCGCAACTACGCCATTCTCAAAATTAAATAATAAATCTCCGTAGTCTGCGTTTGACGATGTGCAGCCAATACGCGATTCATCGGTTAGTCGTACATATTTTTGCATAATCACCCCTGAAATTTAACACCATAAAGTGCGTTGATATTAAGGTCAGTTGATTGCGCAGAATAATCATTATGCGCTCCATTTGACATATGCGTTATACGATATCTGCGATAATAGTTTAATTCGTCGGAATACCCTGCCGCGCTCAAGCATATACTGTTTGTTTGAGCTACATCTCCGTTGATAACAAACGTACCGAGCTGAAGATAAATTCCATCTATATCAGCGCCAGAAGTAACATATGTCGCTCCCCCAAATACAACTGCCGGATAACCCGAAGCGCTTGGCTTAATTATGGCGTAGTAGAAGTCGTAATCTCTTACGTTTGGTATTGTTTGTACTCCATCAGTCCATAAAGCATCGCCTCCTCCCCAAAGAAGGACGGGTTTACCCCATGCGCCGATTGCGCTTAAAAATGGCGCTTTTAGGTTGTCAGCAAGCTTTATGCTGTCGTTAGTTTCGGGGTCTGTAGGAGCTGCAACGCCAATGCCGAGGGATTTAATATTGCCGTTCACATCCGTGTTGACGTCAAAGCCCCTTGCGAGCGTTTCGCCAAACGTAGCAGACGCAGCGGTCGAGTGTGTCGCCGCTTTCGCCGCCCCGAGGTCCGAAGGGGTGAGCGTGAGTGCGCCTTGCGCATCCGGTAAAACGCCGTTAATGCCGCTTACGCCGCCAGTATCGCCCTTGTCCCCCTTATCACCCTTATCGCCCTTTTCACCCTTCGCTCCGGTTGCGCCCGTCACGCCTGTATCGCCTTGCGGTCCCGTAGCGCCTGTTTCTCCTTTCGCGCCCCGCGGTATGGTGAAATTTAGCACCGCGTCGCTTGCCGTTCCGCTGTTTGACACGCCTGCCTCTGTCCCTGCCGCGCCCGTTGTGGTTGTGCCGATGGTAACGCTGACCCCCGCTTCGCCCTTATCGCCTGTGTCGCCTTTCTCACCCTTAATATGATACCATGTATACAGGGTATAGTCAGTAGGCGCAGAATGCTCCGTACCGGAATAAACGCCTATCCATTCATCGGGATCTGTCTTCAAATCCGTGTTTTGCGTCGGGATCTTGTCCGCATACCGGATAAACATATAGGGAATGCTTGTGAGCACAGCCGTGAGCGCGGAGAAATCGTCGGAAGCCTCAATGACGGCGTCGTCAAAGGTGTGGGCTGCCTCAACGACAAGGCTAAAGCTCGGCGTATACAGCAGCTGGTTTTCATTACTGTATATTGCCAGTTCGCAGTTTGCAACTCCGTCATCCTGCAAGACCGAAGCCGGTAATATGCGTTCAACGTGATCATCGCAAACCGCGCAATCCAAAAACGCTCTTCCCCCGCTTGGCAGCAGTATTCTGAGAATGAAGAGGCAATTCTCATCCGGAGTGACAGGGCTGGCTCCATTTCGCAGAAAAATCCTGATTTTTCTGCTGGCATGTTCGTTCCGCTGGGCAAAAACATGGTTTTGTATTGGCTGATTTACATCTAGAATAATCGTATTATCTATCGGAAGCATGTTTCTC
>CAZNJN010000222.1:0-2592 GCA_964573365.1 uncultured Oscillospiraceae bacterium
AGCTTCTGCGGCGGCGGGTTCGGCAGCCGCGGGAGCGGCGGCAGGCGCCGCGCAGCCAAAGAGACTGGCGACCATTACAAGAGTTAGGATCGCGATGAGAATTTTCTTGGTCATTTTGATTTTCCTCCTTTATACTAGCAAGCTAAAGCCTGCTGTTAACAAATTCATGCCCCTAGGAAAGCGCTTCCTGCAGAGCCTTGAGCATTACGCCCTTATCGGGCTTTTTACCCGTCCACATTTCGATATTGATAGCCGCCTGATTGATCAGCATACCCGTACCGGTATTCGTCTTTGCGCCGCGCGCCTTCGCCGCGCGAAGGAAGGGCGTTACCGCGGGATTGGGGATCACGTCCTGCACAAACATGGACGGTAAGATCGAATCGGTATCGACGTTCGGCATTGCGTCCACGTCGGGATAAAGCCCGATCGGCGTCGCGTTGATCAGGATGTCGGTATCCTCCGGCACGCTGTAGCAATGATCCCAGGTGACAAAGCTGCTCTCCTTGGCGATACGTCCAAGCAGCTCCATAAGGCTCATCGCCAGCTTTTCATCCTCTGGACGATTGACGATCGTGATTTTGCCCGCGCCCGCAAGTGAAAGCTCCACACTGATGGCGCGCGCCGCGCCGCCTGCGCCGAGGATCACCACTTTTTTATCCTTGGGATCGACGCCGTTATCCCTGAGCGACTCCATAAAGCCTTTGCCGTCGGTATTATCGCCGTAAAGCCTGCCCTCATGATTGACAATCATATTCACCGCGCCGATGAGCGAAGCGCTTTTTGAAAGCTCGTCCAGATATTCGATGACCTTGATTTTATGAGGGATCGTGCAGTTGATGCCGCGCATCTTCATCGCCTTGAGTCCCTTGATCGCGTTTTCAAGCTGATCGGGATCGACATCGATGGTGAGAAAACGCCAAAGCGGAAGACCCATGTCAGCAAAAGCTGCCTCCTGGATCACCACGCCCGGATTTTCCGCCGCGGGATGGCCGAATACGCCGACAAGAGAATCAAGATAGTTTTGCTCTTTCATTTTGCAAGCTGCCTCCTTATGCTTTAAGCTCAGACGCCGCGAAGTATGCGGCGCCGACCGCCTGTCCAAACTGCGCGACG
The DNA here is from genome assembly GCA_964573365.1 of uncultured Oscillospiraceae bacterium. Lineage (GTDB taxonomy): Bacteria > Bacillota > Clostridia > Christensenellales > CAG-138 > JAQVRG01. Next base: position 1,114 of record CAZNJN010000222.1, read on the forward strand.
GTATAGACCGGATCGTCGCAAAGATCCTTCATCAAGGGCGTGTAGGCAAGCGAAGCGTCGCCCGCTACAAGCTCTAAGGGCAGAATGTTCCTTGCGCCCTCCTGCATCAAAGAGAAGCAGCGCTCCTTTTTGATGAATCTTCCGAAAAGTACCCTCTGCCTGCACTTGGGCGAAAGGATAAACTCGCTCTCTAAATAGGTGACGGCGAGATAACGCCCGATCTCGAAAAACACGCGCTCTGCCTGCGGCTCTTTTTCGCTCGCAAGGGTCATAATGCACTCTAAGAGGGGCTTTCGCATATCCTTCGGGCTTTGGCGCACATAGACGCCGCCGTTTTTTTCTTCCAAATACCCTTCGTCAAACAGGCTTTTTAGCAGCGCAGGCGCATGTTGCTGCGCGTATTTGTAAAACAGTCTGTATGCGCCGCTTTGACTGCCGTATTTTTGCAGCGTGCCGAAAAGGCCCGTGTTGAAATTTCCGCTGCTTCGGATGTCCAGTACCTCATAGTTTCGCGCCGGCAGGTCGCCAAGATCGATCACGCAGTTATAAAGCTCCAGCGGTAGCTGCGGGATCTCGCCCTTTTCGTCGATCCAGCCCGTGCCAAGCTCCGTGCCGAGTGAATGCGCGAACACGCCGTTTTTGACGCTCTCCTCCATTTCCGTTGTGCCGTGGGCAAGCTCCACCGCCGCCGTATACGCGGCAAGCGAGCCGTCGTTCGCCATATGCACCACGCCGCCCTCGCGGCAGTTTTCCTTTAACTCATCCTGCAAGCTGCGAAGCAGCGCAAATTCCTTTTCATAATCGGGGGAATACTGTCGAATCCCGCTCGTTTTGGACGTTTCGCCGCCCACGATCATGTCGCCCACCACCACGTCCGGAAAGCATACGCCGATGCCGTCAAAAAACTCGCCTTGCCCGTAAAGCGCTTCCGCACGATTGAGCAGCGCGCGCATTTGTTCGTGGCTTGCAGCCTTGTCAAGCAGCCCCACTTTGATCTCTTCGCCCTCTTTTGTAGCTGGCAGGGAGATCGCCGCGCGCAGCACCTTCGGCAAAAGCAGCAGGCTTTCTTTCAAGGTATCTACCGAGCGCATGAGCGCCGGATTCCAATCGTATTCCTTGAGCGCGACGATCCTGCCGTTTTTTGCGGCGATCAGCTTGATATCCGTTCCGCCGATGTCCATGCCTAGGAGCGTCGCGTGAAGCGCGCGCTTTACCGCATTTTTCAATGCGGGCGCGGCGTTCTCGCGCGGATTTGGCGTTTCCTTGACAAGCGGCGCTTCGCCCTTATACGTTTCAAAGCTAAACGGCGCAAAGCCAAGCGCCGCATTCATGCGATCGGTCACGTTCAGGCATTTTCCATAGCCGACGCGCTCGCTTCGCGCCTTGCTTACCTGAAAAACCTCGTTTAAGGTCTGACAAAGCGCATAGGCGCTTTCACTTTTTGCGTAAAGCCGCATTTTTTTACCGCCGAGCGCGGAA
>CAZNJN010000223.1:0-2550 GCA_964573365.1 uncultured Oscillospiraceae bacterium
GCATAACCGCGTAAGACTTCTGGCGAAAAACGCGGAGAGCTATCTGCTCTACATCGCGGTAGAAAACATCACAGAGCGTATCGAGATGGAGGAGGAGCTGCATATCAGCAAAGAGGCGTTGCAGCTCTCCATTTCACATACGGGCCGTACCGCATGCTATTATGACGTACCTACGCGTACATTGACGCTGCCGGAGGCCTATGCACAAAAGCACGGTACTCCGACCGTGCTTGAGGATATTCCCTATCGGTCGCTCACGGTAATTCCGGGCGACCGTGAAAAGTACATTGCGTTTTATGAAGCGATCATGCGGGGAGAAAAAACAGGAACCGCGATCATTCGTGACTGCATTGCGGACGGTTGCAGCTATGTTTGGGAAAGGCTCGAGTTTGTCACGATATTTTCTGAGCGCGGCGAACCGGTACGCGCACTGATCACGGTGAAGGATATTACGGCGTATGTGGAGCGCGATATTGAAAGCATCCGTATGCAGAAGCTTCTTGAACGGAACGGCATTGGCACCTTTGAGTATGACGTTACGACGGATCTGCTGCGCTTTCAGCGTTTTGTAAAGGATGAGGGCGTCGTCACCCTCACGCGTAAAAACTATAGCAAGGAGATCCTTAGGGATGAGAGAATTCATCCCGACTTTAGGCAAAGCCTGCATTTACTGCTCAACAGGCTCTGCGTCAGGGAAGAAAAGGACGGCACGATTGAGTATGTGACCGACGTGTTCGGCGACGAATGGCGGTATGCACGCATGTACTATACGGTGGTTGCGAGCGAAGATGGCGCCGTTTACAGCGTTCTTGGACAAATCGAGGACATCCAACGAGAAAAGGATAACGACGCGCTGATCAAAAAGCTGAATCAGGCTTTAAGCGAGCAGCGCACGCCAATCGCCTATAACACGACGGTGGTGGAGCGTATTTTCTCCCAGATATACGGCGGCGAAACAACGGAACAGACCGTGCGGGGTATGCTCTCTTTCCTTGGTGAGAACTATGCGCTGAATCATATCTATATTTTTGAAACGGACCCGGAGACGGAAAAGCCCTCCATTAGCCTTGAGTGGTGTGCTGCGGAAGAAACGGAGGCTGAAACGGAGGACACGCGGGAACAAATCATCAAAGTGCTTGAGCAGAAGGAGTTTGGCGGCGACTTTGACGCTAACGGCTGTTATTTATGCGAGGATACATCCGGCACGAAAAACCCGATGGCCCAAGCGCTTCAAAAAAACGGGGTAAGCTCGTTTTTCCTCTGCGCCATCGCGGACAAGGATCAGTACAGCGGCTTTTTCGGCTTTGAAAGAAAGCGCAAGGACAGACTGTGGAAAAAAGAAGAAGTGGGGACGCTCACCATTGTGTCGCGCATCATCGGCGCGTTTTTGCTCAAACTGCGACAGGCGGAACGGGCGTCTTTTTCATCGGATTTTATGGCGGCGCTCGAAGATCACAGCGCCTTCACCTATATCATAGACCCCTCGACCTTTACGATCGTCTATAACAACAAAAAGGTACGCGAGTATGAGGGCAGCGACTATGTAGGCGCGCGTTGCTATGAGCAGTTTATGGAGAAAAGTGAGCCCTGCGAGGATTGTCCCGCCTGCGCTTTGTGGAAGACGGGCGTTTCAAGCGCGACGCATGTGCGAAGACCTGACGGCTTGCAGCTTATTTCGCAGGCGTCGCCGATCCGCTGGCACGGGCGTGAGCTAACGCTGATTTCCTGCACGGACGTAAGCGCTTTTTTGCAATGGATGGGACAAGCAAAAAGCCGCTAGAGGCATAGACAATATACGCATAAGCCGTACTGTATCGGGCGCTTTTTGCGCCCTTTATTGATTGTGATTGCAGCAGCGCACGATTTTTTCCTTTGCGGCAAGAAAAGCTTCAACAACGGCGGGGTCGAAATGCGTGCCGGATTCCGAAGCAATGACGCAAAGCGCCTCTTGCGCGTCCATAGCCTCCTTATAGCTGCGCTTTGAGGTCAACGCGTCAAATACATCCGCCACCGCCATGATCCTCGCCGAAAGAGGAATGTCGGTACCGCTGAGTCTTTCAGGGTAGCCTTGCCCGTCCCAACGTTCATGGTGATAGGCGGCAAGCTCCGCCGCAATGCCCAGATAGGTGGTATTTCCGTCAGAGGAGATGCGTGAAAGAATGTCCTTGCCCGCGGTAGTATGCGTTTTCATCACTTCAAATTCCTCGCTTGTGAGCTTTCCGGGCTTATTGAGCAGCACATCGGAAATTCGTATTTTTCCAATATCGTGCAGCGGCGCGGAACGGGTGAGATCCTCGATGTATTCGTCGCTGAGGATATCGGTATAGGCTTTGTTTTTGCGCAGAGACTGCGCGATGATATTTACATAGGCGGAGGTGCGGTGAATATGCTCTCCGGTATTTAGATCGCGGCTTTCCACCATATCGGCGAAATTGGTGATCACACTTTGCTGCATCGAGGTGATAAGCATGGATTTATGATTGATCTCCTCAATATATTGATTACGGCGGTCGAGTTGAACACCCTGGGGCGGGGAAGTTGAACAACGGC
>CAZNJN010000224.1:0-2538 GCA_964573365.1 uncultured Oscillospiraceae bacterium
ACTGCGCGAGAAGGATTATATGAAGATCGTGTCTCTCGCGCCCGAAGTGCTTTAATGGAGGAAACAAGACATGAGAAAGCTTAATGTAAAGCATGACGACACCGTAGTCGTCATCTCCGGCAAGGACAAGGGCAAGCAGGGCAAGGTCATGAAGGCGTATCCTGAAAAGGGTCGTGTCGTTGTGCAGAATGCCAACATGATTACCTGCCACACGAAGCCCCGCAAGCAGGGCGAGCAGGGTGGACGCATCGAAAAGGAAGGAACCATTGATGTTTCCAACATTATGCTCGTATGTCCAAAATGCAACAAAGCGACCCGAGTAGGCCACGCCTACGACGGCGATAAGAAAGTCCGCGTCTGCAAAAAGTGCGGCAAGAACATTGATTGAGGCAGAAGGAGGAGAGAATCGTGGCTAAGAAAGAAGAAACCGCAAAAGCCCCCGCTAAGAAGAAAAAGGGCGCAGAAGAAGCCAAAGCGTTCACCCAAGCTCCGCGCCTCAAGGTGAAGTATAACGACGAGATCGCCAAGCAGATGCAGGAGAAGTTCGGATATAAGAACGTCATGGAAATCCCCAAGCTTGAGAAGATCGTTCTGAACGCGGGTCTTGGTTCCGAAAAGGAAAACCCCAAGGGCATCGAGAACGCGCTTCAGGAGATGGCGACGATCGCCGGACAAAAGCCGGTCGTCACTAAGGCGAAGAAATCAGTCGCAAACTTCAAGGTGCGTGAAGGCATGAATATCGGCGCGAAGGTTACGCTGCGCGGAGACCGTATGTATTACTTCGCCGATAAGCTTATGAACATCGTTCTGCCCCGCGTGCGCGACTTCCGCGGAATTTCAACGACCAGCTTCGACGGCCGCGGCAATTATGCCATGGGCGTTAAGGAGCAGTTAATCTTCCCGGAAATCAACTATGATGATGTTGATAAAGTGCGCGGCATGGACATCGTATTTGTTACGACGGCCAAGACCGATGAAGAAGCGAAAGAGCTGCTCACCTTGATGGGCATGCCCTTCATGCAGGCGTAAGGTAAGGAGGAAGATACCGTGGCAAAGACAAGCATGAAACTCAAGCAAGCACGTGCACCGAAATACGCAACGCGGGCTTACACTCGCTGCCGCATCTGCGGCCGTCCCCATTCCGTGCTGCGCAAGTATGGCATCTGCCGTATCTGCTTCCGTGAAATGGCATACAAGGGAGAAATCCCCGGTGTGCGTAAAGCTAGTTGGTAAGGAAAGCGAAAGGAGGAAATTGAAATGTTAGTTACTGATCCCATCGCTGATATGCTTACCCGTATCCGCAACGCTCTCGTCGCAAACCATGACGAGGTCGATATTCCCGCTTCCACCATGAAGAAGGCCATCGCAGATATCCTTCTGAAAGAGGGCTATATCAAGGGCTACGAAATGCGCGAAGGCGACGTTGTTAAGACGATTCATATCACGCTCAAGTACGGTCCTGGCCGTCAAAAGGTCATCCGCGGTCTCAAACGCATCAGCAAGCCCGGTCTACGCGTCTATGCGCGCAAGGATCAGGTTCCCAAGGTGCTCAATGGCATGGGCATTGCCATCATGTCTACGTCCCGTGGGATGATGACCGATAAAGAGGCACGCAAGAGCGGCATCGGCGGCGAAGTGATTGCTTACATTTGGTAAGACGATAGATTATTTGGAGGTGTAAACATGTCTCGAATCGGAAAACTTCCGATCTCCATTCCGAGCGGAGTGACAATCACGGTCGGCGACGAAAACGCCGTGACTGTGAAAGGCCCCAAAGGGGAACTGACTGCCAATCTCTGCCCTGAGATGGAATTCGCAATGGAAGATGGTCAAATGACCGTCAAGCGTCCTTCGGACGATAAAGAGCACCGTGCGCTGCACGGTCTTACCCGTTCGCTGCTGCACAACATGGTTGTGGGCGTGACCGAGGGCTTTCAAAAGAAGCTGGAGATCGTTGGCGTTGGTTACAGAGCGCAATTACAGGGCGCGAAGCTCGTGCTCAACGTGGGATACTCTCATCCCGTTGAAATCGAGCCGCCCCAGGGCATCAGCTTTGAAGTCCCGGCGCCGACGAAAATCACCGTCAAAGGTATCGACAAGCAGCAGGTAGGCCAGATGGCCGCCGACATCCGAGTGATCCGCAAACCCGAACCCTACAAGGGAAAGGGTATTCGCTACGAAGGCGAGTTTGTGCGTCATAAGGAAGGTAAGACTGCTAAGTAAAGCGTAGAGAAGGAGTAACAGTATGATTTCAAAGATCGATAAAAACGCTGTGCGCAAGGCTCGCCACGTCCGCACCCGCAGACATATCATCGGCAGCGAGCAGAGGCCCAGGCTCGACGTTTACCGCAGCTTGAACCATATTTATGCACAGATCATCAACGATGAAGTTTCTCATACCTTGGTTGCTGCATCTACGCTGGATGCGGAACTCAAGGAGCAGCTCAAGGGTAAGTCCAAGAGCGAGGCGGCCGCGCTGGTTGGTGAGATTGTAGGACGTCGCGCTGTTGAGAAGGGCATCAAGCAGGTCGTTTTCGA
>CAZNJN010000225.1:0-2537 GCA_964573365.1 uncultured Oscillospiraceae bacterium
GCTTTGTTAAAAAGCTGCTCCATATCGTTTGCGAGCCGATGTTTCTTTTGCTCTTGATTGCGGCTGTTATTTATTTCTTCTTGGGCGAGCCGAGAGACGGCGCGATCATGCTCATCTTTGTTATCGGCATCATCAGCATTGACGTCGTACAGGAATGGAAAACAGACAGAACGCTTAACGCGCTCAAGGATCTTTCCGCGCCGCACATCACGGTGCTTCGTGACGGGCAGGAGCAAAGGATCGCAAGCGCCGACCTTGTTCCGGGCGATCTGATGCTCATACAGGAGGGGGTAAAAATACCGGCCGACGGCCTTGTGATCCACTGTGCCGATCTTTGCGTGGACGAATCCTCCCTTACGGGCGAATCCGAGGGCGTATGGAAGACGGCAAGCGAAGACGCCGCCGCCTCTAAAGAGTATTGGCGCAAGGATTTCTGCTATGCGGGAACCCTGGTCACGCAGGGCAGCGCTACCGTGCAGGTTGAACGTATCGGCGCACAGACCGAATACGGCAAGATCGGCGCGGGCGTCGCAAGCGCGCCGCAGGAGGATACGCCGCTGCAACAGCAGACAGGAAAGCTGGTCGCGAGCTGTGCCGTAATCGCGGGCATACTTTTTCTTCTTGTCGCCGTATTCACATGGCTGAATCTAAGCGACCATTCGCCTAAGGATCGCGTCATTGAAAGCATTCTCTCCGGCGTCACGCTCGCAATGGCGATGATTCCCGAGGAATTCCCCGTTATCCTCACTGTGTTCCTTTCTATGGGCGCGTGGCGTCTGGCAAAAAAAAGTTCCCTTGTCCGCAAGCTGCCGAGCGTTGAAACGCTTGGCGCAGTCTCCGTGCTTTGCGTAGATAAGACCGGAACCATCACGATGAATCAAATGACACTGCAAAAAGCCTGGGCGGCAGAGGGCGACGAGGCTGCGCTCTTTGAAAATATGGGAATGGGCTGTGAAACGGAGACCTATGACCCGATGGAAAAGGCAATGCTTACCTCTTGCGAAGCACGCGGCATATCCAAGGAAAGCCTTTTCAGCGGAGAGCTCATCCGTGAATACGCCTTTACCAACGAGTTAAAAATGATGGGGCATGTTTGGCGCAGAAACGGCCAAATTCGTATTGCCGCCAAGGGCAGTCCCGAACGGGTGCTGGCGCTTTGCTCTCTTTCGGACACGGAGCGCCGCGCCGCAGAAGCGCAGATCGAAGCCTTTTCTTCGGAGGGACTTCGCGTGATCGCCGTCGCAGACGCAAATCCCGCCGATGAAGCTTCCGTTCCCGCGTCCATCACCGATTGCAAGCTGCGCCTGACGGGGCTTGTAGGCCTTGCCGATCCACCGCGCGAGAGCGTAAAGGACGACATTGCCGTTTGCACACGCGCAGGCATACGCGTTGTGATGATCACCGGCGACAACGGCTTGACCGCCTCCGCCATCGCTAAAAAGATCGGTATGCCGGGCTGTGATAAAATCATCACCGGCGACCAGCTTGAAAATATGAATGACAGCGAGCTGAAAGCAGCCGTAAGGGGCGTGTCCATCTTCTCGCGCGTAATTCCCGCGCACAAAATGCGCATTGTCAAAGCGTTTCAGGCAAACGGCGAGATCGTCGCCATGACCGGCGACGGCGTAAACGACGCGCCCGCGCTCAAGTATGCGGACATCGGCATCGCCATGGGCAAGCGCGGCAGCGAGGTCTCGCGCGAAGCCTCCGATCTGATCCTGCTTGACGACAACTTTACCACGATTGTAGAAACCGTGAGGGACGGACGCCGCATTTACGACAACATCCGCAAGGCTGTGGGCTATGTGTTCACCATCCATACGCCGATCGCGCTCGCCTCCCTTCTCGCGCCTTTTCTGGGCATCTCGCCTTCGGCGCTGCTGCTTCTGCCGCTGCATGTGGTGCTCCTGGAGGTCTTGATCGACCCCACCTGCTCCATCGTGCTTGAAAGACAACCCGCCGAACGGGACGTTATGGATCGTCCGCCGCGCGATCCTAAGAAAAAGCTGCTTACTGCGCGATTGCTGACAAAGAGTCTGATTCAAGGCTTGTTTATCTTCGCCGCATCCTTTGGCGCGTACTATTTTGCGCTCCTTCGCGGCGAAAGCGCGCTCCTTGCACGCTCCATGGGGCTTGGCGTCATTATGCTTGCGAATCTGTTCCTCGTGCAGGTAAACAGCTCCGATCAGGATTTCGCCTTCCATTCGCTTAAACGGCTACGCAGAGACAAGGTCATGTGGGCGGTCAATCTCGGCACGCTCGCTTTGCTTGCCGCAATCCTCTATACGCCGCTTGCGCCCTTCCTCAAGCTTGCGCCGCTCTCGGCTGCTCAGCTTTTGACGGTCGTGCTGCTTGCCGCCGCGTCCGTGCTTTGGTATGAGCTGATAAAGCTGTTTCAAAAAATACGCGGAAGAAAAAGCTAGTTTGTATAAAATCCAGTTTCTATATGAATAAAGGGGCTGTAGCAAAATGAAAAGCTACAGCCTTCTTTTTGTACGGATGCAGGGCAAAGGGAACAGACCTGAAACGACGCTCTG
>CAZNJN010000226.1:0-2529 GCA_964573365.1 uncultured Oscillospiraceae bacterium
CCTGCTTGGAATATTCCTCCATGTATGCTTCGCGCCTTCAAGCACCTTTTTCAGTCCTTCGCCCGTCGTGCGCGTATCAAGCTTATCGTGGATGTCCTCTGCGCTCGGGCCGATTAAAATCGTCCCGTCTACCGTGCGGGCGACCAGTATACCCTTTCCCATTTTGGAAGGCACGGGGAAGATGGCGCTGTGGAACGCATACGCGTACTTTTTATCAACAAGATAGTATTCTCCCCGGCGTGGCGTAATACGGAAGCGGTCGTTTGAAACCATATTGTTGATCTCGTCGGCATACAGTCCCGCGCAGTTGATCACGGCTCTGGCTTCAAACGAACCCGCCGTGCTTTGTACCTGCCATGTTCCCGTCGGATTTTTGAGAACAGAGGTGACCTCTGCCTCCCGTAAAAATTCCACGCCGTTGTGCGCCGCGTTTTCCGCAAAAGCCACCGTAAGCTCATAGGGACAGACGATCCCTCCGGTGGGAACAAAAAGCGCCTTGCTGACTTCGGGATTCAGCGCGGGTTCCATATTCATCAGCTCCTCATGCTCCACAATACGCAGGTCGGGACAGCCGTTCAGTTTACCCCGCTGCAGCAGCGCCTCGAGCTTTGGATCATCCTCCTTGAAATAAGAAACGACAAGCGAGCCGTTCCGTTCAAACGGCACATGCAGCTCTTTGCAAAGCTTGTCAAACATTGGATTGCCCAAAATATTGAACTTTGCTTTAAGCGTGCCCGGCTTCGCGTCATAGCCGCCGTGGACAATCGCGGTATTCGCCTTGCTTTGCCCGTTGCACAGATCCGCGGTTTTTTCAAGCAGCAGCGTGCGCAGCTCGTATTTTGAAAGCTCCCGCGCGATGCCGCATCCGATCACGCCGCCGCCAATGATGATTACATCGATCATAGTTTTTCCTTCCTGCCCTGTTCCGTTTCCTTAATTATTCCTCGTCCTTTGCCCAGTCAAACGAATAGCGCACTGCCTTTTTCCAGCCTTTAAGCAGTCTTTGCCGTTTTTTATCATCCATCGCGGGTATAAATTCGCGTCCCACGCTGCAATTTTTCATAACGTCCTCTTTGTTTTTCCAGTAGCCGACCGCCAAGCCCGCCAGATAAGCCGCGCCAAGCGCCGTGGTTTCCACGCAGCTCGGGCGGCGCACCCTCGTGCCGATAATATCCGCCTGAAACTGCATCAAAAAATCGTTTTGCGACGCACCGCCGTCTACCTTGAGCGTAGCGAGCGCTTTACCGGCGTCCTGCTGCATGGCAAAAAGCAGGTCGGAGGATTGATAGGCGAGCGATTCAAGCGTAGCTCTGACGAGATGATATTTGTTTACGCCGCGCGTGAGTCCCACGATTACGCCCCGCGCGTATTGATCCCAGTAAGGCGCGCCAAGACCCGCGAAAGCGGGAACGACATAGCAGCCGTTCGTATCCTCCACCTTTGCGGCGTAATAGGCGGAATCCGCCGCCGTATCGATCAAGCGCAGCTCATCTCTCAGCCATTGTATCGCGGCTCCGGCAATAAAAACCGAGCCTTCCAAAGCGTAGCTGACCTTTCCCTCCAGTCCCCACGCGATCGTCGTAACCAAGCCGTGTTTGGAAAAAACAGGTTTTTCTCCTACGTTCATCAGCATAAAGGCTCCGGTTCCGTAGGTATTTTTTACATCTCCCTCTTCAAAGCAGGTCTGCCCGAACAGCGCCGCCTGCTGATCTCCCGCCGCTCCCGCAATAGGAATAGCCGCGCCAAAGAGCGAAGGATCGCTCCTGCCGTAAACACAGCTTGACGGCTTTACCTCCGGCAGCATCGACTTAGGTATGCCCAGTTCAAAAAGAATGTCTTCATCCCAGCACAAATCATTAATGTTAAAGAGCATTGTGCGCGAGGCGTTAGAGTAGTCCGTGACATGCACTTTGTCGCCGGTGAGCTTCCAGATCAAAAAGCTGTCTACGTTGCCAAAGCAAAGCTCTCCGCGATTTGCGCGTTCTCGGACGCCCGGCACATTTTCCAGTATCCACCGTAGCTTTGTGCTGGAAAAATACGCGTCGATCACCAATCCGCTCTTTTTTCTGTACTCCTCGGCCAAGCCCTTTTCCTTCAAGCTGTCACAATATTCCGATGTGCGCCTGCATTGCCAGACGATAGCATGGTAAACAGGTTCACCCGTCTTGCGATCCCATACGATCGTCGTCTCGCGCTGATTGGTTATCCCGATCGCGGCAATATCCTCGGCGCGCGCGTTGATCTTTGCCATCGCCTCTCTTGCAACGCCGATCTGTGTCGCCCATATCTCGTTCGCGTCGTGCTCCACCCAGCCGGGCTGTGGATAAAACTGGGTAAACTCCTTTTGTGATACGCTGCAAATTTCTCCCTTTTCATTAAATAGAATGCAGCGGTTGCTGGTCGTACCCGCGTCAAGCGCCATGATGTATTGTGCCATCGTTTCTTCCTCTTCCCTCTTTGGCGTCGCCTTATTTTACCGAAATGTGTTAAAATGAAAAGCCAAGCTTCATATGATCTGTTTCTATTTTA
>CAZNJN010000227.1:0-2526 GCA_964573365.1 uncultured Oscillospiraceae bacterium
GCCATAGAACTGCCCATCACGCCTATGCCGATAAAAGCTATTTTCTTCATATACATTCTCCTTGTTCTTTTATCCGAGCGGCACGCCCGTTGCACCCTGCGCACCCGCGCCAAGCTGCGACCACTGCGCATAGAGCGTTATCTTCGTATTGTAAGCCCATGGCGTATCGCTAAGCACCGTTGAGCCGCTGCCGTCTTTTTTCGTATTCCAGCCCGTAAAGGCATAGCCGTTGCGCGTCGGCACGGGGAGCGTATAAGAAACGCCATAGCTTAGCTTAGCTTCGCTGGGGTTTACCGCGCCGCCGTTAGCGCTAAATTTTACGCGCGTGCCCTGCGGCGTCCAAGCTGCATAGAGCACCTGCGTGCCTGCGCCGCTTACCTTCGTTGAGGATTTAACCCTGCTTCCGTTTTCCTTTGCGGTATACCAGCCTGCAAAGCTGTAGCCTGTACGGGTGGGTTCCGGCAAAGAGCCGTATTTATTGCCATAGGTCACGCTCTTGCTTTCCGTCACGCCCAGATTGTCATGGTTCTGGTCGAAATAGACCAGCAGCGTGCCGCTGCCCCCACCTACGACGCCGCCCTGCGTCCACATAGCGTAGAGCGTGACGTCCGCATCGTACATCCAAATGCCTGTTTCGCTTACGCGGCTGCCGCCGTTAGGCAGAGTATACCAGCCCGCAAAGGAATAGCCGTCTCTAACGGGAACTTCCGTAAAGGCGTAGGGCTGACCGGGATATACGATCATCGCGCCCATCTGCGTAAGCATACCGCCGTTGGGCTGGAAGGTGACAGTATGGTACGGCGCAAGCGTCGTAAACGATTTGACGGCGCTGACATACGATGCGCCCGACTTCGTCATGGCGTAAAACTGATAGTAGTATGTCGTCAAAGGTGAAAGCGTCTTATACTGACTGACATAGTAGGCCATTTGCGGCAGACTGGAGGAGACAGGTACGTTGCTCGCCACTTCGCTGAGCGCGTTTGGCGAAACGCCCATCAAGAGCCCCACCTTTGAAAAGGTAAGCCCCAGGGCGTTCGTATTGATGCTCGCGCGAAGGAGTGCGCTGTTCATCGTGATCTCCGCAGCATCATAAACCGAAAAGCTCGGTGTTCCCTTTTTCTCCTGTGTGGCGTCGTCCGCCGTGCGGAACCAAGAGATGCCGCTGGCATACTCCTCTCCGTTTACTACAACAAAGAGTTTATAGTAGTAGATTGTACCCTCGTTAAGAGCTCCGTATAGGCTTTTTACTTGGCTTGTCGTAAAGCTCAGCGTAAAGGACGCCGTTTTGGGCGCATAGCTCGTGGTGAAGCGATGCGCATTCAGATCGTTTTTGTTCGAGCTTAAATAAAAGCCGACGTTATCATAGCGCAGTCGCTGCGCGCAGCTTACATAGGCGTTGAGCTGTGCTCCCTTGGATGTAATATTACTCGCCTCGTTTGCCGTAATCGCCGGAACATAGCCTGCCGCGCTTGCGTTGAGGCACAGCCCCATTGTCATTCCCATTAATAATAAGAGCGTGATCGCACGTATAATTCTTTTTTTCATAACACTTTCCTCCATTTCCTTTGGATGCTCTCATTGTATCATATAGGTAAAACGCGTCAACATGACCAAAGGTTCCAAATGGAAAACACTTTGTAAACAAACGCCCGAGAATCCCGCCTTTTTTGCAAATCAGGCGGCTTTTCGCGCCTTTACGCAGCATTCTCCATTGTTCCACATTCTTCTCCGTTGCCCACCTCCGCTGAGGCTCTCTACAATAGAATATAGAATTCTATCACATTTCAAGAGGTGGAAAATGAAAAAGTTAACGTCGATACTCCTTTTTATCGCAATGCTTCTTTCCCTTTCCGCCTGCTCCTTTGATAAAAGCTACGAAAGCGGCTATACCGAAGGGTATGCGGCGGCAGAAAACGAGATTGTGCAGATTGCCACACGCGCGGTCGATGAGAGGGTCGCCCAGCTCGACTTTCAAGCGCTGGCGGACAGCGCGCTAAAGCTTTCGGCGGCAAGTCTCTCTCCCTCCCCCTCTGTCGCCGAGCAAACGCCTGTCCCTACGCCCTCTCCCCTGCCTGCTCTCACGCCTTCGCCCTCCCCCGCAAGCACCATTGCCGCCTATATCGACGCGCGGCATCTTTACCTTCGGAGCGCAGCATATGCGGACGCGCCGATCCTCGGAGAATATGCAAAGTATGACTGTTTAAGCATTACCGGAGAGGACGGAGACTGGTATGCCGTTACGATTCAAGGACATGACGGGTTTATGCATAAGGATTATATTGCAAAGGGAAACCCGCCCTCTAATCAAAGCGTCTCCACCAATCGCAGCTCCACAGCGCAAAGCACGAAAACCGCTTCTCCCGCAACACAGATCGAGCGCGCTGCAACCACCGAACGCACCGTATACATCACAGAAACCGGCAGCAAATACCACAGAAGCGGCTGCCGTTATCTCTCAAAAAGCAAAATCGCCATTACTTTGAGCAGTGCAAAAGCACAGGGCTACAGTCCCTGCTCAGTCTGTAA
>CAZNJN010000228.1:0-2523 GCA_964573365.1 uncultured Oscillospiraceae bacterium
TTTCCAGAAGTGAACATGGCACCCAATGCTGAACGCGCAGCACCGTGACCCTGTCGCTTACCGCCATAATCTCAGACATGCGGTGCGTAATGAGAATCGCCGCGTGGCCTTCCTGCTTTAGGCGCTTGAGAATCGCAAAAAAATCCCGCGTTTCGCCGGGCGTAAGAACCGCGGTCGGCTCGTCAAGGATGAGCAGCTCCGCTTCGCGGTAGAGCGCTTTGAGGATCTCTACTCTCTGCTGCTCGCCCACGGAAAGCTCGCTTATCTTTTTTCGCGGCTCTACCGCCAAGCCGTATCGCTCGCCTAAGGCTTTGATCTTTTCTTCGATCTCCGCCGTTTTAATAAAGGGGTAGCCCGGCGCGCGCAAGCCTAAAATAATGTTTTGCAGCACGCTCATGGTCGGCACCAGCGTAAAATGCTGGTGAACCATGCCGATGCCGGCGCGCAGCGCGTCAAGCGGCGTCTCAAAGCTCGCCTTTTCTCCCTTCCAATAGATCTCGCCGCTATCTGCGCGGTAAAGGCCGTATAGAATATTCATAAGCGTTGTTTTTCCGGCTCCGTTTTCGCCAAGCAAGGCGTGAACCTCACCTGCGCGCACGCAAAGATCGATATGATCGTTTGCGAGGACGCCCGGAAACGCTTTTGTGATCCGCTTCATTTCCAGAAGTTCCATGATGGACGCTCCTTTGCTCTAGGCATTCTTCTAAGCGCGGCTTTTTATAAAGCCCGCGCGCCGCTTTCCATAGCGGCGCGCACTTTTGCTTCTTCTTAATCCGTTAATTCCGATACGGAGGGTACTTCAAATTTTCCATCTTTGATGGACTGGGTAAGCTCTGCGATCTTATCCTTGACGTCCTGCGGGATCTTATCTTCAAAATTATGATAGGGCGCGATGTCGATCATGCCTGCCGACATGCCCAGCTCATGAAAGCCGCCCTCAAACTTGCCTTCCTGTACGTCCTGCACGGCCGCCTTGATCAGCTTCGGGGTAGACCAAATGTCGCTGCACATGATGGTATCGGGCGCGGCTTCATACTGATCGTCGCAGTTGCCCGTGGCCAGTATGCCCGCCTCCTGCGCGGCCTTGATCCCGCCCATGCCGGCCTGATTGGCGCAATGCGCGATGACGTCCGCGCCGTTGTCGATCATGGCGGCAGCCGCGTCCTTGCCCTTCGCTACGTCGGTAAAGGAACCCGTGAAGGTGTAGAACACCTCGATATCGGGGTTCACGCTCTTGGCGCCCATCTTGTAGCCTTCGATGATCTTGATCTGGGAGGGGCCTTCCATGCCTGCGATCATGCCGATCTTATTGGTTTTCGTCATATATGCGGCGAGTGCGCCCATGACGTAGCTTCCGTCCTTACCGCCCAGCTCATAGGAGGCGACATTCTCACTTTGCACGCCGGCGTTCGTGCATACAAACTTCGTATCGGGATATTTTTTGCCCACAGCCAGAGCGGGATCGCCAAACTGGAAGCCATGTCCGATAATCAAATCGTAACCCTGGGACGCATAATCCGTGAACACCGCCTCAATATCCGTAATGTCCACGTTCTCCGTGTAGGAAACCTCTACGCCCAAGTCTTTTTCCGCAAGCAGCAAGCCCTCGTATGCTCCGGCGCAAAATCCGCCGTCGTTGACCGGGCCGGAAACGCATAGCGCAACCTTCAACGGTTCATCGTTCTTTTTTTCCGCGGGAGCAGCCGCGCAAGCGACCACGCTCAGGGCCATCATACATACCAGCACCATGATCAACAATTTCTTCATTTTTCTATCTCCTTATGCTCTGTGTCTTTTCTGTGATTTGAGTGACAAGCGGTCCAATGCTCTTTAACGTACCTCCTATTTCATTGTGATGTGTTCTTGAACGTGAAATTTTGTGTCTGAATTTCTTTATACCGCAATTATAGCACGTTATGTTCTGTATTGGAATACTTTTTTATAAAAAATGCTTCAAATCGAAACATTAGTATGCTATACTAATTTTGCAAGAATAGTTGTCATACTTTTCCTTTTTTCATTAAAACTGCCGTAAATTGCAAAGTATCGACCTGCTACAAGCATCATTCTCAAAATACAGAGGTTTCTCATGGATGTAAGCTACCTGAATACCAAAAAAATACGCAAGGAAAAAAAGCTCAGCCTGCGTGAGCTTGCGGCTAAGTCGGGCTTATCGATTTCGTTTCTGAGTAATTACGAAAACGGGAAGGTAAACATTTCCATTGCCGCGCTTTATCAAATTGCGCAGGCGCTGGACGTCCCCATCAAGCTCCTTCTTTCTACAGAGCAGGATCGCACCATTCTTGTCGTACCGCACGATCAGCGCTACGCGGTGATACAGCATAAATCAAATGAAGGCACTGCCGTTCAAGAGTTTCTGACCCGCGGCGCTTCCTTTGATATGCAGGTCACCGTCATGCACCTGCCCGCGCGCATGGATTCGGGCAAACCCGCCTCACATCAAAGCGAAGAATTTCTCTTTATGCTGCGCGGAAGTATCACCCTCATGCTGGATATGCATGA
>CAZNJN010000229.1:0-2472 GCA_964573365.1 uncultured Oscillospiraceae bacterium
TCCGTTCATAAACGCACGCTTGGTAAATTCGCCCGGTTCCGCTACGCGCACAAGACCGCTTTTGAGAATAACGGACATCGCTTCGCGCACCACCGCCGCGCCCCCATGAAGGTAAAGCTCCGCCATGTCCTCGCCGCTATAGCTTCGCGGCGCTTCAAAATAGACCGCCATGCAGGTATCCGCGCATTCGCCCTCGCCGTTTATGAGCCGCCCGTAGCATAGCTCTCTTGGCTTTTGCACGCATTTTCCGCTGAAAACGCGCCCAAGGAGCGCCGCGCTTTTTTTCCCGCTCACACGCAGAACCGCTAAAGCGCCCCCCACGGGCGTCGCTAAAGCAAATATGGTATCATCAACGTACATCTTTTTCTCCATGAAAAAGGGGCGTTCTAACGCCCCTTTTATTTTTATCGCTTCGGTTCAACGACCACGCGGCGGTAAGGCTCCTCGCCCTCGCTGTGCGTCGTCACATACGGATTCGGCTGCAAGGTTGCGTGCAGCACGCGCCGCTCATAGGGATTCATCGGCTCGAGCACGCGCGCCCGTCCCGTCGAGCGCACCTGCGCGGCGACCTTACGCGCCAAACGCGTAAGGGTTTCCTCGCGCTTTCCGCGATAACCCTCGGTATCGATGGTAATGCGCGTATAGCCCTTTTCCCTGCGGTTGCGGTTTACATACAGGCTCGTCAGATATTGCAGCGCGTCGAGCGTTTCGCCGCGGTGACCGATCAGTACGCCCATGTTCTCCGCCTTGATATAAAGACGCGTATGGGCGGCCTCCTCGCCTTGCGCCTCGCTCAGATTCGCTAAAATCTCCGCGTCGATGTTCATTTGCGATAAAAGCCCTTTGAGAAAGATCGCCGCCGGCTCGCTTTGCGCAGCCTCCGCGCTGTAATCAATCTTCGGCAGCTCCCCGCTTGCCATGCTCATATCCCGTCTTTCATCCCGTCGCTCAAAGCTTTCCTCGCGCCTGCGGGGCGCTTCCTTGCGCCTGCTGTCCGGACGGTTATTGATCACATGCTCGCCGCGGCTGTTTACGCGATCCGCGTCTGCGTCGTTTTCGCTTTGCTCCATGCCTTGACGCGGCTTTTCATCCCTGTGCCTGTAGCTGCCCTGTGCTCTTGGCTCTCCCCTGCCGCTTTCGCGCCGTTCATAGCGGCCGCCGCTGCGCTCACGCGGTTCCTTTGCGCGTTCCTCGCGGCGCTTTTTCGCTTCCTCCGTCAAATATTCGGGAACGATGATCGCCTCCGGCTCGCGCTCGATCAAACGCACAATGGCAGGTTTCGCGCCAAAGCCCAGCACACCCTTGCTTTCCTGCTGCAGAATCTCGATATCAACCTCGTCAATGGATATTTCCAGTTCCTTTAGGCCATTGAATATCGCTTCGTCAATGGATTTTCCGTTCGCTTGGATTGTTCTCATTTTTTACTTTCCTCCGCTTGAAGCAGCTCGTTCTTTGGATTGAACTTTTGATTAAGGATCAAGGTTATGATGATCATTAAGATGCTGCTGAATACCCAATAGATTGAAAACGCGGCGTTTGCCTGCAAGCAGCAGACAAAAAACATGATCGGCATCATATACATCATAATTTTGCTGGTCTGCTGTGCCTGCGCGTTCGCGCCGCTTTGCTGCGGCTGTCCCTTCATGGATATCCACGAGGAAAGGAAGCCGAGTCCGCCGGCAAGTACGGGTAGAATGAACCAGCCGTTGCTGTAGCCCGCGTACATCTGCACGCAGGGCGCAAGAGTCGTATTATAGGCGTTAATCGCCGCTTCGCTCGTCAAGAAGGTGTAGTATACAGCGGTCTGACCCGAAGGCAGCAGCTCCGTGCTCTTGACGGCCGCGATTCCAAGATCGATGAGCTTTTGCCAGACCTCGGGATTGCGTTCAAGATAGATCAGCTTGTCAAGATTTTTCGTGCTCAAAAACGCGACAGCGTCCTGAATGACCGGCGACATGCCGTTATCCGGCTGCCAGATGTTATTGACCCACAAAAACTTGTAGCTTGCAAAAAGCGCGGCGGGATCGTCGCTGATTAAAAGCTTGATGACCTGCTCGTAGCCCCATGCGCGGAAAGCATAAATAAAGCAGAAGAACAGCGGCATGGTGATCAAAAGGGGCAGACAGCTTCCAAACATGCTGACGCCTTCTTTTTTCATCAGCTTGCTTTGCTCCACCTGCAGCTTTTGCGGATCGTTTTTGTAGCGTGCCTGCAGCTTTTGGATCTGTGGCTGAATACGCGCCATGTCCGCGCTGGACTTGCGGGTTTTGATGTCAGAAAACACCGTAAGAAGACGGATCAACAGTGTCCATATCAAGATGGTAATTACTACGTCGCCTACATTATTGTAGACCCACTGCATTCCTTCTAAAAACCATTTCGTCAAAAAAAAGGAATTGGTCATGTTTGAGTGATTCTCTCTTTCTTCATTTTGATGTGCGGAAAGGAGAAGGTTTCGGGAACGGGATCATA
>CAZNJN010000230.1:0-2447 GCA_964573365.1 uncultured Oscillospiraceae bacterium
GAAAGCCCGAACTTATGGAAAATCCTATCCATGATGAACGCCACGCGCGCCATATATCCCACATCCTCAAGGATTGAAAGCAGCGTGAACAGGAGAAGCATTTGGGGCACAAAGCCCAGTACCGCGCCCACACCGCCGATGATGCCGTTCGCGACGAGACTCACGAGCCATGCCGCAACGCCCCAGTTCGTAAGAAGTGAGGTTATGCCCGGCACAATCCATCCGCCAAAGAGCGTATCGTTTGTCCAAGCGGTCAAAAAGCTGCCTACGGAGCCGATGGAGATATAGTATACAAGAAACATGAGCGCCGCAAAGATGGGCAAGGCCAGATACCGGTCGGTAACGATCCTATCGATCTTATCCGAGGCAGAAAGGCTGTGTTTTTCCGCTTTTTTCTTTACCGCCTTTTCCACGACCGTATTGATATACGCATAACGTTGATTGGTGATGATGCTCTCCGCATCGTCGTCCAGTTCCTTTTCGCAATCCGCGATATGCTTTTGAATATGCTCTGCAAGCTCCGCCTGCAGCTTGAGCTCTGAAAGCACCTTTTGATCCCGCTCAAACACCTTGATCGCATACCAGCGAAGGGTACGCGCATCCACCATGCCCTGTATGGATTCCTCAATATGCGCAAGCGCGTGCTCGACGCTGCCGGTAAACACATGTGGAAGCTCCACGGCATTACGGTTTCGGGCGGCGTCTATGGCTGCTTGGGCAGCTTCCATATCGCCTTCGCCCTTGAGCGCGCTCATTTCTACGACCTGACAACCCGTCGCCTCCCCAAGCCTTTTGATGTCGATTCTATCGCCGTTTTTGCGAACCACATCCATCATATTGACAGCCATGACGACGGGCAGACCCAGCTCGATGAGCTGCGTAGTCAAGTACAAATTCCTTTCGATGTTCGTGCCGTCCACGATATCAAGGATTGCGTCGGGCTTTTCACGCACCAGATATTCACGGGATACCACCTCCTCAAGCGTGTAAGGCGAAAGGGAATAAATGCCGGGCAGATCTTGTAGTATTACGCCCTTATTTCCTTTAAGTTCTCCTTCTTTTTTTTCCACCGTCACGCCCGGCCAGTTTCCTACGACCTGATTGCTGCCGGTGAGGGCGTTAAAGAGCGTGGTCTTTCCGCAATTCGGATTCCCCGCAAGCGCTATTTTGATCTCCATAGCTCAGTCCTCCTTGATCAGTTTTGATATAATTAAGTGTATCTAACCATGTGGCCTTAAAAAAGAAGTCTATTCGACTTCGATCTTTTCCGCGTCGCCCCTACGAACGGAAAGCTCGTATCCGCGCACGTTGAGCTCCATCGGATCGCCCAGCGGCGCCACCTTGCGCACCAGTAGCTCGACGCCCTTTGTAATACCCATGTCCATAATACGACGCTTCACCGCGCCCTCGCCCCTCAGCTTTATCACCCTGCAGGTCTCGCCTACTTTAACATCCCTCAGTGTTTTCATCCCTCATACCTCCCTTAGACTATGATGCGGTTTGCCATCGTTTTATCCAGTGCGATCCTGCTGTCCTTCACCTGTAAAATCAAATTTCCGGCAATTTCGTTTACCACAGTTACATCTTCGTCCACCACAAAGCCCAGCTCCGCCAAGTGTTGACGAATATCGTCCCGACCCGTGATCTTTCGAATCGTCACCGCGTCGCCAGTTTTTACCATCGTCAGCGGCATCATGCAGTTCCTCCTTCATTCTTATGGTTAAGCGCCTATAACCAAAGATCGAAAACAGTGGTTAAATTCTTCTAACTAGCTTGTAGTTTAATATATCTAATCTGTTTTGTCAATTCATTTTTCGCAGTAACACAGCTTAAATTGAGCATAGTCTAAGGCTACCTCCGTACCGTTGAGCGTGTATTTCAATACCTGATCGGCGCGTCGGAACCGCTTGGCATGTTGTTTTCCTCCTAATGTTATTATTTTGGGGCAAGAGAAAAGCACCCCCCCGAAAGGTGCTTCAAATGTAGTTTATCAATGGTATTGTACTTATGTCTATTTTGTAGGCTAGCGGCTAGGCGTATGCTCATAATCTGCCCGACAAATATGTTTTTTCTTACTTCTCCCTAACGTTACGTTCTAGCAGTCTTAGTGCATGGTAGTGAACGAATTTTCCTGTTGTCTGACTTTTATTTTACTAACTCAAAGCTTGTTTTTACGGTTATGTTATAGCTTATGCCTCCGCAAATTACGATTTGTCTATCCTTCGTAAAACATAAATAATCTTTCCATATATCTCACCACATCAATACCCCTTTGTCATATGGGATTGTCGCTCGTGCCTATTCGGTTTTTCAAAGCGTCGTGCCTCATTTATATTCCTCAGTTTTTTCTGAATCTCCATAGAATGCTTTTCAATATCCCTGCGCAGGTATATCTGCGCCCACACAGGCCGAAGCCGCTCATTTATTGTATACTGCATGAGCTATAA
>CAZNJN010000231.1:0-2444 GCA_964573365.1 uncultured Oscillospiraceae bacterium
AAGCTAAGGAGCCGCCGGAAAATCCGGCGGCTCAAGCATTGACGTATCAGATGCGCGCTGCTTCAGTTTTCCATCTGCTTCCCCATGAAATATGCGGCTGTTTCGCATACCTTCTTTTCCGCGTCGCCCATGTGCGTTTCGGGATCCCGGCTCAAGAGGATCACCGCGCCGATCGCGTCGCCCGCGGCCAAAATTGGAATGATGACCTGTGATGAATACGGGGATGAGGTTTCATCATTCGTCACGTCAAGCAAGCGTCCCTCACCCGCATTCATAAGGATGCGTCCGCGCTCCTGCATGAGCGATTCTATGTCAGTATGGATGGGCTTATCCATCAGCTCCTTGCGTCCGCCGCCGGACACGGCGACAACCATGTCTTTGTCACAAATCGCCGCAATATGGCCGGAGGACTGGTGCAGCGCCTCCGCGTATTCCCGGGCAAAATCGCCCAGCTCACCGATCGGCGAGTATTTTTTCAGGATTACCTCGCCCTCCCGGTCAGTAAAAATTTCCAACGGGTCGCCCTCCCTGATCCTCAGTGTGCGCCTGATCTCCTTGGGGATTACGATTCTACCCAGCTCATCGATACGTCTTACAATGCCTGTCGCCTTCACTTTCTTGCCCTCCCATTTGTCAATTGGATGTAGCTCTAGTATCTGTAAAGGGCGGTATTTTTTATACGGGAAGTTTGAGTGGCAGGTCTTGGAAATGGGCGAAAATTTCTCCGTATAAGCGAAAAGAGGCAGCCACAGAGCATATGGCTTCGCCCCTTTGCGTTTTCGTCCTCTTCCGCGCTTTTTTTAATTGAGCGCGCCGTCGTCTCCAAAAAAGAGCGGACAAAGCTGCGCAAAAAGCTCGATTTGCTTTTGATGCCTTCCGTGGGAGCCAAGCTGCTTTTCCATCCATACCATATCGTACCAATGATCGAATTTGTATCCGCAGCTATGAAATTGTCCCACCTGTACATAGCCCATTTTCGCATGAAAATGGACGCTGTCCCCCTTCAAAAACTCATCCTCGCCGCGCGGATAAGCAATACAGGCGTTTAGGTTCAGTATCCCCTGCGCTTTGAGAATCTCCTCCAGCACCGTATACAGTTTTTTTCCTATTCCCTGCCTCTTTTTATCCGCGCTTACATAGATCGTCGTTTCCGCCGCCCAGGCATACGCCGCCCTGGCGTTGAAAGCTCCTGCATAGGCATAACCGACGATTTCTCCGTTTTGCTCCGCGACAATATAGGGATAGCTTTGCAGCGTATGCCGTATTCGTTCTTCAAATTCCGCCAAAGTCGGCCTCTCATATTCAAAGGTGATCGCCGTCGTTTCGACATAAGGCGCATAGATAGAAAGCAGCGCTTTCGCATCGGCGGGTGAAGCGACTCGTATTTTGACATTCTGCATAAGCTGTCCTCCTGCTTTTTAGTTGTGCTTCTTAATGGCGCGCAGCTCGATATAGCCCCGAGTACCTACGGGCTCAAGCTGGATGCGCGGATTATCGTCGTCCCAGCTATAGCCGATCAAAGCGGGATCATATTTTTCCATTGACGCCTGAACATCGCAAATTGCCTGCGCGTAATCCTCCTCCTCAAACGGCTCGCCCTGAAACAACAGATAGCTTGCCGCGGGCAGCGTAAGCACGTCGAAGCCCTCCGGAATAGCTCCCTCATAATCAGCCTCCACCTCTACGCCCTGCACATAAACCGAGCTGTCTGGCCTCCGATACGCCTCGTTAAGCCACAGGCACACCGGTTCGCCGCAGAGGGAATCCATGCTTTTAAGAAGACCCCATACGTCACAGCCGACCTCCTCACAGTAAGCAAAATACTCCTTCGCCTTTACGCCCCTTTTGAGTATAACCTTCCTACGGGGTTTTTCCATGATCTGCACAAAGACGTTTCGTACCTCGTTGTTCATTACATTCTCCTTTCTGAGCTCTCTGAATTTTACTCCGTAAGGCGTAAACAGATAGATCGGAACGGGCTTTCTCGCGTACTCGTGCGGATTGCAGCCAAATTCGCGAAAAAAGGCTCTCTGATAGCCGTCCACGCTGCCAAAGCCCAGCTCATACGCCGCTTGCGAGATTCGGCACTCATCTTTTTTTAAGCGCAGCGCAGATCGGGAGAGCCGCATTCGCCGGATATAATCGGCTGGGGTCAAACCGGTGTACTCGCGAAATAAACGGTAAGAATACCACGGCGAGTACAGCGATACGCCGGAAAGCTCCGCTAATGAGATCGGCTCGTCAAAGTGCGCTTGGATATAATCCTGCATTCGCTGCACGGCAAGCGTCTGTTCCTTCATCCGTATCACCTCCACAGCGCATATCGTAGCAGCTTGATCGTTTTTTTTCTCGACTTTTTTTGCCCTGTTGCTTTCCCGCGTTTGCACTTTTTTCTCTATTTTTATTCTCTTTTGCTCCATGGTCAAGCTTTTTTTGAGCTGCAA
>CAZNJN010000232.1:0-2427 GCA_964573365.1 uncultured Oscillospiraceae bacterium
TAATCGTGAGCCGGTCGGTAAGCTGCTTGATCTCCTTGAGCTTGTGGGAGATGAATACGATGGTATAGCCCTGTTCCTTGAGATGGATCAGCTCCTTAAACAGCTCCGCCGTTTCCTGCGTGGTCAGCACAGCCGTCGGTTCATCCAATATTAAAATCTTCGCGCCGCGAACGAGCGCTTTGAGAATTTCCACCTTTTGCTTCATGCCCACGGGAATATCCATCACCTTCGCGTTTGCCTCTACGGGCAAATTATACTTTTCGGCAAAGCTTTCGGTGATTTCTACGGCCTTCTTATAATCGATAAAAAGGCCCTTTTTCGGCGGCATACCAAGCACAATGTTCTCCGCGACCGTCAGGCTCGGAACCAGCATAAAGTGCTGATGCACCATGCCGACGCCCTTGGCAATCGCTGTAGAAGGCGAGCTGAGAGTGACTTCCTCGCCGTTGATGATGATCTGTCCCGACGTAGGCTGTTCAAGGCCAAAGAGCATTTTCATCAGCGTCGATTTACCGGCGCCGTTTTCGCCCATAAGCGCGTGGATTTCGCCTTTTCGCACGAAAAAATCCACATCCTGATTCGCCGCGATCCCGTTGGGATAGACCTTCGTTATCTTCTTCATCTGGACAACGAGCTCGTTGTTTTCCATATGCGTCTTCCCCTAAATTCTGATTTTCTGTTGATTTTCCGAGTGAACCCTATTTTTGTTTTAGATTTCGTAATGAAGGATGAGTCCGTAAATGTGAAACGGGGGAGCGCTTATAGCTCCCCCGTTCGTGTATAAGCCGATAGGTCTTATGCGTTAAAGAGTGCGCCCTGCCGTTACGGCTGCATGGAATCACGCAGAGCCGCAACCGCGTTGGTCTCATCGCCGATCGCAGTGGGAACAACAATATCGCCCTTTACGATCGCATCCTGCGCCGCAGTGACCGCGTCCTGTACGCTCTTGGGCGCGACCTTGGTGAAGTTTTTATCGGTCACGATGCCGACGCCGCCTTCACTGATACCAAGCTGCACTTTGCTTCCCCAGTAGGTTCTGCCGGCGTCCCACTCGTCAAAGATCCAGACGATGGAATTGCCGATGTTCTTAAGACCGGAGGTCAGGGTGATCGCCGCAAGCTCGGGAGAAAGCGTAAGCTCCTGGTCGGAGTCAACGCCGATGAACCAGCTCTTGCCGGTTTCAAGCGCCGCTTCCGCGCCGCCGTTTCCGCTAAGACCCGCAACGCCCCAGATGATGTCGCAGTTCTTGTCGTTGATCATGGAAAGACCCATTTCCTTGGCAGTAGCGGTATCTACATAGCTGTTGACATAGCGGATCGGTCGCCTTCGCGCCCTCCAAGAAGCCATACAGGAAGTCGTTGATAACGGGGCTGTCTACGCCGCCGATAAAGCCGACGACCTTGCTGTCATTGATGTTTGCAACAGAGGTTTCTTTGGTCATGCCAGCGGCAAATACGCCGATGAGATAGCCCATGTCGTTCTGCTTGTAGGTGATGTTGACGACGTTTTTGTTCTCGCCTGCATAGGTATCGTCATCATAGATTAAAAATAGTTGATCGGGATATGCGGTGGCAACTTCCTTCAAATAGTCGGGCATTTGGTAGGTACCGCAGATAATCAGATCATATTCGCCGGACTCGGCGACCTCATAGAGCGTCTCAAGCCATTTCGGCTGGTCTTCGTCCGTACCGCCCATCTCGATGGTCTTATAGGTAATACGACCCGCGTCGGCCAGTTCTTTGAGTCCGGATTCGGCGGAATCAAAGAAGGATTTGTCGCCAAGATTACCGTTAACGAGGCTTACTACATTATAAACCTTTGCCGCGCTCTCCTGTGCGGCGGCGGGTGCTTCCGTCTTGGCGCAAGCCGCCATGGACAGCGCCATCAGCACGGTAAGCATGATCGCAATCAGTTTTTTCATTTGTTTTTCTCTCCTTTATTTTATCTTTTCGCCGTAAAGTCACGGCAAAAAACCAAGGGCTTAATTTTACACAGTCGGGCAAAAAAAGTCAATTCCAGACGAACCGATTTTGGAAGAATGCGCAGCGGGGTTTCAGCGCTTCTCTCTGATCAGGTAAGCTTTCGTCGCGTCCGGTATTTTATGTGTCATAGAAATAGTGCCAAATTCTTTTTTATGATAACAAACATTTTATGCGTTTTTTTTCCATACGTCAAGCCATTGGTGAACAAGAATGTAAAGACGAGCTGTATTTCCCCAAAATCGCCGATGCCGACTCTCAACCGGAGCCGGCATCTTGTTTGGAGGAATCATATAATTGCTTTCGTAAGCGGATGATCGTCTGCATCTCTTACTGTGCTTATAGTCTATCATGCGCTTGCGTCAAAAATGAGGCGTCGATTTAACAAAAACTGAAATTTTGATGAACGGAATCGGACTCGATAAATTTTTATCTTTGCTCTATTGAT
>CAZNJN010000233.1:0-2392 GCA_964573365.1 uncultured Oscillospiraceae bacterium
GTACCGGAGGGCTGGACGCTTGTGCAGTACTGGATGGACAAGGGCTATGTGCAGTCGCGTTCGATTGCAAAGGGCTGGGCGACTTTATATCCGCAGCATTCGATGCCGGTGAGCATCAAAAGAGATCTGTTAGGGGAGTAAAGGAAGATAATGAAAAGAGTGTTTACGGGCATACTCGCTCTGCTGTGCATGCTTTCCTGTTTTGGCTGTGTGCAAAGCGTAGCGGTAAATGAAACGGAGAAGGCGGCCGAGCCAATCGAGACGCCCGAGCCTAAAGTCGGTATGCAAAAAGTATTCGGCAAGGACATCGTCGTGGGCTGTGTCGCGCCGAAGGGAAGTCTCTTTGCACAAGGCGCGGCGGCGCAAAGCGAGCGTATAGGCATTCCTCTTGAACAGCTTTCATCCATTGAGGAAGGCGCGCTCTGCGACGCTTTGCTTGTGTACGACGAGAATAACGCTTATACGAAGTCCGCTGTTCCCTCTGTCGTTTACAGAGCCAACGCAGAGGCGGCGGAGCCGCAAGACGAAGTATACTTTATTTTATATAATAAGAAAGAAGAAACAAAAGCAGCTCTTTCGGCCATGTTCGACTATCCGTCGCATGAAGCGCCCATCCGTATTTTGGGACTGTTTGCGCAAGAAGCAAGTGAAGGCGCGCAGCTTTATACGCAGATGGAAACGGAGGGTAAGCTTCAGAGCAAAGGCTGCTACTATGAGAGCGACGGATATGCGGCGGAGACATGGCTGCAAGAATCGCTAAGCGCAATAACCGTAGGTGTGTTGGATACCGTTTACGCAGAAACGCCGAAGCTTGCGCTGCAAGGATTTTCAGCCCTGCAAAAGGCGGCAAGAAACGACGCGGTGGAGATCTGCGCGGCGGGCTTGAGCAAAGAACAGCTTGAGGCGATGCAGGAAGATCATTTCTTGATGGGGAGTGCGGTGGGCGCAAATGAGTATGACGCGGGGAAGCTGGCGCTGCGCATGGCGCTTTGTGCGCTATCGGGCGAGAATGTTGAAAAAACAACGCTTCTTGAGCCCTTCTGTCTTTATTCCGACGATGTTTTTGCCTTAAAAAGAGAAAACGTAACAGAAATGACGGAAGTCTTGGACAGGTTGGACACGACGAACGAGGAACTTTATAATATGCCTTTCATGAAGGAATTGGCGGAGTATGATTGCAGATGAAAAGATGGAAAAGATGCACGATTTTTTGCTTGGGTATTCTAGTCCTTTTCAGTGCCGTTTCCGCTTTGGCGCGGGATGAGCTAAAAAATAACGATATTGACAGATACTATTTGTATTTGAATATTCCCAATCAAGTGCTCACGGTCTATGGGCGGGATGACGAGGGAGAATACACGCGCATCGTTCGGCGAATGCTCTGTACCTCCGGCGCCGACCTTACGCCTACGCCTACGGGAACCTACCGTTTGGGCGGCAAAGAACGCTTTGGAAAATTCGCGAATTTTAATAATGAATATGCGCGCTATTGGACGCAGGTTGTGCGTGGCATTTACATGCACTCCATCATGTTTTCCAGCAGAGATGTGGAAAGGCTCAAAACAAGTCCGTATTCCACGCTGGGTCGGCGTGCGTCGCACGGCTGCATCAGACTGTATGTAGAAGACGCAAAATGGCTCTACTATCATGCCTGCCCCGGTACGCGCATTACGATCGGTGGGGCAAATTCCATCAGCGCGGCAGAAAAAAAGGGCTTACGCTCCACGCTTGCCTTTCAGGATTATAAGGCGTTTCAAGCGGGGATCTATGACGAGGCGGAGCTTGCCAATAAGACGGCATGGATAACAAGCGACGGCGCCGCGATGCGCACCGGAAACGGGAGCAACGATAAGTATATCGGCCGTCTAAAAGCAGGAACTCCTGTTGAGGTATTGCAGGAAGGCGATCCGTGGGTCAAGGTGCTTGTCAACGACAAAGAAGGGTATGTAAAACGTATCAATATCACCTATGAGCAGGGCAAAGAGCAAACATATCCAAATGGGCGCGCGACCAAGACGACCACGAATATATACGCTCAAAAGGATGTAAAATCTGAGGTGCTCTGCCGTATGCCTCGTGATACGAGCTTGAATATTCTGGAGAGTGATCCGCAGGAGGGCTGGTATAAAATCCGATACTGGGACACAGAAGGCTACATTCGTATACGCAACACAAGGACAGATCGTTCGATGTTCCCGTATGATGAGTTTAGTCAGTTAAAAGCAAATGCGCAGAGCGCTGCGGCTTCTGACGGCACGCTTTCAGACGGACGATTGAGCTTGCTTGACCAGGATGAAAAAAAAGCCGAGAAGGAAGAAGAAAAAATCGACGCCTTGCTGGATCGGGCGGGCTAAACAATTATTTTCTAAGAACAGTGCAAAAGCACAGAAAA
>CAZNJN010000234.1:0-1054 GCA_964573365.1 uncultured Oscillospiraceae bacterium
CAAGGACATCGCCGATATTCTTTCGCGCCCGGATTACGACACGCAGAGCGCCATCCGCAGGCATCGGGAGCTTTTGCTTCTTAAACGCGAACAGCTTGACGGTATGATCGCGCTCGCCGACGAAACTTTAGGAGGAAAACCCATGAATAAGAATCAAAAGCCCATCGAATTAGAAGAAGTAAAGGCGCGCTATGCGGCAGAGGTCGCCGAGCGCTGGGGAAAGACCGACGCTTATGCGGAGAATCAAAAGCGCCATGCCGTCTACGATGATGCAAAGGAAGCGGCGATCAGCGAAGAAGCCGACGCCATTTTTGCCGCGTTCGCCAAGTGCATGGATCAAGGTCCGGCGTCCGAGCGGGCGCAGGCACTCGTGCAGGAATGGCAGGCGCACATCAGCCGCTACCATTATCCCTGCACCAAGGAAATCCTGCGCGGCTTAGGCCTTATGTACAGCGCGGACGAACGCTTTGGCGAGTATCTTGGCCGCTTTGGCGACGGAAACGCACAGTTTATCTCCCAAGCGATCGAATGCTTTACAAAAGAGGTCTGATGCGAAGCACCCGTAAAAGCCCGAAATCCACAGCGGATTTCGGGTTTTGTTACAGTTATGACGTGTTTTTTTCCCTTTTTTGTGCGATACTGTTTTTATACAATAAAAATTAAAGCTGAGGTAAAAGAAACGATGTCGCAGACTCTTTTTTATAACGGCAGTATTCTCACGATGGAGAACGACGCTCCCGCCGAGGCGCTTTGTAGCTGCGATGGAAGAATTAAAGCGCTTGGCGATTTGAAGACGCTCAAGGAGCAGTATCCCCACGCCATTTGCGTTGACCTGAACGGAAAAACGCTTCTCCCCTCCTTTTTTGACGCACACGGCCATATCGTGCAGTATGCCATGAGCCTTCGCGCCGTTTCCCTGGAGGGCTGCAAAAGTGTTGACGAGATCGTTGATACCCTCAACGCCTATGTGAAAAAAGCAAAACCGAACGCGGATGATTGGGTCGTGGGTTTTGGCTACGATCATACCCGTTTCGCCCCACCCGAGCATCCTGAC
>CAZNJN010000234.1:1064-2302 GCA_964573365.1 uncultured Oscillospiraceae bacterium
GTGATCGTGAGCCATCAAGGCGGACACATGGGAGTTTGCAATAGCCTCGCGCTGCAAAAAGCCGGCGTTACGGATATGGGCGAGAGTCCCATGATCGCTCGTGACGCAAGGGATGGAAGGCCAAACGGCTATCTGGAGGAAAGCGTCTTTATGAATGTCGCCTCCGTGATCCCTGCGCCCGGCACGGAGGAAAAGCTGCAGCTCCTAGATAGGGCGCAGGAGATTTATCTTTCCTATGGCATTACGACCGCGCAGGAAGGACGTATGCAGGCGGAGGACTTTTCGCTCCTTGCGCTTGCAAACGAGCGGGGTCTGCTCAAGCTCGACGTCGTAGGCTATGCGGACATCACGCAATGCGCAGCACTTCCCAAAGAGCATCCTGAGTTCGTAGGCGGCTATAAAAACCACCTGCGCATCGGCGGCTATAAGCTGTTCTTGGACGGCAGTCCGCAAGGACGCACCGCATGGCTCACCAAGCCCTATCTGCCGCTTAAACCAAGCGACGATCCGAGTTACCGCGCCTACGCCATTCACACGGACGAAGAAACGCGCGCTTATGTGGAGCAGGCAAAACAGGCGGGGCTTCAGCTTCTTTGCCACTGCAACGGCGACGCCGCAATCGATCAGTTTATCAATGCGCACACCGCGTATTCTTCGGAGCATAATGTCATCGTCCACGCGCAGCTTATGCGTCCGGATCAGCTTCCCCGCGTAAAGGCGCTTGGCCTTATACCAAGCTTTTTTCCGGCACACACACGTTACTGGGGCGACGTCCACATCAAAAATCTGGGCAGAGCACGCGCCGATCTGATCAGTCCCTGCGCCAGCGCGCAAAAGCTTGGCATACCCTTTACCCTCCATCAGGATACGCCCGTGCTGCCGCCGTCTCCGCTTACCGCTATGAGCTGCGCATGTACGCGTATAAGCGCGGACGGCGAGCTTTTGGGCGCGCAGGAGCGTATCAGCGCACAAAGCGCCCTGCACGCGCTGCTTATCAATGCTGCACTGCAATACGGTGAAAGCGCCGACAAGGGTCAGCTTTCTCCCGGTATGCGTGCAGATTTGCTTATTTTGGATCGTAACCCGCTAAAAACGCCGACTGACGCTCTGGAAAGCATCCGAACCTGCGCCTGCTATAAGGATGGTACGCTGGTATTCGGTAGCTGCTAGTCCGGCTATACATAAAGGGGCTGTAGCAAAATGAAAAGCTACGGCCTTCTTTTTGTACGGATGCAGGG
>CAZNJN010000235.1:0-2268 GCA_964573365.1 uncultured Oscillospiraceae bacterium
ATCGGCCGAGAGATCGCAATCGCCGTTAAAGAAGGCGGCAGTGATCCGATGAACAATTCCAAGCTCCGCGACGTAATCGCTAAGGCAAAGGCCAACAACATGCCAAACGATAATATTTCGCGCTCGATTAAAAAAGCTGCGGGTGAGCTTGGCAGCGTCAACTACGAAGAAATCACCTATGAAGGCTACGGTCCCAACGGCATCGCTCTTATCGTCGAAGTCGTAACCGATAACCGCA
Organism: uncultured Oscillospiraceae bacterium; assembly: GCA_964573365.1. GTDB lineage: Bacteria > Bacillota > Clostridia > Christensenellales > CAG-138 > JAQVRG01. Next base: position 239 of record CAZNJN010000235.1, read on the forward strand.
ACCGCACCGCTGCTGAAATCCGCCATCTTTTCGATAAGAGCGGCGGCAGCATGGGCAATAACGGCTGCGTATCCTGGATGTTTAACAAGCGCGGCTTGATGGTTGTTGAAAAAGACCCCGCTATCGATGAGGATGAGCTGATGATGGCGGCGCTTGAAGCAGGAGCGGAAGATTTTGTACCCCTTGACGATGTGTTTGAGATTTATACCGCCGTCGCGGATTTTTCCGCCGTGCGCGAGACACTGGAGGCCGCAGGCTATTCTTTCTTGACCGCAGAGCTTAGCATGATCCCGCAGAACACGGTGGAGGCCAATGATCCCGAGCTTATCGACAAGCTGGAACGGCTTTTAGAGCGTTTTGAAGATAATGACGATGTGCAGGAAGTTTACCATAACGCGCTCATGCCCGAGGAAGCGTAACATTTCTCATTGAGTCCGGCTTGGGGATCGTTACAACTGCTTCAAGGAGCGCACAGCGATCGATATACCGTATTCTTTACAGAAAAGCGCCTGACCGACCAGGCGCTTTTCTTTGTTATAAAGTCGCAAAGATGTTGAGGAATGCGTTACTTATTGCCACATTCCGCGCTTTGCGCTATAATGACACTGAAATAATTTGGAGGAAGATATGGCAATACGAAAAATTCAAACTTATAATGCGCCCTGCTTATATCAGGTTTGCAGACCGGTTGAAAAGTTTGACAAAAAGCTTTCCTTTTTGATCGACGATCTGTTCGACACTCTCTACGATTCGCAGGGTGTCGGCCTTGCCGGACCGCAGATCGGCGTTTTACGCCGTATCGCCGTCATTGACTGCGGAGATTTTCCGATTGAGCTGGTCAATCCTGTGGTTCTTTCCAGCTCCGGCACACAAGGCTGCTTTGAGGGTTGTTTGTCCTTCCCTGGTGAAAGCGGCTATGTGGAGCGCGCCAACGTTGTGACGGTACAAGCCTACGACCGGCATGGAGAAATACATGAATATACGGGCGAAGGACTCTTGGCGCGCGCGATGCTCCATGAGATCGACCATTTGGACGGGCTTGTTTACAAGCGTCTGATTACTGAACCGCCGGAAGGCTATTCGGAAGATGAGGGGGAGGTTGAGGACGCATGAGGATCGCTTTTTTGGGTACGCCCGATTTTGCTTTGCCCTCTCTAAAAATGCTGATTGATGAAGGGCATACCCTACAAGTTTTTACGCAGCCCGACCGTCCCAAAGGAAGGCACGGAGAAGCCGCTGCGCCGCCGGTAAAAACACTGGCGCAGCAATATGGCATTCCCGTGTTTCAATGCGCCAAAATACGCCTTCCCGAAGGCGTTGACGCGTTGCGTGCTTTTGCGCCCGATCTTATGGTGACTGTCGCCTTCGGACAGATTCTTTCTAGCGAAAACCTCAGCATTCCCAAATACGGCTGCATCAACGTGCATGGCAGTCTGCTTCCCAAATATCGCGGTGCAGCTCCCATACAATGGGCTGTGATCAACGGTGAAAAGGAAAGCGGCGTAACCACGATGATGACGGATGTGGGACTTGATACCGGCGATATTCTGATGATGGAAAAAACGCTTGTAGGCGAAAACGAAACGGCAGGAGAACTTTTTGATCGCTTGTCCCTCATGGGCGCAGAACTGCTGAAAAAGACGATACTGGCATTAGAGAACGGCACACTCAAGAGAACGCCGCAGGATGCTTCCCTCGCAAGCAAATGCAGCATGATCAAAAAAGAGGACGGAAAGCTGAACTTTTTTTCTTCCGCGCTTCAGCTCCACAATTTTGTGCGTGGCATGAATCCGTGGCCCGTCGCTTTTGCATCATTGGACGGGGTCATCATCAAAATATGGAAAACCGCCTTAACCGATAAAAGTGAGGAGGGCACACCTGGCGAATGCGTGATTGCCAATCCCAAAGACGGCCTTTTCGTGCATTGTTGCGAAGATTTGCTCGAAATCGTTGAGCTTCAATATCCGGGTGGAAAACGGATATTCTTCTATGCCCTGTCCTTATATAGAGTTTACATAACCCCCGTACTT
>CAZNJN010000236.1:0-379 GCA_964573365.1 uncultured Oscillospiraceae bacterium
GTTGCAAAGCGTCCGCCGTCGAGCTGCACCATCGGGCGCAGTTCGGGAGGGATAACGGGTACAACGTCGAGAATGATCCATTCCGGCTTATTGCCGCTCTTATTAAAGGCTTCGACGACCTCCAGACGCTTGATAGCGTTTGCCCTTTTTTGGCCGGAGGAACCGTCTACCTCCTCGCGCAACTCAAGCTCCAGCTTGGGCAGGTCGAGCTGCAAAAGCAGCTCCTTGATGGCCTCTGCACCCATGCCGGCCTTAAAGCTCTTGGGGCCGTACTGCTCCTGTGCCTCGCGGTACTCCTGATCGGAAAGAATCTGCTTGTGCATAAGCGGAGTCGTGCCCGGATCAGTCACGACAAAGGCCGCAAAATACAGCACCTTTT
>CAZNJN010000236.1:403-2258 GCA_964573365.1 uncultured Oscillospiraceae bacterium
ATGTCGAGCAGCATCTTCATGCGGCAGGGGATACCCTTAAAATACCAGATATGCGATACCGGCGCGGCCAGCTCAATATGACCCATGCGTTCGCGGCGTACCTTTGCGCGGGTAACCTCAACGCCGCACTTATCGCAGATCACGCCTTTATAGCGAATCCTTTTATAGCGTCCGCAATGGCATTCCCAGTCCTTCGTCGGCCCGAAAATGCGTTCACAGAACAAACCGTCGCGCTCAGGCTTGAGCGTGCGATAATTGATGGTTTCGGGTTTTTTGACTTCGCCATGCGACCATTCGCGGATTTTTTCGGGAGAGGCCAAGCCGATTTGTATCGCGTCAAAATTCGTCAATTCAAACATTGTATTTTTGCTCCCTTCACTCCACTGTTAAGCTTCGTCGTTATCATCGCCGTCGATAACGCTGAATCCGGCTCCCTCGAAATCGTCGAGCTCGTCGTCGTCCGCATTGTCCTCGTCGTCAAAGTCAAAGTCTTCGTCCAGATCAAAGGCGTCGTCGCCGGCGGGCGCGGCAGCGGGCGCGTCTTCATTGCCCGCGATATTGATGTCCACGCGCGCGTCGTCCTCATCCTCGACCATTTCGCCGATCTTGATTTCTTCGTTCGTATCCGAAAGCACCTTGATGTCCAGACACAGCGACTGCAATTCCTTGATCAAAACCTTAAAGGACTCCGGCACGCCCGGTTCAGGCACATTTTCGCCCTTTACGATGGCCTCGTAGGTCTTTACGCGGCCCACAACATCGTCGCTCTTGACCGTAAGGATCTCCTGAAGCGTGTTTGCCGCGCCGTAAGCTTCGAGCGCCCACACTTCCATCTCTCCAAAACGCTGACCGCCGAACTGCGCTTTGCCGCCCAAAGGCTGCTGCGTAACCAGCGAGTAAGGTCCCGTAGAACGGGCATGAATCTTATCGTCCACCAGATGATGCAGCTTGAGATAGTACATATAGCCGACCGAGATCCTGTTTTCAAAGGGTTCCCCGGTGCGTCCGTCATACAGTACGGTTTTGCCGTCCGGGTCTTTTCCCGCTTGCGTAAGCAGACCCTTGATGTCCTCTTCCGTCGCGCCATCAAATACGGGAGTGGCGATCTTCCAGCCAAGGCTCTTTGCCGCCATACCCAGATGCAGCTCCAATACCTGTCCAATATTCATACGGGAAGGAACGCCCAATGGATTGAGTACGATCTGCAGCGGCGTACCGTCGGGCAGGAAAGGCATATCCTCTTCCGGCAGAATGCGGGAAATAACACCTTTGTTTCCGTGGCGGCCAGCCATTTTATCGCCGACGGAAATCTTTCGCTTCTGCGCGATGTATACGCGAACCAGCTCGTTGACCCCGGGCGAAAGCTCATCCTTATTCTCTCTTGTAAACACTTTGACGTCCACAATCACGCCGCCTTCGCCGTGCGGCACTCTCAAGGAGGTGTCGCGCACCTCGCGCGCCTTTTCGCCAAAGATGGCTCGCAGCAGACGTTCCTCGGCAGTAAGCTCCGTTTCGCCCTTAGGCGTGACCTTGCCGACTAAAATGTCGCCCGAGCGAACCTCCGCGCCGATGCGAATGATGCCGCGCTCGTCAAGATCCGCCAGCGCGTCCTCACCGACGTTAGGAATGTCGCGGGTGATTTCTTCTTCGCCGAGCTTTGTATCACGCGCCTCCGTCTCGTGCTCCTCAATATGGATGGAGGTATAGACGTCCTCCTTCACCAGCTTTTCACTGATCAGTACGGCGTCCTCGTAGTTATAGCCTTCCCATGTCATAAAGCCGATCAAGATGTTGCGCCCAAGCGCGATTTCTCCGTGATCCGTGCTCGCGCCGTCCGCCAATACCTGACCCACAA
>CAZNJN010000237.1:0-1722 GCA_964573365.1 uncultured Oscillospiraceae bacterium
AACGTAAACTGAAATCCTTCATTAGAACTAATGAGCCGCCGTATTTGCGCTCTATATTGTCTGTTATATGTTCGGACAAGGCGAGAAGATCATCGTCATCAGCGGTCAGGCTTTTTGAAAGGCTTCCCTCCCGACTCGTAACTTTTTTGGCTCGTTCTTATCCATAAACCTCTTAAGAAAAAAAGCTCACAATAAACGTGCTGCCGCAGCCCGGTTCACTCTCAACCGTAATGGCGGCATGATGAACATCGGCTATCCATTTACAAAAAGCCAGCCCCAAGCCATAGCCTTCATTTTCAGCAGCATCCTTTCTGCTACGCGAAGCGTCTACACGATAAAAACGTCGAAATATTTTATCAAGGTGTTCCGGAGCAATGCCGACCCCGTCATCCTGAACCCGCAAAACCACGGCGCCGGGTTCCCGCTGAACGCAAAGCTTAACATGACCGCCCGGTGAGGTATATTGAATGGCATTGCCGCTCAAATTGAGCAGCAGTCGCAAAATAAGCGTCTGCTCCCCGTCAATCGTTATGCCATCCTCCGCAACCACGCTAAGCGAAATCTGTTTTGCTTCAGCGGCGTCCGCCAGTTCTTCAGCTACCAAGTAAAGCAGCTCGGAAATGTCGATTTTTTCAAACCGGATCGAGGAACTGCCGTATTCGGCGCGCGAAAGCTCCAGCAATCGCCCAATAAGCGCCGACATATCGCGGGCTTTATTCTGTATCTCCCTTAGCGCGCCTTGCTCTGAAGCGTCATCCACCCCGGAGAGCGCATATTCACATTGACTCTGTATCACGGCAATGGGTGTGCGCAGTTCGTGAGACACATCGGACGCAAACTGTTTTTCCGCCTGAAATGCATCCTCGAGGCGGTTCAGCATCCCATCAAAAGCCGCAGCCAGCGCGGATACCTCGTCGCCCGTATCGTTAAGGCCTATGCGGGCGGTAAGATCGCTGCCATTATGAATGTTGGCGGCAGTCTTTGAAATAAGGTCGAGCGGCGCAAACGCGCGTATTGTAATCCAGCGTCCGCCCAGCGCTGAAAGCAGCAGCAGCAGCGGCGCCGCTATGACCGCGGCAATCACTATGTCCCGTCGAGAGTCCGTCAAGGTTTGGGTTGAATAGCAGCCGCGCAGCACGACGTTTTCCGTGACCGCCATATCATACACAAGATAGACGCCGACAGTACGCAAAACGCCCGGTCGGATAGGCTCGTCCTTGCGAAGATCGGCGGGAAGTTGACCTGTATAAAGCCGTCCGCCCTCATACACCATCATTAAAACGCCCTTTGAGAGCAGCCGAAAATCATCGTCTACCTCTATACGTCCATCCTCAATCTCAATCTCCTCCGCCATCTTTTCCACGCTGCTTCGCAGTAGGTTTTCAGCGCTGGTAAAGAGAATTTTCTCTCCCGCCGTCAAAAGAAACGTCAGTACCACCGCAAGCAGCACCGATATAAGAAGCGTATACCATACAATCAGTTTGGTTTTGATTTTCATGGTGCTTCCTCCCGCAGCATATATCCATGGCCGCGCAGCGTATGGATCAGTTTTGTGGGGAACGGATCATCCACTTTTTTTCTAAGCATACGAATATATACATCGATCACATTGGAACCTCCCTCATAGTTGTAGTTCCAAACATGACTCTCGATCTGTTCTCGCGAGAGCACGATGCCCTTGTTTTGCATAAGGTAGGCAAGTAGTGTGTATTCCTTGGCGGA
>CAZNJN010000237.1:1732-2218 GCA_964573365.1 uncultured Oscillospiraceae bacterium
GTAGCCAGGTTCAGTGATAAGTCGACGACACGCAATATATTTGTCGTATTTTGATATTTTCTTCGAGTCAATACGCGTATGCGCGCCATGAGTTCATCATGGGAAAATGGTTTGATCAGGTAGTCGTCCGCGCCCGCGTCAAGACCGCGCACTCTATCCTCAATGCTATCGCGGGCAGTCAGCAAAAGCACCGGCACATCCATTCCCTTGGCGCGCAGCTGCCTAAGCAGCGTTAAGCCATCTACCCCCGGAAGCATGATGTCCAGCAGCACTATATCATAAGGAGCGGCAGTGAGATAATCCATCGCCTCCGTCCCCGTGCTACAGGCATCCACGCTATAGCCCTCTTTTTTCAGTCGTTCCACCAATACGGTGCGCAACGCGCGTTCATCTTCAACAATAAAAAGCCGCATACGATACTCCCTTTTCTTGATGGTGTTTTCGGTAAAATGAAAGTATCGCAAAAGGTCTCGAAAAAGTTAGCAC
>CAZNJN010000238.1:0-2191 GCA_964573365.1 uncultured Oscillospiraceae bacterium
GTGAATTTGCAGATTGCTGGCTTAATAACACCTCTTTATTCAGAGGTTCCTTAGCAATATCATCACAGATCACATTCCATTGCGGTCTGTTTTGTTTTAGCGTGGCTGCTGCGTCACGATCAATTTCTATAAGGCCGAGCGTTTCAAATCCGGCTTTTTCAATACCTAAAGCAAGTCCTCCGGCACCTGCAAACAGTTCTATATTTGTAGGTTTATTTTGGAGTAACAAAAGCGGCGTATCATTTTTCTTATCATTCGCCGGTTTTTTTATCATTCCTAGATACCTTCCACTTTCTTCTCTCTATATCAATCTATAGCACAGCGCAAAAAAATAATCAATATAAAAAAGCATGAGAGACGCAGTATGCCTCTCATGCTTTTATCAAAATTCTATTCTTCCACCGAGGCTTCCTCATCCTCATCCTGATGCGGCACGATCTCCGCGCTGGTGACGCGGGCTTCGCCTTCCACGCGCATGAGCTTCACGCCCTGCGTGTTGCGGCTGATCACGCTGATCTGCGCGACGGGCATACGCATGACCATGCCGTCGTCGCGGATCATAATGAGATCCTCGTCGCCCGTGACGGTCATCATGCAGGCGAGATTGCCCGTTTTATCGGTAAGGTTCTGCGCCGCAACGCCCTTGCCGCCGCGGTTCTGCGTGCGGTACTGCGACTCGTCCGAACGCTTGCCCATACCGTTTTCCGTTACGGAAAGCACATACGCGTCCGGAATGATCTTGCTTACGCCGATCACCTCGTCGTTCTCGCTCAAGAGAATGCCGCGCACGCCCGTTGCGGTTCGGCCCATCGGACGCACATCCTTTTCGCTAAAGCGAATGCACTTGCCCTCGCGGGTTCCGATCAGCAGCTCATCCTCGCCGGTCGTAAGGATGGCGGCGATCAGCTCGTCGTCCTCCCTGAGATTGAGCGCGATCAAGCCCGTCTTGCGGATGTTGTCATATTCGCTTACAAGCGTCTTTTTGATGACGCCCTGCTTGGTGGCAAGCAGCAGATATTCGCCCTCCGCCTCGGCGGTGATGGGGAAGGCCGCCGTGACCTTTTCGCCCGAGTGCATTTGCAGAATGTTGATCACGGGCGTTCCCTTCGCCGTGCGCCCGACCTCGGGGATCAAATAGCACTTGGCGCGGAAGCAGCGTCCCTTGTTGGTGTAATAGACGATCTCGTTATGCGTGGTGCAGGCAAATATATGCTCGGTAAAATCCTCTTCCTTGCTGGTCTGTCCCATCACGCCCTTGCCGCCGCGATTCTGGCTGCGGTAGGTATCGGTCGATATTCTCTTGATATAGCCCTGATGCGTCAGCGTCACGACCATATCCTCTTCCTGTATGATATCGTCAAGATCGATGTCGTCCGTCGCCACGGTGATCTGCGTGCGGCGCGGATCGGCATATTTACGGCGCACCTCGAGAATTTCGTCTCGAATGATACCAAGAAGCTTCCCTTCGTCGGCAAGGATGCTCTCGTAATACGCCACAAGCTCCGTAAGATTTTTGAACTCGTCGGCGATCTTGTCACGCTCTAAGCCTGTCAGGCGGCCAAGGCGCATATCCACGATCGCCTGCGTCTGCTTGTCGGAAAGACCAAAGCGGGCGGTAAGGCGCGCCCTTGCCTCCGGCACGCTCGGCGCCTTTTTGATGATCTCGACTACCTCGTCGATATTGTCAAGGGCGATCATCAAGCCCTCTAGGATATGCAGTCTTTCCTTGGCTTTATCCAGATCATACTGCGTTCTGCGGGTGACGACCTGCTTTTGATGCTCCAGATAATAGTAGAGCATCTCGCGCAGATTAAGCACCTTCGGCTCGCCGTTTACAAGCGCGAGCATGATCACGCCAAAGGTATCCTGCAAGGGCGTATGCTTATAAAGCTGGTTAAGCACCACCTCGCCGGAAACATCCTTGCGAAGCTCGATCACGATGCGGATACCGTTTCGGTTGGACTCGTCGCGCAGCGCGGTGATACCGTCTACGCGCTTTTCATGCACCAGCTCCGCGATCTTTTCTACTAAGCGCGCCTTGTTGACCTGATAGGGGATCTCCGTCACGATGATACGGTTTTTGCCGTTTGCCATCGGCTCCACGTCAGCCTTGGCGCGCACGACAATGCGGCCTCTGCCGGTGCGATACGCCTGCCTTACGCCCGCGACGCCCATGATGAGTCCGGCGGTG
>CAZNJN010000239.1:0-2183 GCA_964573365.1 uncultured Oscillospiraceae bacterium
AGGGAGGGAATTTCGGCTGCAGCAGAGCCTGAGCGGCCGGGAGCACGCCAAACGGGCCTGCCCGTTGAAAAACAGCCGATGATCCCGGCGGATCGGCTCGCTTCCAACGCGTTTTCTTTTTCTTTCGCGCTGAGCTTCAGCTCTCGCAAATCAACCCAGCAAAGATAAGTACCCTCAGGCGGAGTCATATGCAGCATAGGCAGTTCCTCCCGCAAAAACGCATCAAGGAGCCGTATGTTTTGCGCCACCACCTCAAGCATCTCATGCATCCATCGTTCACAGTGTTCATAAGCCGCGCTTGTCGCCGCCATGCCAAAGGGATTGAACAGTTCCCCCCCGTCCCGTTCGGCGCCCTCTTTAAGCCGCTTGACCTTTTCCTTATCCGCGCTATAGGCATAGGCTTGCGAAAGCCCCGCTATATCAAAGGTTTTGGAAGCCGCGCTAAAGGATATAACGCTTGGATCAATCGTCGCATAGGGCGTAAAAATCGCGCCAAAGGGCAGTATATCCTGATGAATTTCGTCGGCGATCACCTGCGTATGGTTTTTTTTGCAAAGGGCATAAACCCTTTCGAGCGTTTCTCTTTCCCACACGCGCCCCACTGGATTATGCGGGCTGCAAAGAATAAAAAGCTTCGGCTTTTCATTTTTCAGCTTTTCTTCCATATCGGCAAAATCCATTTCATAGCGTTCATCCCGCTGCACCAGCCTGTTTTCTACCAAACGCCTCCCGTTTTCCATGACGACACGGCGAAACGGTCCATATACGGGCGGCTGGATCAGCACGGCGTCGCCCGGCGACGAAAACGCCCTCAGCGCGATCCCCAGTCCGGCGACAACGCCATGCGTAGGCACGATGTTCTCCGTCTCGGCGCTCACACCCTTTTTAGAGAGCCATGCGCAGACCGCTTTGCGAAAGGGCAGCTCATTTTGCATATAGCCGAAGTAGCTGTTCTCCGCCGTTGCGTGCAGCGCTTTGATGATTTCGGGTGCGGTAGGGAACATCATCTCCGCTACGGCAAAGGGAACAGCGTCCGCCGCATCGATTCCCATTTCGTGTAGCCTGTTATAAACCACGCAATCCGTATTGCGATCCGGCTTGACGCTTACAAAATCATATTGCATATGCTTGCTTTCCATCATCTATTTATACCCTGCTTTCCATTCTTTTCAGTACGTCGCCAAGCGCGGGCATGGAGGGGATGCCGCCGCGTCCTTCTACGCAAAGCGAAGCCGTCGCATTGCCAAAGTCGGCGCAGTCCGCCGCCTCAGCCACATCGATCTGATCGGGTTTTTTGCCCTTTTGCAAAAAGCGGTACACAAAGCCGCCAAAAAAGGCGTCGCCCGCGCCGGTCGTATCGACCGCTTTTGTTTTATACCCGCGAACGCGGCGCATTTCTCCGTTCGCCATAACGAGGGCGCCCTCGCTGCCAAGTGTAACGCAAAGCAGCTTTACGCCCATGTCGTAAAGCTTTTTGGCCGCGTCTTCGGGCAACTTCTCATCCGTGAGCAGCTCGGTCTCCTCGTCGGAGAGCTTCATCACATCCGCCGTCGCAATCAAAGAGCGCATCGCCTGCACCGCCTGCGCTTCGCTTTGCCAAAGGCTTGCCCGGTAGTTCGGATCGTAGCTGATGATGGCGCCAGACTCCTTCGCCATGCGGATCGCTGCATAAGTCGCGCCGCGCGAAGGCTCGTCCGTAAGCGAAAGCGAGCCCGTATGCAGTACCCTTGTAGAAGAAAGCAGCGATCCATCCAGCTCGTCCTCACAAAGGCAGGTGTCGGCTCCCGGCTTGCGTGCAAACGAAAAAGCCCGCTCTCCGTTGGGCGCGAGCGCCACAAAGGCAAGCGTGGTAAATACATCCTTCGCAAAAATCAAACGGCTCATATCTACGCCGGCCTTTTTCATTGCTTCACAAAGAAAATGACCGTGCATATCGTCGCCAACCTTGCCTATAAAGGCCGTTTTCGCGCCGCAGCGTGCAGCAGCCGCCACCATATTGGTGACCGCTCCGCCCGCATTTTGCTCAAAAAGGCGCATACCGGAAGGTGAAAGTCCGCTCTCCGTAAAATCTACAAGTAGTTCGCCGATGGATGTGATGTCGTACATGTTTTTGCTCCTTCAGTTTTTGTGGAAAATTGCAATAACAAATTGAACACTCTGCGAGAATAGCGGGTTGGTTAATG
>CAZNJN010000240.1:0-2168 GCA_964573365.1 uncultured Oscillospiraceae bacterium
ACCTTGCAGTCCATATCCACCGCCCGAGCAATGGCGACCATCTGCTGCACGGCGATAGAGCAGCTTGCAAGCTGCTGGGACGGCGCCGCCGGGATGCCGAGAGAATCCAGTATTTTCCCTGCGTCTGCGTTGATCCTCCTCCAGTTGGTCAGGCGTCCCTTTGTGCGTCCAATGAACATGTTCTCCGCAACCGTCAGATTGGGGCATAAGGTGATCTCTTGATAGACCGTGCTGATACCCAGTTTTTGCGCGTCCTGAGAAGACTTTATGGAAAGGGGCGTGCTGTTTCCCTCCATAAAAATCTGTCCCGCGTTTTTTTGATAAATGCCCGTCAATACCTTGATTAAGGTCGATTTCCCTGCGCCGTTCTCGCCCATTAACGCATGGATCTCTCCTGATCGCAGGGTAAAATCCACGTTTTCCAGAGCACGGACGCCGGGAAAATATTTACAAATGCCGCGCATCTCCAGCAGTGCGCACTGTTGCATTGTGATTTCGCCTCCCTCGTCTGTTCATGTTACAGAACTGTCTGACTGTTCTTCGTTATTATGTAGATAAAAGCGCGGTACGACGCCACGGGTATGTCGCCCATTGTTGCCGTACCGCGATGTGATTCGTTTTTGCTCTCTGAATGTGCTTTATCAGATGCCGTAAGTGTCAACGTCGTCCTGTGTAATGGTGGCGGCGTCAAAGCCCTTTTCGTCCATGATGACAACCTTCTCAGCGGGAGCTGTGCCGCCTTCAAGACCCTTAATAATATCGTTGATGTAGGAAGCCTGGAAGGGGTTGCACTGTCCGTCATAGTTCCAGTTGCCGTTGAGCAGTTCTTCAAGTGCCCAATGGTTGCAGTCAAAGCCCATTACGATTACGTCTTTGCCTACGCCGTGGGAGATATTTGCCTTATCCAGCGCAGCAACGGCGCCCTTGGCCATATCGTCGTTCTCTGCATAGATCACGTTGAAGGGCTTACCGGAATCGATAACAGACTGAACGATCTGCTGCGCGGTCTCCGCGTTCCACTCGGCGGTCTGCTGCGTCACAAGATTCCAGTTTGCATTGGCGTTCACCTGCTCGTCCAGCGCGCCAGAGCGACCGATCTGAGCGGAGGAACCCATCACGCCCTGAATATGAATGACGTTGTATTCGCTAAGACCCTGAGCGGCAAGCCAATCAACGGCGGTTTTGCCTTCCTTGGCCATGTCGGATACGATAGAAGCTTCATAAAGGCTCTCGTCGGCGTCGATGGTGCGGTCAAACAGGATCACGCGGATGCCTGCCGCCTGCGCGTCTTGCAGCACGGAGTCCCAACCAGAGGTGCCCGCGGCAGAAATGAGCAGGTAATCAACCTCGTCCTGAATGAATTTCTGGGCGGCGGCGATTTGCTCGTCGTTCTTGAGGCTGTATGCAAAGGATGCGTCATAGCCGTTTTCCTGCGTAAAGGTGGCTTTCATATCCTTATCGTTGGCGGTACGGTAGCCGGATTCGTTGGGATCGTTGTTGATAATGCCTACCTTGATGAGCTTGGCGGGCTCGGCTGCGGGTTCGGCGGCGGGCTCGGCTGCGGGCGCGGCGGGTTCGGCGGCGGGCGCGGCGGGTTCCGCGGCAGGAGCAGCGGCAGGCGCAGCACAAGCGACCATGGACACTGCCAGGATCAGGGTAAGAAGCATGGCGATGAATTTCTTCATGTTGGGGATTCCTCTCTTTCTTGTTGTCGTTTTTCTTTTTTTGTTTTTCTCTCCAGAATACTTCAGCCTTGATTGTTTGTTGATTTGATTCTGACAAACTCAACACTTGATTTGGTTGACAGCTCTATCTAAGCAGAATTCAATTTAACCGTCAACGTTACGGTGTACGGATTCAACAAGCTGAAAAGCCGTTTCCGTACAGGTTTGCCGATTGTGCAAAATTGCCGGACAACTTCATGCAAGTGTGACGATTTCTTTCCGATATTTTCATCTTTGTTTGGTATTTTTTCTGTTTTGACTGTTTTTTGTCGATAAAAACATGTTTACAAGAATCCGCTTTGCATAGATTGCTCCGTTGATTCAAGTAGAAAATTTATCTGAGCATGCAGGTATTTTACGAAAATATATTCCCGTCCCTCTCGCAGAAATTCACTTTTTACACAGCCGCTTCGGAAATACGGATGATTTCAAACAGGGCTTTTT
>CAZNJN010000241.1:0-2160 GCA_964573365.1 uncultured Oscillospiraceae bacterium
CATTTTGTCATATATCCTTTACTTCTCTTTACTTTAGTCTTTTCTGCTAGTATAATAATGTTCTATGAGTTTTACGCAAAAATGCGGAAAACAGAAGGAGATTTGCATGGAAACCCGTTCGCAGTGGGAGCCGCATGAGCGCGCCGCTAAAAAAAGAAGGACTATGGCACGCACCATTTTTATCATATTGCTCATCGTCGCGCTGATCTGCGGCGCCGTACTTGTAGCTCTTAAAATCGTGGAGGATCGCAAGGAGCAGGAGCGCCAAGCCATCATCTATTCCGACCAATTCCATCAGGGTATCGTCGTCGGCGGCGTCGATGTCGGCGGCCTTACTTACGCCAAGGCGCAGGAGCTTCTTGTGGCAAAAGAGGCGGAGGAATTGGGGGATATCGGCTTTCAGCTCGTCTGCAACGGCAGCAGCTATGCTGCCGACAGCGCCTACTTTACCGTTACGTCCAACGCCGACGAGCAGCTTAAAGTTGCCTTCACACAGGCGCGCAGCGGCAGCCTTGAAGCGCTGCAAGCTGAGCTTGAGGACATCTCTGTAAACGGCAGAAGCTATGATGTGACGTACAGCGTTACGCCCAAGCAGGCAGAGTTTGAAGCCTTGATTCAAAGCATCAGCAGTAAAATCGATCAAGCGCCTACCGCAGCAAGCTTCTCTGTTAAGCAGCTTCCCATTGACGAAAGCACGGGCGGCGTTGCCTGCTATGATATCGGTCTCTCGGATACGAGCGTCGGTTCAGACGGAAGGCCTATTACTGATCTGCGCGATCTTCGTTTTGATTTCGTCGAGGGCAAGAACGGCTATGGCGTAGAGCATGATGCGCTCTATAATGAAATCATGCGCCGCACTGAAAGCCGCGAGTGGGGCGAGATCGACGTACCCCTTGGCGATATTCCGCCGGAGATTACCGTAGCCACCCTCAAGGAGCAGCTTGTGCTTCGCACCGATAACGTAACCAAGTATTCCGGCTCCTCTAGCCGCATCTTCAACATAAAAAAAGCCTCGGGCAAGGTATACGGAACCGTATTGCAGCCCGATGACGTCTTTAGTCATAATACCGTTTTAGGAGATCGAACTGAGGAGGGCGGCTGGATGCTCGCTCCCGCGGTCATCGACGGCGGCGCGAACCACGAGGATCAGGCAGGCGGCGGCGTATGCCAGACCTCCACCACCCTGTACCAAGCCGTTCTTAAAAGCGATCTGCAGGTCGTCACCCGCCGCGGTCACAGCATTATGTCCTCCTATGCGCCCGGCGGTCTTGACTGTACGGTGGCTGATTCCAAGACGGGAAACATCGACTTTCAGTTTTCAAACAATACGAATTCGCCCATTTATATTTTCATGTGGCTCAATACAAAAAACAAGCGCTGCCATGTGGAAATCTACGGCGAGCCTTTTTCGGACGAATTTGACGAGATTCAGCTTTCTTCCGAGCTGATTGAGACCATCGCCCCTACCGCGGACGTCTATACGCAAAATCCCCTGCTCACCGCGCCATACTGGCAGCTTAGAAACGCGGCAAAGGAAGGCTATTCGTATGACGCGTATAAGAGCTATATGAAGGATGGCGCGGAGGTGAAAAAGGTTTTGATCGATAATACAGTCTATAAAATGCATCCTGCCCGCTACTATGTATGGCCGGGCTGGATCGGGGAACCGCTTGATCCCCTCTACAAGCTCCCGTATGAAAAAGACGAGTAAATGGTCGATTTCGCTGTGGAAAATAAAACAGTTGTGGTGATTGACGGGCAGGGCGGACGCATCGGAAAACTGCTGATCGAAGGAATCTGCGCCAAACTACCCACTGTGAGAGTGCTTGCCGTAGGTACCAATAGCGTCGCTACCGCCGCCATGATGAAGGCGGGCGCGGCCGCCGGGGCGACGGGTGAAAATGCCGTCATTGTCAACGCGCGGCGCGCGGATCTCATCATCGGCCCTCTCGGCATTGTAATTGCCGACTCGATGATGGGCGAAATCTCACCAGCCATGGCGGTTGCCATTGGGCAAAGCGGTGCAAAAAAGTTGTTCATTCCCATTAACCTGTGCAATCATACCGTTATCGGCATTGCCGATCTGGGTATTAAGGAGCTTGTCGTGCAGGCGATCAATGAGGTTGTTCGGGTTTTAGCAGCAAGCGAAAGCGTTTAACT
>CAZNJN010000242.1:0-2153 GCA_964573365.1 uncultured Oscillospiraceae bacterium
CTCGAGATTACCAGAATGGAAGATAGCAACCCTCTGGATTTGGATATTAAGCTTTCGGAATACTACTCCATGATTCGCGCGCTTATTAAAGATGCCTTTGAGAGCATTGTTGGCAACGCGATGGCAAACCGTATCATTTTTATTCGCCCCGGCGAGACTCCAAAGAACGAATACTATTCCCGCCTATCCTTAATCGAGCAGGGGCGGGTGCTCGCGCATCAGGTAGAGGATAAAATCGGCTATCACTGCAAGCTGGGCATCGGTACGACAGTGGAAATCATGGAGCTGTGCGAGTCCTACGCGCAGGCGGTCAAAGCGCTTAAAAATTGCAAAGGGATCGTCTCACACTATAATGATCTCCCAATCGCATCGGAATGTGAGGACGGTTATCCGCTTTCGTGTGAAAAGCACCTTGAAGAAGCGGTGCTTGCGGGCGACGCCTCCGCCGCTGTGCAGGATGCGGAGGTTTTCTTCCAGTGGATGCTCGATCACTATGCCAAATACGATATGACGATTCGCCTCAAGGTACTTGAGCTTGTCATGCGCGCCGAATACAGCGTCTTTCAAAAAAACGGTTGCAATTATCATTTTCTTGATCGTGACGGCTACCTAGAGCAGGTTATTTCCTTTAGCGAATATCAGCTATTAAAAACGTGGTTTCTGCAAAAAGTTGCGGATTGCGCGCGCAGCAGCGCCAAGCACCTTGTGCAGAAAACAAACGGAACCATCTCCGACGCGATGCAGTACATCGATAAAAACTTTCATCGTGAGCTTTCTTTGGAAGAAGTCTCGCGCGAGGTCTATGTAAGCCCCTATTATTTCAGTAAGCTTTTTAAAGAGCAGACAGGAATGAATTATATCGAATACCTCACTCAAAAACGAATGGAAGCGGCAAAGCTGCTGCTTCAGGATCGAAAACTCACCATCAAGCAGATTTGTAATAAGATCGGCTATAGCGACCCGAATTATTTTTCGAGACTCTTTCGCAAGATAGAAGGGCTTACCCCTTCCGAATACCGTGATGATTCATGCAAGGAGCGTATCTGATGAAAAAACATGGCTATGGAAAAATCTGTCTTATATTGTGCTTTATTCTGCTCTGCGGCGGCTGCGTCAGCAATCATGCGGTAGACGCGAACGTAGGAAGCACGAGCGACAATATGCTCATTGGCTTATCGTTCGATTCTTTTGTCATCGAACGCTGGCAGCGCGACCGCGATGTATTTGTCTCTACCGCACAGTCCCTGGGCGCGGAGGTCAACGTGCAGATCGCTAATGGCAGCGTTGAGGAGCAGCTTTCACAGATCGAGTATTTAATCCAAAAAAAGGTTGACGCCTTGGTAATTATCCCCACGGATTGCTACGCCATGACCGAAGTGGCTAAAAAGGCGCAAGACGCGGGTATTCCCGTCATATCCTATGATCGCTTGATTATGAACGCGGGCGTTGATTTGTACATTTCCTTCGATAATGAAGCTGTCGGAAGCATGATGGCGACAGCTTTAAGCGAAAATCTGCCCGCAGGAAGCAGCATACTCAATATCTGCGGATCAAAAGCAGATCAGAACGTTGCCCAGGCGAACAACGGCTTTGACAAAGTGATGCAAAACAAAGGGATACGGATACTGCGTACCGTTTATGCAGAAGGCTGGCTTGCGGAAACCGCCTATAATGAAGTCAATCAGGCGATCGCCGACGGCTTGGTATTCGATGGTGTACGCTGCGGCAACGACGACCTCGCAAGTCAAGCCTTTATCGCCCTATCGGAGCATCGTCTTGCCGGTAAGGTGCTGCTGGTGGGTCAAGACGCCGATTTGGCCGCCTGCCAAAGGATCGTCGAAGGAACGCAGCTTATGACCGTGTTTAAGCCTGTAGAAAAGCTTGCCAAGCTTGCCGCCGAAAGTGTAGTGAAGATCATAAACGGAGAAAAGATTGAAGCTGGCGATACGATCTTTGACGGTCGGCAGATGGTTTCCTATATCAAGCTGAATCCGATTATGGTAACAAAGGAAAATATCGATCAGGAAATCATAGACGGCGGTTTCCATCGCCGCCAGCAAGTCTATCTAAACATGAAGCAGAGTGAATGATATTTTTGATTGGTAAATTGTAAAATCAAATTGAACACATAAAAAATCCATAGTGAATGGATT
>CAZNJN010000243.1:0-2122 GCA_964573365.1 uncultured Oscillospiraceae bacterium
GGCGGAGCTTGGCGGCTCGATGCAGCTTGTAGGCGACGATCTGTTTGTAACCAATACAGAGCGTCTGCAAAAGGGCATCAAAAGCGGCTGTGCCAATTCCATCCTCATCAAGCTTAACCAGATCGGCACGCTTTGTGAAACCATGGACGCGGTCGCGCTCGCCCAGCAGAGCGGCTACAGCGCCGTAATCTCGCATCGCTCGGGAGAAACAGAGGACACGAGCATCGCAGATCTTGCGGTCGCGCTTTGCGCCATGCAGATTAAAACCGGCGCGCCCGCCAGAAGCGAGCGCACGGCAAAATATAACCGTCTGCTACGCATTGAAGAGCTGCTCGGATCGGGCGCACAATACGCGGGCAGACGAATTCTTACGCGCTATTAAGAGAGGCGATTGCGCGCGGCTTGCTTTTATGCGGCGTATCGGCTAGACTGAGGATATGAAACTGCTCAGTCTTACACCAAACGAAGCGCCCGCCTTTTGGCGGCTGTACAAAGAAGCGTTCCCCTTTGTGGAACGCACTCCGCCCTTTCTGCTGCGTGATTATGCGCAAAAAGGCTGCGGCGAGCTGCTTGTCATCATGGAGAACGGCTTTGCGGGACTCGCGATCCTCTTGATCGAGGAGGACGCTGTGCTTCTGGCGTATCTTGCCATCTGCAAAGAAAAGCGGGGACTCGGTTTAGGCTCAAAGACGCTTGAAGCTTTACGCGCCCGTTTTCCCGATAAAAAAATCATCGTCGAGATCGAAACGCCCGACGGACTCGACGCAAGCAAGGAGCGACGCAGAAAATTTTATTTGGAGCGCGGCTTTACGGATACGCAGGTGCAGGTGAGGCTCAACGGCGTGAACTTCGTGCTGCTTTCCTGCGGCGGCATGATCGATTACGCCGCATATAAACGCTTTTATACGGCGCTTGGCGGCTCCTTTTTCGTTAAGCTCTTTTTAAGGGAACGCGGCGCGGGCAACTGAATTTTTTAACGCCGCCGCACTCTGCGGCGAAGGACGCGGCATTTTCGTTGTAAACCGATAGCACAAAATCGATATTTTTCAATCGATAGTCATGGCTTTTTGCCATGACTATGTTATAATGATATCAAACTCAAAATTTACAATCGAAAGGGGTTATTTTTATGCTTAAAGGCAAGGTTGCGTTTGTAACTGGCGGTACGCGCGGTATCGGCTATGCGATCGTAAAAAAGTATCTGGATAACGGCGCGTCGGTCTGCGTCTGCGGTTCCCGCGCGGAGACGGTGGACAAGGCTCTTACTTCCCTCAAGGAGAGCTATGCGGAAGATAGAATCATGGGACTGTATCCTGATCTTTGCGATTATGCCGCGGTAGAGGATGCTTTCAAGCAGGTGGTAGCGAAATTCGGACACGTCGATATTCTTGTCAACAACGCGGGAATCTCCGCGCGCGAAAGTCTCTTTGATTATAAGCCTGAGGACTTCAAAAAAATCATGGATCTCAATGTGGTCGCGGTATTCAACGCTTCCAAGGCCGCCGCGTCCATCATGAAGGAGCAGGGCGGCGGCGTCATCCTCAACACCAGCTCCATGGTCTCAAAATACGGCCAAGGCGCGGGCGTAGGCTATCCTGCCTCCAAGTTTGCCGTAAACGGCATCACGCTTTCTCTTGCGCGCGAGCTTGCGCCTCATAAGATCCGCGTGAACGCGGTCGCTCCCGGCGTCACCCGCACCGATATGGTCGCCGCACTTCCTAAGGATATGGTAGAGCGCCTTGCCGCGAGCATTCCCCTTGGCCGCGTCGGTGAGCCGGAGGATGTGGCAAACGCCTTCCTTTTCCTTGCAAGCGACATGGCAAGCTATATCTCGGGCGTCGTGTTAAGCGTGGACGGTTTGGCCAGAAACTAACGCAGAGCTGAGTTATAAACATTAAAACTCCACTTGATAAACAAGCAAAAGCGGACGCGAAAGCGCCCGCTTTTTTGCGCGTCCACATTTGCGCCTTTTATTTTCCCTGTTTTCGCCCTCTCTTTTTTTAACTTCAATTTTACTTGCGCGTTTATCCTTAGTGCAAACAAAGCAAGCGCCGTGCGCTTAGCTATCAAGTCCAGTGGTAAAAAGTCAATAGCCAAGGAGTAGAAGGAAAGAGGGAAAACG
>CAZNJN010000244.1:0-393 GCA_964573365.1 uncultured Oscillospiraceae bacterium
CTTGATTTCCACCTTTTCGTATGATGGAAAACTCATTGGCGGAAAAATTTATATCGTCAATATCTATGCCGACCAGCTCGCTGATGCGAATGCCCGTACCCAGAAACAGCGTGAGGATCGCCAGATCCCGCGTCTGTGTACGTTGATGATATTCCTTTTGCTTGTCGCTGAGTCCGTCGCCGTTTTGAACCGTATCCAGAAGCACGGCTATTTCATCCGGTTCCAAGCGAATGATTGCTTTTTCATGGATGGTCGGCAGATCCACCAATGACGGCGCGTTATTTTTTAGCTTTTCTTTTTTGCATAAGTATTTATAAAATGCGCGGATGGAAGCCAGCTTTCGCGCTTTTGCCCGCTCGCCGTTTACCACATCTTTCTCATTATCGTCCACAT
>CAZNJN010000244.1:403-2077 GCA_964573365.1 uncultured Oscillospiraceae bacterium
TTTCGATATCGCTCACGCTAACACGGTCTAAGTCTTCCAGCTTAAGGGCGGATATGTCGCCTTTATCCGCAAAGGAGGAGAGTGTGAGAAGGTATTTGAAAAAAATACGCAAATCGCAAAGATACGCATAGCGCGTGCGCACAAGCGTCTCATTTTCGATTCCGCGGATAAACTCGGCGCAGCAGGAAGGAAGCTCCTCAAGGAGCGCTCGGATTTTGATCAGCGTTTCCTTATATTGGCTGCCGGCATAAGTATCCGCCAAAGCAATCCCCTCCTAATTTGGTATCAGTATCCAAATAATTGAACATAATAATTATAACCGTTTGCCGAATAAAACCCGATCCCGATAGTATTGTAGCTTCCGTTGAGTATATTTGCACGGTGGCCGGAAGAATTCATCCAACCGTCCATGATTGTCGCATGCGAAATATTCATTCCGCTCGCAATATTTTCCGCATAGGCGGAGGAACTGATGCTCAGCGCGCTGGAGCCGTTGGGACGGGTATGGCTGAAGGAGACCGATATTTCCTTTGCGCGTGTTGCCGCCGCACTCATCAGCGCGGAGCTTTTCTTCAGTGTAGAGAGTCCGTTGTTTGCACGCTGCTGGTTTGTCATAGAGAGAATCTCCGAGATGGCGGTATCGGGATCATTGGCGATTACAGGCATTAAACTGGCGTTATTATCTTCCACAAAGGTAGCCGTCGAAGCCTCTGTTTTTTTCGGCTTTTGCGTGGCTTTTGCTTTTTCAGTCGCTTTCGGACTGGGCGACGGGCTTGGCTCCGGCGTGGGGGAAGGCGTCGGTTCCGGAGTAGGAGTCGGCGTCGGAGGAGGCGTCATTATTCTTTTAGGCGCCTCGCTTAGCAATGGCGCCTCTATGTCTACAACATCATCCGCAATCGTAACCGAAGCGGCGGCCGCATGATTACAGCCGTACAGAGAAAGGCAAAAACAGAATAAAAGAAATAAAATCCATACTCGCTTCATACAAAAAACCTTTCAAGGTTAAAATACAATACCAAAGCGCCCTATAACTATTCGCAAAAGACAAGTTTTGCGAATAGTTGACTGTAAGTTTACTGAGGGCTTTTGTTTTTTAGCGCAGTGATCGCTTGTCTGGCTAGCGCGTCACAGCGATTATTGCCCGCATTATCGCTATGACCTTTGACTTTGATCCACTCAATGTCATGGATCTTTTGCAATGCGACTAGCTTCAGCCAAAGATCCTTGTTTTCCACTTCGGATTTATTGCTGGTTTTCCAACCGTTTCGCTGCCAGTTGTAAATCCATCCTTTATGAAACGCATTGCACAAATACGCGCTGTCCGTATGCAAATGCACATCGCAAGGCTCTTTGAGCGCTTCAAGCGCACCGATTGCCGCTTGAAGCTCCATGCGGTTATTCGTAGTCTTTGCTTCCGCCCCGGAAAGCTCTTTTTCAAAATCTTTATAGGACAGAATTGCCGCCCAGCCTCCCGGCCCCGGATTACCCGAGCATGCCCCATCCGTATAAATTGTTATTTCTTTCACAATTTCACTCCATTTTAATTTGTTTATATTATAGCACGTTATTTCGTGCTAACCTATAGGAAAAACCTGATAGGTAGCAAACAAACGCCGCAGAACAAGAGCCGTTCATCAAGATGCATGGTAAAGCTCTTGTTTTTATAGTAATTTA
>CAZNJN010000245.1:0-2070 GCA_964573365.1 uncultured Oscillospiraceae bacterium
CGCCCGCAGGGATTCGAACCCTGGACCTACGGCTTAGAAGGCCGTTGCTCTATCCTGCTGAGCTACAGGCGCATATTCGCCGCCTCCCTATGAAACCCCGCGCGGAGCATAATCAAACGATAGCCCGAAAACCGCGCTTAAGTATTGTAACAGATACCTCAAGTCCTGTCAATATTTCTTTAGCAGGATGCACACACTATATTTTACAAAAGTTTGTTCGCGGAGGTACCTATGCTGATTTTATTTGTCCGCGCCGTGATTCTGTACGGTCTTGTGTTCTTTGTGATCCGCATGAGCGGAAAAAGACAGATCAGTGATTTGCAGCCGTTTGACTTGATTATGACGCTGCTGATTGCCGATTTGGCCAGCGAGCCTGCCGCTGATATGAGTATTCCGCTGCTTTACGGCGTCGTGCCGATCGTGGCGCTTTTCCTTGTGCAGCGGCTGGTAGCGTACATATCGATGAAAAGTTCCAAGATACATACATTCATTTGCGGAACGCCGCTGATCCTGATTAAAAACGGCTTGATCGAGCAAAAGGCGATGGACGGCGCCCGATACACGCTCAATGATTTGATGGAACAACTGCGCAGTAAGGACATTTTTGACATTTCCGACGTTTCCTATGCGATACTGGAGACAAACGGTTCGCTCTCTGTGCTGCTAAAAGGCGATAAGCAGCAGCCGGGCTATAAGGACATGAATCTACCCGCGGCGCAGGATATACCGCCTTTCGTGCTGATTATGGAAGGCAAGCTGCATCCTGAGGCGCTGCGTCAGGCGGGCTTTGATGAAAACTGGTTGAAAAAGCAGCTTGCAAGCTTTGGCAGCGTAGACGAGAAAGACTACCTCTACGCGCTGCTCTCCGGAAGCACGCTCTATGTACAAACTAGAGGAAAAAACGCAAAGCAGCGCTTTTTGGCGCTGGGAAAGGAGTCTGCATGACGGAAAATCCCAAACCGCATGTAATCGCCTCGCGCGTGGCGACGATCATTGCCGTCCTGCTTTTGCTGTTTTTGTTTATTTTTCCCCGTCACCAGATCAAAACGCTTTGCGAACTGCTTCTGCCTTACGCGCAAAGCGCTACGACCGCCGTAACAGAATCAAACTGGGAGGCGGCGCGCATAGAAACAGAAGCAATGTATCAGGCGTATAAGCCATATGATAATATCCTAAGGCTGTATCTTGACCATCAGGACGTTGACGCGCTTCACACGCGGCTGCTGTCCTGCCTGAATTTGGCGAAGGTAGAGGACGATCAGATCATCGTGGATCTGGAGGACACGAAAAGCAGATTGAAATATCTGGAAAGCGTTGAAACCTTCAGTATATGGAACCTGTTCTAGCGGGCAAAACAAAAAAGCGCCGGAGCTTTTTATGTCTCCGGCGCAAAATGAATTATGCTTAAAGTCCCATTTCCTCTTTGACTTCCTTAAAGCATTTTACCGCGAAATCAAGATCCTCTTTGCTGTGACCGGCACTGATCTGCGTGCGGATACGATCCCTGCCCTTGGGGACGACGGGATAGCAGAAGCCGACAACATAAACGCCCTTTTCGAGCATACGGCGCGCAAACTCGTTGGCGATTTTGGGATCGTAGAGCATGACCGGTACGATGGGATGCTCGCCCGGCAGCAGGTCAAAGCCGCACTTTTCCATTTCCTGACGGAAATAGCGCGCGTTTTCATGCACCTTGTCGCGAAGCGCGGTAGAGGCGCTGAGCATATCAATCGTCTTGATGGCGGCCGCGACGATCGCGGGCGCGACGGTATTGCTGAAAAGGTAGGGGCGTGAACGCTGCCTGAGCAGATCCACGATCTCCTGACGCGCGCAGGTATAGCCGCCGGACGCGCCTCCGAGAGCCTTTCCGAGGGTCCCGGTTATAATGTCTATCCTGCCCATGACACCACAGTACTCATGAGTTCCGCGGCCTGTTTTTCCCATGAAACCCGCGGCGGTTTCGAGCACCTTGAGTTCCGTGAACGACATTTTAACCCCGCTCTCCTTGCTGAGCAGCAGCACCGCGCCGATGGAATCACCTTCGGCAATGATGGGCACGATTGACTGGGC
>CAZNJN010000246.1:0-2055 GCA_964573365.1 uncultured Oscillospiraceae bacterium
GACCGGGGACCTCGTCATTACCAATGACGCGCTCTACCAACTGAGCTATATCAGCGACACAGCTCGGTGAACCGAAACAAAGCCGGAACAGCCGAACAGTGACATTATAGCGAATCAGGGCGAGGAATGCAAGTGTATTTTTATAAAAAGCTGATTTTTTCGCATTTTATATATAGCCCTGTGCGGTAAAGCCTATGCCTACTCATGAATATCGCCGCGTTCCTTTAGCTGCTTAACGATCTGCGCATAATATGCGCTGTCGATCCTGTATTTTCTGCGGTATACGAAATAGCCGATGACGATGCAGATAAGCGGCAGGATCAGCATGGCGGCTTTGAGAATGAGCAATCCTCCGCTCGTGACCTCCGCCGCGCTCTGCGCGCGGTTGATGCCCGCGAGAATGACCGTGGCGGAAACGACGCCGCTTGCGATCGCGCCGCCGATCTTATTGATCAGCGGCTGCAAAGAAAGCGTAACGCTTTCGTTGCGCTTGCCGAGCTTGAGCTGCCCGTACTCGATCGTGTCGGCGAGGAACATCAGCATCAAAAGCTGAATGAAGGCTTGACCTACAAAAATACAGACGCCGGCGAGACTTAACGGGAGCATGTTCATCGGCGAAAGGAAGAAGATCAGATAGCCGATCAGCACGAGGATCGTCGCGTAGAGATAGAGCTTTTTTCGCTCAAAGCGCTTGGAGAAAAGCGGAAACACAATCAGCGCTCCAAGCTGTGATACGGCGAGTACCGCCGCAAAGATCGAATACATATTTTCATCGCCGTAGGCATATTTGAAAAAGTATACGCCAAAGCTTGTGGTGGTACAGTAACCAATCATAAAGAGCGCCATGGCGATGGTGGTATACAAAAGCTGGTCGTTGCGCGTGATCGCGTGCCACATATCCTTTAAGCCGGTGTTTTCCTCCTGCTTAAAGAGACTGCGGTTTTCCTTTACGCCAAGAAGCGTGAAAAGCTGAAAGCCGAGCATCAGTCCCGCCATGATGCTGGCGAAAACGAACCATGCGCTTTGAAGACTGCCCATCGCCTTCCCCAAGGCGTTTGTGACGGGCAGTATGCCCACGACGACCGTAAAGAGGCCGATGTTGGCGCAGATACGGGCAAAGGCGCCCGTTTTTTCGCGTTCCTTCTGGTCAAGACTGAGCGCGGGAAGCATCGACCAGTAGGCGATGTCGTTGGCGCCGTAGCAAATGTCCCAAAGGATGTAGGCAAAGGCAAAATAGATCAGATAGCCGGTTTGAGAGAGCTTGGGCGCGGAAAAAAGCATTACCATAAAGACCGCGCCGGTGATCGCGCCAAGGAGCATGGCAGGCTTAAACTTGCCGAAGCGCGAATGCGTATTATCTACAAGTATGCCCATGATGGGATCGTTGAGGGCGTCGCAAATGCGCAGCACGGTAAGTATGCCCGTGATCCACCACATCGTCGCGTCGCTCAAATTCAGCACCTCTGTAAGAAAGACCAGAAGGTACATGCTGACCATGGTGTAGAACATATCCCGTCCGATCGTGCCAAGGCCGAAGAACACGCGGTTTTTCTCCGCCTGCCGTTTTTCCGTTTGTAGGCTCTCCATGCTTTACTCCTTTGTGATCAAGTATAAATTGGAACCGTAATCGCCCAAGAGGCGGGTGTTTGCGTTGTAATTTGTGCCAAGGAAGGGGGAGGAAAGCTTCACGCCGCGCATAAGCGTAGCGCCGTAAGCGCGGTAGCTTTCCACAGCGTCGCTAAGGGTATAAAAGCGGTCGAGCAGGGAAAGCAGAAAGCCGTTCGGACGCAGGTGCAGCCGCGGCGAGAGATGATTGACAAGCGCACCGAAGCTGCGCACAAAAAGCGGCTGCTCTCTAGTTTCTACGCGGTAAAGGGCGTTCTTGTCCAAGCCCGTAAGCGGCAGCACATCGCCTGCATGTGCGGCGCTGGCGCCCTTTTGAAAAAAGCCCGCGATGCTTTTGCTTTGATCGCGCTCGCTGACCTGCCAGTGGATCTGCGAATCGTTTTTTCCCTCCAGTACAGAGAAGCGCCCGAATTGCAGCGTCCTGCGCTG
>CAZNJN010000247.1:0-2014 GCA_964573365.1 uncultured Oscillospiraceae bacterium
TTGGCGAGGATCATGTGTACAACCAGAAGGACGCGGAAGGCTTCATCAACTGCTTTGGTCTTTCCATCGCGATGAACGCGCTTGCCAAGCAGAAGAAAATTAAGTAAAGCTAAACAAAGCTTATACCGGAAAGGAAAACGCCATGCAGACGATGTGGGCAGGAAGATTTCAGAAGAAGCTGGACGCGAAGGTCAACGACTTCAACTCCTCTATCTCCTTTGACGCGCGGATGTACGCGCAGGACGTCAAAGGCTCTCTTGCTCACGCCGCCATGCTTTGCGCGCAGGGGATCCTTACGAAGGCCGAATGTGAAAAAATCACAAACGGCCTTTGCGCCCTTCTGGAGGAGCTCTCGTCGGGGAAGCTTGAGTTCGACCCCGCGGCGGAGGATATCCACATGTTTGTGGAGGCGGAGCTGACGGCGCGCATCGGTGACGCGGGCAAAAAGCTGCATACGGCGAGGAGCCGCAACGATCAGGTCGCGCTCGATTTAAGACTGTATCTTGCTGACGAGCTTGAAAAAACGCAGGAAATGACGCTTGCGCTCATCAAGGTTCTGCTTGAAAAGGCGGAGAAGTACGCGGACGCCATCATGCCGGGCTATACGCATTTGCAGCGCGCGCAGCCCGTGAGCTTTGGCCATCATATGCTGGCCTATGCCAATATGTTTGAAAGGGATCTTGCGCGTCTTGCAATCAGCCGTGCCAATTCGCTTGCGCTTTGCCCCTTGGGCGCCTGTGCGCTTGCGGGTACGACCTATGCTACCGACAGGTTTGCTACGGCAAAGGCGCTCGGCTTTGCAGCGCCCTGCGAAAACAGTCTGGACGGCGTGTCCGACCGCGATTTTGTGCTTGATACGCTAAGCGCGCTCTCTGCGCTTATGATGCACCTTTCAAGGTTCAGCGAGGAGATCATTCTTTGGTGCTCATGGGAGTTTAAGTTTATTGAGCTTGACGACGCCTTTGCGACCGGCTCAAGCATCATGCCGCAGAAGAAAAACCCGGATATCGCGGAGCTGATCCGCGGTAAGACGGGGCGCGTATACGGCGATCTGTTTACCATGCTTACTGTAATGAAGGGCATTCCTCTTGCCTATAACAAGGATATGCAGGAGGATAAGGAGGCCGTGTTCGACGCGCTCGACACCGTTGCGCTTTGCCTGCCAGTCTTTACGGATATGCTCTCAAGCATGAGCGTGCTTTCGGATAACATGAAAAAGGCGGCGGCGAAGGGCTTTATCAACGCCACCGACTGCGCCGATTATCTCACAAAAAAGGGGATGCCCTTCCGCGACGCGTATAAGGTCACGGGCGAGCTGGTGGGCTACGGCGTGCAAAACGGAAAGACGCTGGAAGAATTGAGCCTGAAGGAGTATAAGAGCTTTAGCGAGAGCTTTGAAAACGATATTTACGAGGCGATCGATCTGGGAGAATGCCTGAAAAAACGCGGCAGCTTCGGCGGAACCGCGCCAAGCTCCGTGAAAGCGCAGATCGCTTCGATGAAGGGGAGGCTGTTGCTTTGACAAAGGTATTTATCGACGGCAGCGAGGGAACGACCGGCCTTCGGATATTTGAACGCTTTGAAGAACGAAGCGATGTGGAGCTTATGCCCATCGACGCGCAAAAAAGGAAGGACGCGGCATGGCGAAGGGAAATGCTCAACGCCTGCGACATTGCTTTTTTATGCCTGCCGGACGCGGCGGCGGTCGAATCCTCCGCGTTGATCGAAAACCCGCGGGTGCGCGTGCTCGACACCTCTACCGCGCACAGAACTGACCCCGCGTGGGCTTACGGGTTTCCCGAGCTTTCCAAAGCGCAGCGCGCGCGGATCAGGGAGGGAAGGCGCGTAGCCGTGCCGGGCTGTCATGCAAGCGGCTTTATCGCCCTTGCCTATCCGCTGGTCGAGGCGGGCATAATTGAGAGCGAAGCTGTTCTCTCCTGCTTTTCGCTTACCGGCTACAGCGGCGGCGGAAAAAAACTGATCGCCCAGTACGAGGACGCACAGCGCGCAAAAG
>CAZNJN010000248.1:0-1984 GCA_964573365.1 uncultured Oscillospiraceae bacterium
GGCGGAGCAGAACGAAGCGCTCAACGACGAAGCGCGCGCATGGTTCAAAAAGATCGAGGACGGCGACGCGGAGGCGCTTTCGCTCTTTGAACGCTTTAAGAAGATCACCATGCAGGAGGTCATGCGCGTATATGCGCTGCTCGACGTGCATTTTGACAGCTACGCGGGCGAAAGCTTCTATAACGACAAAATGCAGCCCATTGTGGACGAGATCAAAGAAAAGGGTCTGCTTAAGGAGGATCAGGGCGCGATGATCGTCGATCTGTCCGCCTATGATATGCCGCCCTGCATCATTTTGCGCAGCGACGGCGCCACGCTCTACGCGACGCGCGATCTGGCGACCGCGGAGTACCGCAAAAAGACCTATGATTTCGCAAAATCCCTCTATGTCGTCGCCTATCAGCAGAATCTGCACTTTAAGCAGTTCTTCAAGGTGCTTGAGCTGATGGGGCGCGAGTGGGTCAAGGATATGGAGCATGTCAATTTCGGCATGGTATCCATGGAGGAAGGCACGCTTTCCACCCGTCACGGCAACGTCGTGTATCTGGAGGACGTGCTAAACGCCGCCGTAGAAAAAACCGTTTCCATCATGCGCGAAAAAAGCCCTGACCTTACGGGCGAGGCGCTTGAGGACGCGGCGAGGGCGGTCGGCGTCGGCGCCGTCGTATGGGGCGTGCTCTACAATGCGCGCATCAAGGACATCACCTTCAGCTACGCGAAGGCGCTCAACTTTGACGGCGAGACCGGCCCCTATGTGCAGTACACCCACGCCCGCTGCTGCGCGGTAAAACGGAAGGCAGAGGAACGAGGCGTCAGCTACGACGCGTCCGCGATCGATTTTTCCGCCTGCGGCGACGGATCCGCCTGCGCGGTGCTTAAAGCGCTTGATGCCTTCCCCGCGGCAATCGAAAATGCGGCAAAAAAGAACGAGCCGTATCTTGTGGCAAGAGCGCTGATGGACATATGCACAAGCTACAATAAGTTCTACTATGACAACCGCATCTTGGACGGGGCGGCGGAGCAGTGCGCGGCGCGCCTTGCGCTTAGCGACGCCTGCCGCAGCGTGATCAAAACGGGGCTGTACCTCTTGGGACTCAAGGCGCCCGAAAGAATGTAAAGCTCTAAAGAAGTAAGAACGTAATTATTTTTTGTCGGAGGTTTGTATTTATGCTGGACATCAGGTTTGTGCGCGCCAATCCCGACGCGGTGAAGGAGAATATCAAGAAGAAATTTCAGGATGAAAAGCTGCCGCTGGTGGACGAGCTGCTCGAGCTTGATCGCCGCAGACGCGAAGCGCAGACGCGAAACGACGAGCTGCGCAACAAGCGCAACGTCACAAGCAAAAAGATCGGTATGCTCATGGGACAGGGCAAAAAGGACGAGGCGGAAGAAACCAAGCGCGAAGTGACCGAGATGGCTGAGGAAATGGAAGCCTTGACCCGCGAGATCGACGAGCTGGAGGGTGAGGTCAAAAAGAGGATGATGGTCATTCCCAACATCATCGACCCCTCGGTACCCATTGGAAAGGACGATTCGGAGAATGTGGAGATCGAGCGCTTTGGCGAGCCGCTCGTGCCGGAGTTTGAGATCCCCTACCATGTGGACATTATGGAAAAGCTGCACGGCATCGAGCTGGACAGCGCCCGTAAAACCAGCGGAAACGGCTTTTACTATCTTTGCGGGGACATCGCGAGACTGCACAGCGCGATCCTCTCCTACGCGCGCGACTTTATGATCGACCGTGGCTTTACCTATTATATTCCGCCCTTTATGATCCGCTCGAGCGTCGTAGACGGCGTGATGAGCTTTTCAGAGATGGAAAATATGATGTATAAGATCGAGGGCGAGGATCTTTATCTGATCGGCACAAGCGAGCACAGCATGATCGGCAAGTTTATCGACAGCATTTTGGACGAGGATCAGCTTCCCCAGACGCTTACGAGCTATTCGCCCTGCTTTCGCAAGGAGGTCGGCGCGCACGGCA
>CAZNJN010000249.1:0-1970 GCA_964573365.1 uncultured Oscillospiraceae bacterium
AGCGTTTGCGGCGTGAGCGAGGAAACGCACAAGAATCTCAAGGACAAGTACAAAAAGATTCGCTCCCATACCGAAGCGCTGCTGGGCGAATGGCAAAGGCTCGACTATATCAAGGCTTTTGAGAGCAAGCGAGACGGCACGCGGGCGATCGCGCTGCTGGAGATCAGCATATAGGCAAACAATTTGGCTAGGAGGCTGTTTATGTACACAAAAAATGAGATTGACGCGCTCTATGCGCTTTGGCTCGCTTCCACAAAGGAAGAGAGTGCGCTTCAAAGCGAGCTTGAAAGCATCGCGGGGGACGAGGCTGCGATTCTCGACCGCTTCTATCGCGAGCTGGAATTTGGCACGGGCGGATTACGCGGCGTGATCGGCGCGGGTACGAACCGCGTCAATGTCTATACCATTGCCAAAGCCTCGCAGGGCTTTGCGAGCGATCTGCTCGCCCGCTGCAAAAAGCCAAGCGTCTGCATCAGCTATGACAGCCGCATCAATTCTACGCTCTTTGCCAAAACCGCCGCGGGCGTGTTCGCGGCCAACGGCATCAAGGTGTATATCTGGGGCGAGCTTATGCCCACCCCCGCCCTCTCCTTTGCCGTGCGCAACAAAAAGGCGGACGGCGGCGTGATGATCACGGCGAGTCACAATCCCGCCAAGTACAACGGCTACAAGGTCTACGGTGCGGACGGCTGCCAAATCAACATTGAAACCGCCGATCGCATCCTTAAGCAGATCGAAGCAGCCGACGTCTTTACGGGCGTCAAGCGCATGGCGTATGAAAAAGCGCTTGCAAGCGGCATGGTGGAGCGCATCGGCGAGGACGTATTTGACGCCTTTATGGACGCTGTGAGCGCGCAGGGCATCAATGTAGACTGCATCGATAAAAACGTTTCCATCACCTATACGCCGCTCAACGGCGCGGGCAAGCGCTGCGTGACGACGATCCTAGCGCGAAACGGCTTTAACAAGGTGTCGCTTGTCGCCTCTCAGGCCGAGCCGGACGGAAACTTCCCCACCTGCCCCTACCCCAATCCCGAGATTCGCGAAGCCTTAGAGGAGGGCTTAAAGGCGGCGGCGCAAAATCAGAGCGATCTTTTGATCGCGACCGATCCCGATTGCGACCGCATGGGCATCGCCGTGCGCGATCAAAACGAATACCGTCTTTTAAGCGGAAATCAGGTCGGCGTACTGCTTTTTGACTATATCTGCGCACAGCGCCTTTGCCGCCACACCATGCCCCAAAACCCCGTCGCGGTCAAGACCATCGTCACGACGGAGATGGCCGCCAAGGTCGCGGAGCATTATTCCGTCAAGCTCTACGACGTATTGACCGGCTTTAAGTTTATTGGCGAAGTGATCGGCGAGCTGGAAAAGGATGGCCTTGAGGATCGCTATATCTTCGGCTTTGAGGAAAGCTACGGCTACCTTTCGGGCGGCTATGTGCGGGATAAGGACGCGGTGAACGCTTCGCTTTTGACGGCGGAAATGTTCGCGTATTATAAAGGAAAGGGTCTAACGCTCTTTGAAGTGCTCGACTCACTCTCGAAAAAATACGGCTATTTCGAGAACGCGCTTGATAATTTTGCCTTTGAAGGCGCCTCCGGCTTTGAAACCATGCAGCGTATCATGGGCGATTTTACAAAAAACGCGCCCGTTCCTCGGGGAAGAAGGCTGCTTGAACGTACCGATTTTCTCGCGCAGACCGTCTATCTGGCAAACGGCGACAAAAAGAGCACAAAGCTTCCCGCCTCCAGCGTACTGCGCTTTCGCTATGACGATGATCTTTCCGTCGTCGTCAGACCCTCCGGCACCGAGCCAAAGCTTAAAATCTATTATTCGGTTAAGGCAGATAGCGCGGATCAGGCAAAGGAGCTGTCCGATGCGGTACGCGGCTTTTTCCGCGGCTTAATCGAGGGCTATAAGGCTTAACGATTCTTTAGAATCTGTCTTTTTCACGGCATTACCATCAA
>CAZNJN010000250.1:0-1966 GCA_964573365.1 uncultured Oscillospiraceae bacterium
ATTCCCCCGGGCTCCAGGTTCTTACTCAATTACCCAGAACTATTTTACACTAACCACTGCGCGCTGTGCAGCTACGGCTTCATTTTGCCAGACGCGATATGGTTTTGCCTGATCTTCGCCTCTTGTCCAAGCTCGCCCGGAACATAGTAGACATGCCCCTTCGCGTCGCTTGGCATATACTCCTGTTCTACCACATGCCCCGGGTAATCATGCGGGTACTTATAGCCCTTGCCGTTTCCAAGCGTTTTCGCGCCTTGATAGCTTGTATCGCGCAAATGTATTGGAACCGGCTCGTCATAGCTGTTTTTCGCATCGACAAAGGCCGCGTCCACCGCCATCACGACCGCGTTGGATTTCGGGCTTTCACAGATATAGATGATCGCCTGCGCTATGGAAAGGCGAGCTTCGGGCATACCGATCATTTCAAGCGATTGGGAAGCGGCTACCGCCTGCTGCATCGCCTGCGGATTGGCAAGACCCACATCCTCCGAAGCATGCGCGATTAGGCGGCGGACGATGATTCTCGGGTCAATGCCCGCATAGATCAGTCGTGCAAACCACGCGAGCGCCGCATTTGAGTCGCCGCCGCGCAAACTCTTGCAAAAGGCGGACAGCATGTCGTAAAACTGCTCTTCGTCACAAAGTACGCATTTTTGCTGAACCGACTCCTCGGCAGTCTCCTTATCGACGCGGATCACGCCGTCCGTCGGCTTTGTCGTAAGCACGGCAAGCTCAACGGCGTTAAGCGCGCAGCGCACGTCACCGTTTGCGACATGCGCGATATGAAGCAGCGCGTCCTCCTCAAAAACCGCATGGTACATTCCCATTCCGCGTTCTTCATCGGCGATTGCCGCGCGCATTGCCGCAATGACCTCTTGCTCTCCTAGTGGGAAAAATTGAAATACGCGGCAGCGCGAAACGATAGCGCCCGTCATACTGACCATCGGGTTTTCCGTCGTAGAGCCAATAAACTTGATGCTCCCCTTCTCAAGAGCGGGTAAAATACTGTCCGACTGCGCTTTTGACCAGCGGTGGCATTCGTCGAGCAATAAATAGGTATCCTTGCCGTAAAGGCGTTGTTCGTTTTCCGCCTCCGCGATCATCTCGCGTACTTCCTTGACGCCGCTTGTGACTGCGTTGAGCTTGATAAAGCGAGCGCCCGTGGTGTTCGCGACCACGTTGGCAAGCGTGGTTTTGCCACAGCCCGGCGGGCCAAAGAAAATACTGGACTGCAAGCTGTCCGTTTCGATCGCCCGGCGAAGCAGCTTTCCACGCCCTACGATATGGCTTTGTCCGATAAATTCATCTAAGGATCTGGGACGCATACGTTCAGCAAGAGGCGCGCGCTTTTTCGCGCCCGCTTCAAACAGATCGCTCATAGCATATTTCGCTCCTTGATCGTCTGCACTGTTTTTTGCGCAATCGCATCAATACTCAAAAACATGCCGTTTTCCATACAGGGAATGACGGCTATATCGTCGCGCTGCGCCGCGACCTTGAAGTATTTTTCACGCGCCCTGCACTGCAGGGCATCGGATTGCTCATATACGTCCTTGCCCTCGCCCACATAGCCGCGAAAGCCCTTCTTTGTTACATTCGTCTGCGCCTGCTTGGGTTCAACATCATAAAACAGGAACAGATCGGCCTTTGGAAGCGCAAAATGTCCGTATTCGAGATCGAACACCCAATCCACGATGTCGGCCTTATCCAGATCGATGTCCCGCACACTTTGATACACGGCATTTGAAAGCACATAGCGGTTAATCAGCATATAATCCGCATCGCCGTCGTTAAAGTAGCGCATATCCTCCCAGCGATCGAGCGCATACCAAAGCGCCATGCTTTTTCCGTCCACGCAGTCCGCGCGCACGCCGCCGCTGCCGGAAAGATATCGCCCTACCTCCTCGCCAAAAAAGCTACCTTCATAAACCGGATACTCCTTTGTGATCACCGTATATCCCTGCTT
>CAZNJN010000251.1:0-1947 GCA_964573365.1 uncultured Oscillospiraceae bacterium
GTATTTTAGAAATGAAACACACGGCGGCGTGTACTGCCCGACACTAAAAGGAGGATTTAATAATATGGCAAACCAGAAGATCCGTATCAAATTAAAGGCCTATGAAAACGATCTTATCGACCAGAGCGCCGAGAAGATAGTCGAAACGGCCAAGCGAACGGGCGCGGCGGTATCGGGTCCCATACCCTTGCCCACGGAGAAGGAGATAGTCACCATTCTCCGCTCCCCCCATAAGTACAAGGATTCCAGAGAGCAGTTCGAGATGCGTACCCATAAGCGCCTGATCGACATTCTGCAGCCCTCCGCAAAGACTGTGGACGCGCTGATGAAGCTCGATCTTCCCGCCGGTGTTGACATCGAGATCAAGCTGTAAGACCGGAGGTGTAAGTAAATGAAAAAAGCGATTTTAGGCACCAAGGTCGGTATGACCCAGATGTTCAGGGAAGACGGCACCATGATCCCCGTGACCGTGGTTCTCGCAGGTCCCTGCCCCGTCGTGCAGGTAAAGAACAATGAGCGCGACGGATATGAAGCGGTACAGGTTGCCTTTAAGCCTGTGCGCGAAAAGCTCATCACCAAGCCGGAGATGGGACACCTGAAAAAAGCAGGAGTCGGCGCGTATCGTTATGTGCGCGAGCTCAAGCTTGAGGACGCGGCCAAGTACGAAGTCGGCTCGGAGATTAAAGCGGATATGTTTGCAAGCGGAGACGCTGTAGACGTAGTCGGCGTCAGCAAGGGCAAAGGCTTCGAGGGAAACATCAAGCGTTGGAATCAGGCTCGCGGTCGCAAGACCCACGGTTCGCATTCCTACCGTGTTGCGGGCTCCATGGGCGCCTGCACCTACCCCGGCGAGGTCTTTAAGACCAAGCATCTCCCCGGCCATATGGGCGTTGAACGGATTGCCGTACAGAACCTTGAGGTTGTACGCGTAGACGCCGAGCGAAACCTGCTCCTCATCAAAGGCGCGATTCCCGGTGCCAAGGGCGGTTTGGTCATGGTCAAGGAAACCGTGAAGTAAGGAGGATAAGCAGAGATGGCTACTGAAAAAGCGATAAAAGTGGCAATGTATAATATCGCGGGTGAAAAAGTTGGCGACGTCCAGCTTAGCGAAAATGTGTTTGGCACGGAAGTCAACGAATCCGTCCTGCATGCCTGCGTAAAGGCATATCTTGCCAACCAGCGTCAGGGAACGCAAAGCGCGCTTACCCGCGCGGAAGTCAGCGGCGGCGGCATCAAGCCGTGGCGTCAAAAGGGCACAGGCCGTGCGCGTCAGGGCTCCACGCGTTCACCGCAGTGGACGCATGGCGGCATCGTATTTGCTCCCAAGCCCCGTGATTACCGCTTGAACGTCAACAAGAAGGTCAAGCGTCTGGCAATGAAGAGCGCGCTTAGCTCCAAGGCTAACGATAACACCGTTGTCGTGTTTGACGCTTTGGATATCGAGGCTCCCAAGACCAAGCAGATGGTCAAGGTTCTTAACGCCGTAAACGTCAGCAGAGCGCTGATCGTTTTGCCCGAGAAGGATGAGATCGTCGAGCGTGCAGCTGGCAATATTCCCGGCGTAAAGACCACTTTGGTCGGCACTCTCAATGTTTATGAGATTCTCAAGTACGACACGCTGATCCTCACGAAGGATTCGCTCGCCAAGATCGAGGAGGTGTATTCCTGATGACCAACCCTCATGACATCATCATCAAACCGGTGCTTACCGAAAAAAGCTACGATTATCTGCCCCAGAAGGTCTATACCTTCATCGTAGATAAGAATGCAAACAAAACCGAGATTCGCCAGGCGGTGGAAGCCATCTTCGACGGCGTAAAGGTCGAAACGGTTCATACAGTCAACGGTCTTGGCAAGATGAAGAGGCAGGGCGCGACTCAGGGTCGCCGTGCTTCTACCAAAAAAGCGTATGTGAAGTTGAAGACTGATTCCAAGGGTATCGAGTTC
>CAZNJN010000252.1:0-1895 GCA_964573365.1 uncultured Oscillospiraceae bacterium
CCGGTACAGTCAAAGAAGCGCATGTGATTAACCAGGACAAGTGCATCAAGTGCGGCGTCTGTATGGCTAACTGCAAATTCGGCGCGATCAGCAAGAAATAAGAAAGGACGGCATCAAGCAATGGCTGATATGATTAACTTAAAAATCAACGGCATAGCTGTTGAAGTACCTGCGGATTCCACCATACTCGACGCCTCCGTGAAAGCGGGCATCCGCATTCCCACTCTTTGCTATCTCAAGGACATCAACGCTATCGGCGCCTGCCGTATGTGCCTTGTTGAAGTGAAGGGCGCTCGCGGCTTGATGGCCGCCTGCGTAGCGCCTGTGAGCGAGGGTATGGAGGTACAGACCAACACGCCCAAGCTGCGCGCCTATCGCAAGCGTACCCTTGAGCTTATTTTAAGCAACCACAGGACGGACTGCCTTTCCTGCGCGCGCAGCACCAACTGCGAGCTGCAGACCTTGGCGCGCGAATATGATGTTGATATCGACGCTTTCGATCGCAGCGGCCTAAAGCCGGAGATCGATGATTCCGCCGTTCATCTCATTCGCGACAACAGCAAGTGCATTCTTTGCCGCCGCTGCGTCGCCGTCTGCGCACAAACACAAAAGGTCGGCGTAATCGGCCCTATGAACCGCGGCTTCAAGACCAAGATCGGTTCCGCGTTTGAAATGCCGCTTGACGAGACCTCCTGCGTACACTGCGGACAGTGCATCCGCGTCTGCCCCACCGGCGCGCTTACCGAGCGCGACGATACCGGAAAGGTATGGGCGGCGCTTGCCGATGAAACGAAGCATGTTGTGGTAGCGCCCGCGCCTTCCGTGCGCGCGCAGCTTGGCGAATGCTTTGGTATGCCGATGGGTACAAACGTCGAGAACAAGCTTGCCGCGGCGCTTCGCCGTCTGGGCTTCAACGCGGTATTCGATGTAGATACCGCCGCGGACGTCACGATCATGGAGGAAGGTACGGAGCTGCTTGAACGCTTGAAGAACGGCGGCAAGCTGCCCTTGATTACCTCCTGCTCGCCGGGCTGGATCAAGTTCTGCGAATACTATTATCCCGAGTTCGTTGAAAACATCAGTAGCTGCAAATCGCCCCAGCAGATGTTCGGCGCGCTTGCCAAAACCTATTACGCGGAAAAAGCCGGCATCGATCCCAAGGATATGTATGTGGTAAGCATCATGCCCTGCACCGCGAAGAAGTTTGAGTGCGGACGCAAGGATCAGAGCGCTTCCGGTTATCCGGATATCGACGTCTCTCTTACCACCCGTGAGCTGGCGGACATGATCAAGCGTGCGGGCATCGTCTTTGAAGAGCTGCCGGACGACGAGACCTTTGATCCGATCTTTGGCGTTGCTTCGGGCGCCGCGCACATCTTTGGCGCGACCGGCGGCGTTATGGAAGCGGCGCTTCGTACCGTGGCGGAGATCGTGACGGGAAAGCCTCTTGAAAATGTCGAGTTTACTGCAGTGCGCGGCATCGAGGATATCAAAGAGGCGGAGTACGATCTGGCGGGAACCAAGGTTCGCGTTGCGGTTACTTCCGGATTAAGCAATGCGGCCAAGCTGCTGGATCGCATCAAGAACGGCGAAGCGGACTATCAGTTTGTTGAAGTCATGGCCTGCCCGGGCGGCTGCGTAAACGGCGGCGGTCAGCCCATCGTACCCGGCTACGTCTACAACACAAAGAATGTTCGCGCTATCCGTGCCAGTGCGCTTTACAATGAGGATCAGAAGATGACGCTGCGCAAGAGCCACGAGAATCCTGTCGTCAAGGATATCTATGAGAGCTATCTGGGTCAACCGGGCAGCCATAAGGCGCATGAGATTCTGCACACCACCTATGTCAAACGCGACATCTATAAAAAGGACTAAGGTTCAAGTAAAAACACAAG
>CAZNJN010000253.1:0-1870 GCA_964573365.1 uncultured Oscillospiraceae bacterium
ATGCGGGATCTAGACGAGGAGCTTTGGAAGCTCGGCGTATACGCAAAGACCGAGCATAAAGAAGTAGCGCCGGGACAGTATGAGCTTGCGCCCGTCTATTCAAACGTCAATACCGCCACCGATCACAACCAGCTTATCATGGAAACCATGAAGAGAATCGCCGATAAGCACGGCTTAGTATGTCTGCTGCACGAAAAGCCCTATCAGGGCATGAACGGCAGCGGCAAGCACAACAACTGGTCGCTTGTTACCGATACCGGCGTCAATCTTTTTG
The DNA here is from genome assembly GCA_964573365.1 of uncultured Oscillospiraceae bacterium. GTDB lineage: Bacteria > Bacillota > Clostridia > Christensenellales > CAG-138 > JAQVRG01. The sequence goes on from CAZNJN010000253.1 coordinate 275, forward strand.
AACCAGGCAAAAATCCAAAGGATAATCTGCAATTTCTGCTGTTTTTCACGGCGGTTTTACAAGCCATAGACGAATATCAGGATCTGCTGCGCATCTCCGTTTCCGGCGAAAGCAACGACTACCGCTTAGGCGGCAGCGAAGCTCCCCCCGCCATCGTATCCGTCCACATTGGCGAAACGCTTACGGCGCTGCTTGAAGCAATGGAGCGCAAGGAAGAATATGACGAGGCGGACTGTCCGATTCTTGAAAGCGGCGTCTGCGTCGTGCCTGCCCTCACCATGGATAATACCGACCGCAACCGTACCGCGCCGATCGCGTTTACGGGCAACAAGTTTGAGTTTCGTATGCCCGGCTCCAGCCAGTCCATCGCGGACATCAACACCGTTATCAACACGGCGGTCGCCAAGGTGCTCTGTGAATATGCGGCGGAATTTGAAAGTGCGCAGGACTTTCACGCGACGGTCTATCGACGCGTCCGTCATGCCTATCGCAAGCATAAGCGCATCGTATACAATGGCAACAACTACGGCGCGCAGTGGCGCGAAATCGCCGCAGAACGCGGACTGCTCAATCTGCCTACCACAGTAGACGCGCTCGCGCATTTTACCGACGAGAAGAACATTGCCCTTTTCACCGGCTTTGGCATCTTTACCGAGCAGGAAATCTATTCCCGCCACGAGATCCAGCTTGAAAGCTACGTCAAGCTTGTTACGATCGAAGCGCGAACGATGCTTGAAATGGCTCGCCGCGATATCCTGCCCGCCATGATCGCCTACCAGCGCGACTTGGTCGGCGCGATTTTGAAAAAGAAGGAGCTTTCCATCAGTTTTGTGCCTGAGCAGGCTCTTTTATCCAAAATCAGCGGGCTTTGCGAGGAGCTGTATCTCAATATTTCTACGCTCGACGATGCGCTTGGCGTATCGTTTTCATCCGCCGAGGAATCCGGCGTCCATGCGCGTGACGAGGTGCTGCCCGCCATGGCTTCGCTCCGCGGCTCCGCCGATGCGCTCGAATCGCTTACCGCCAAACAATACTGGCCTTTCCCCACCTACGAGGATCTGCTCTTTAAGCTGTAATTTGTAAAGCGTACTAGATTGTATTTTCCCGCCGTATACTTCTCATGTCGGCGGGAATTTTTTAGCAGATTTAGAATCGTATATTCGCGAGTATATTCTAGGTTCTTATATTGACATAAGTAATTATGAGAACTATCATACAATGTATAAGGATGTGTTCTTTTCTCAATGGTTATTGACATTTTTCTTGCATGAAGCAAGATTAGATATCCCACAGAAACTCACAAATCAAATCGGAGGTACATCATGAACGCTTACATCGAAAGAGTCATTGAATCTGTCAAAAAACGCGACGCACACGAGCCCGAGTTCCTTCAGACCGTTGAAGAGGTTCTCACTTCTCTGGAATCTATGGTGGAAAAGCATCCCGAGTATGAAAAGGCCGGATTGCTTGAACGTCTGGTTGAGCCCGAGCGCGTAATCGAATTCCGCGTTCCCTGGGTCAATGATGCCGGTGAAGTGAAAGTCAACCGCGGTTTCCGCGTACAGTTCAACAGTGCGATCGGTCCTTATAAGGGCG
>CAZNJN010000254.1:0-1868 GCA_964573365.1 uncultured Oscillospiraceae bacterium
TGGGGTGCTAACTTTTTCGAGACCTTTTGCGATACTTTCATTTTACCGAAAACATGGCTCCAGACTCCTTTGCTCTCAAAGGAGAGCATTTCGTCAATTTCTTCTGTCTTGTAGGCGCCAATATCATGGAGAACGCTTAGGATAAACAGCTTTGTTCGCTCAAGCGGAAGCTCCTTCTTCGCGTGCTTGAGCATTTCCAGCGCAATGTATGCCACGCGCTCTCCGTGATCCACGAGTCGCGGGTCAACAAAATGCAGCATTTTGTTGATGACGGAGATGATTTGTGATTGATGAATCATGGGAGCGCCGTTATCCATGCTTTTCCCCTTATAGCATCCGAATCTTGCGGATATCAAATGCTGTCGCTTTATTTTTGAAAGTATCGCCCGGATGAATTGCTTTTCTCGCGATTGTATCGGCCATGGTTTGTATTCAATCGGCGCTAGGCAGCAAAAGTACCCGTAGCTTTCGTCCTGTCTAGGCACAAACCGTAAGTATAAAGGCAGATTCTTCCATATTATATAATTTTACCTCCTTCGCGCGTCAATGTAAACTGATTTACCTCAACGGGTTTGTGCGCCATAAAAAAAGAGTGGTTCCCCGCAAAAGGCTTTCCACTCTGTCTATGTAGGGTCACGTCACGCTTCGCTCACAGTTTTTTCCCGCACTCCCCGCAAAAACGGACTCCTTCCGTAACGGCAGCTCCACAATAGGAACACTTTTTTGTCTCCAGGCTCGCGCCGCAGTTGTTGCAGAATTTTCCCTTTCCGGCAGGTTTTCCGCAGTTCGGACATAGAATGGTTTTGCTCTTTAGTGTGCCGCTCCACACGGTTTGCTCCTGCACCGCTTCGTCCAAATTGCGCTGCATCGCAGCAGATTTTGCCTTAGCCACAGCCACATTCTGCCGCGGCGCACACTCGACGCACATGCCTTCTTCTTCATTAAAATCGCTGTCACATACCCAGCGCCGGCAGCCCTCGCAGCGGTGAAAGTGTTGCTTTGCCTCGTTTTGCGCACGGATAAAAGCCTGCTCATGCTCTTTTTGCCATTCGGCGCTCATTCCGTCAAAACGCTCTGAAAGTACATTGGCGCCTCGTTCTACCGCCCAACCCACGTTTGAAAGTCTGCCGCCAAAAAGACTGCTCATGGCCCATACGCCTTCCCCTATGCCGCGTAAGCCCTTGCGTTTTTTGTTAGTCTCTGACTCAATAAAGCTGCTTCTGTATCCGTCGTTGCAGCTATCACAGTAAAACGTAAACTGAAATCCTTCATCCGTGCTGTTATCCTCATAGTTTCTTGTAAACGCAGTCATCATCGTCGTTTCCCTCCTCTATAGCTTTTTACCGCAAGCGGTGCAGTGTGAGTTTTCAAAAAATTGCTGTTGCCCACAGTATGGATTTGGGCAAGGCCTAAGCAGGCTTTTGCCGCAAATATCGCATTTGCTTCCCACAAAAGTCGTGCTTTTGCAATGCGGGCATAAAACTGTAAGGGGTCTGCCGCAGAAGGCGCAGCGAGCCTCCTCCCTTGTCACCTCATGCAAGCAGCTTGGACAAATATCCGCAAAAGGCGCGTCGCTTCCGCATTTGGGACAAAACTGTTGATCACGCTCTAAAAGCGTCTCGCAAAATCGGCAGGGCTGTTTATACGATGCCACAAGAATTCGCCTCACTTTCAAAATTTCGATAACGGATAATCAGTTCTGCACGGGAAGTAACGCTCAATTTCCTATAGATCGCCGTCATGTGCGTATTCACGGTGGAATACTTCACCCCCAGCATATCTGCCGTTTCCTGAATGGTATAGCCCTCCAAGAGCAGTCGAAACACATCCAGCTCGCGAGCCGTAAGTCCCAGTGGATTCTTATCCCC
>CAZNJN010000255.1:0-1850 GCA_964573365.1 uncultured Oscillospiraceae bacterium
TGCCGTAAAGTCCGTTTTCGGGCTGCCATGTCCTTCCTAGAAGAAAGCTTTTCAAGCCTATCTCGCGTATGGCGGGAACCCCGCCGGAAAAAAGAAATATGCAGATCAGAAGAAGCGCCGCCACGCATAGGCAGGCGCAGAACAGAAATACATAGCGCATCAGGGTTTCTTGGGTTTTATGCATGGCGTTTTCCCTTCCTGCTAAAAGTTTAGCCTACAAGCTCCGCCCAGCTCGTGTATTCGCCGGTATACGCGCCCATAACCTGCTCCCGTGTAAGGGCAGCGCAGGGATTGTCAAGATTTACGATCACCGCGATGCCGTCCATAGCGATCGTGCTTGACGTAAGTCCCTTTTCCGCTTCGGAGTCCTTGAGCGCGCGGGAGATCATGCCGATGTCGCAGATTCCCTCCGCCGTGCTCGATGCGCCTGTTGAGGAATCGCTGGTTTCAAGCTCAATCTGCGCGTCCGGATTGTGAGCCTTGTAGGCTTCGATCAGCTTTTCCATAACGGGACTGACGGAGCTTGAACCGGCAATGACCAGCTTTCCGCTGTGCGCATAGCCTGCATAGGAGCTTTCACCGGACACGGCGATGTATCCGTTATCTTCGATTACGCGCTTACCCTCGCCGCTAAGCACAAAGCTGAGAAAATCTGCGGCAAGCGCGGAAGGTTCACCCTTTGTCACGACGTTGAAGGGTCGTGAGATCGTATAGCTGCCGTCCTTGACTGTCTCTACGCTGGGAGCGACGCCCTCGATGAGGAGCGCCTTCACCGTATCGTTGAGGGAACCGAGTGAGATATATCCAATGGCATATGGATCAACGGCGACGGTGTTCATCATGACAGCAGTGCTGTTGGTCTGTACGGCGCTTGGAAGCGTTTTATCAACCTTGTCGCCGTTCTCGTTCTTTTGCTCGATCCCGAAAAGTTCGACAAAGGCGCTGCGCGTCCCTGAACCACTCTCGCGGGAACTCAAACCGATTTCATTGGAAGCGTCAAAGCCTGCGGAGCTTTTTGCACAGCCCTGCAAGACGGCTATCGACAAAATAATACCCAGAATTACACAAAGCGTTCTTTTCATTTCACAATTCTCCTTACCATTCATTTTATGTCCTTCTTTATTGTTTACGATATTGATGGTATCCTTTCGAGGTAAAATGAAAAAGCGTGCTCGTGTAAAATAGAAGTAAATAAAAAGTCCCCAAAGCGTGGCGGGCTTTGGAGACCTAAGGTGAAAAACGTTTAGAGACAGACTATTCTTCCGTAGCGTCCGACTGCGCGTCGGGAAGCGTTTCCGAGTGAAAAATCTGCGCGGCAAGCTTTGAAAAAATCGTCTTGGGCGGGATGGCGATTCCACGTTTCAAGTCGCCCAAAAGCAAAATCGTATCGCCGGGATGAATCTCAAAAAGATCTCTCGCTTCTTTGGGAATGACAAACTGTCCCTTTTCGCCGACCTTGACTGTCCAGGCGTATTTTCCTTCGGGCTGCTTCATGGTAGGATTCTCCCTGTCGGTAAGTTTTGTACAACTAATTATACCTCTCCGCGCTTTGTTGTCAAGTCTACGCGTATAAAAAAGAAGCTTTTTCCGGTTGGAAGGAAAAGCTCCGAGAAAAAAGCGCTGTAAACCCTTTTATACATGCTGGACGCGTGAGCCGAAGGGCATCAGCGCCAGCTTAGCGTACTTAAAGCATTGCATACCCCATGGAATGCCGATGACCGTAAGGCAGAGAATACCGCCGATTAACAGCGCTTCCAGACAAAGGGGCAAGCCGCTGATCACCAGCCATATAATATTGAAAAGCAATGAAAACACGCCGCCGCCATATTGAACCTCCTTGCCAAAGGGAA
>CAZNJN010000256.1:0-1842 GCA_964573365.1 uncultured Oscillospiraceae bacterium
CCCCCGCATAGGTTCCCAGTATGTTCCATGTGAAAAATTCGTTCATTTTTTTCCCCTTTCCGAGTTTTACAGTCCGATCTGTGCAAGCACAAACCCGATGCCGCCCGCAAGCAGCAGCTTTATGCAGTCTGCAAGCAGCATTTCCCATCTTTTACCCGCGCGTCCTTCAAGAGAGCGCAGTCTCGTCTCGTGATCATCCAATCTGCCGATCGCGATATCGAGCTTTGTCTCGATGCGCGTAAGCATTTCCGTTGTTCCGTCCATCGATCAACCCTCAAGAGCATAAAAGCGTCCGAAGCGGTTCCAATAGCGCTCGCCGCTCTCGTCGATGTGGCGCTGCACTACGCCATCGTCGCGTCCCTTGCACTCAAGCTCGCCTGCTTTCCGCCCACATAGATCGTTACGCCATCGCCGATCGCCGCGTTTGCCGCCGTAGCCTCAGCTTCAGAAATCGCCTCCTTGAGCGCGATCGTGGTAGATCCGGTCGCGTCAAGCGCAGTTTTGAGCGTAAAGCGGTTTTTGCCCTTTACGATGTCGGCAGGCGCGATGATCTTCGCCTCGGTCGTTTCCACAAAGCGCACGCCGCCCAGCTTGCCGATCTCGCCGCGATAGATGCTTTCGGGCTGATACTTATGCAGCTCCACCCATTCCTCATTGCGCATCAAATCGTAGGCGACATACGGATGCACGATACATACAAAGCTGTCGTCCACGGGCTTTGCGTTCATGGCCTTGAGCTGTGCCGCCGCGCGAAAGACCATATCCGGCGTCAGCTTGCAGCCTGCGCTGATCTCGCTGCGATCCGTGACCTCGCTTACGGTGCTTCCGCTCACATACGGGGCGTACATCACCTGTGTGCCGCCGCAAAGCACCTCACGGCTGATCGTGTCTAAGGTTCTGCCCGCCTGACTTGCCAAGATCTTGGTGGTCTGCTCCACGACCGGATCGATGCTGGTAAGATCAAGCATATCGGAAAGCTCCACAAAGTCGCCGTACTGGTCAACGGAGGCGGTCACGCTCTCGATGTTCAGCTTGTTGCCCGAAGGCGTCACGCCCTCGGTGATCGGCGTAAGCGCCTTGGCGAGCGGAGAAAATTTGCGAAATTCGATGCTTTTTCCGCCGTGGGGAGGGATGGGATAGCAGTCGCCAAACTGGTCATGCACAAGATCCGGCTCGGCATAATCGATCAGGCGTTTTTCATAATAGGTTTTCGCCTCCGCCTCGGTGCTGTTGCCGCTGCCGGTCAAGGCGGTCGTCTGCGTGCTTGCAAAAAGCTGAAGAGGGATGTTATTTTTGGTATGCTTCATTTTTTTTCCTTTCCTGCGCTATGCGCTTAGATGTCGATGCTGTGTTTTTTGCCGCGCAGCGCTTCGCGCCCGATGCGCTCGCGCTCCTCTTTGCTCCATTCGCTGGGCGCCTTTTCGCGAAGCCTTGCCGCCGCGCGCCCGCTTGTTCCGTTTTCCGCCGGACGCCGCGTCTTTGTTTCCTTCTCCCCTAAAGAGCGCGCATAAAGCTTTTGCGCAATTTCCTCGATCATGGCGCTTGTCAGCTCGTCGCGGTGGACAAATTCATACGCGTCGCGCATTGCTACGCCCGCGCGCACAAGCTTGACGAAAAGCGGCTGCTCCATCTCCGTTTTCAGATCAAAGTCGGGATAGACCGTCATCAGCTTTTCTTTCTCCTCCGAGAGCATCTTTTTTCTCGCTTCAAGGTCGCTCTCCCGCTCCTGTTCAAGCGCGGGCGCCTCACTGTTATCAATCGCTTCGTTCTGCGCCCCTGCCGCTTTGCTCGGCGCGCCGGTTTTTTCACGCATGTTCTTCTTCTCCTTTTTGATGAATACCG
>CAZNJN010000257.1:0-1840 GCA_964573365.1 uncultured Oscillospiraceae bacterium
TGCACAGCATGTCGTGGATAACTGCCCCAACGGTGGCAAGTACATCCACATTCAGGGCGTTCTGGGCAACTCGGCGCAGATTCAGCGCGGTGAAGGTATGCACAGTGTCCTTGATGGCAACGACAAGTTTGAGATGGTTGAAGAAATGACGGGCAACTGGCTCTCCGACGAAGCACAGCGAATCGCTACCGATGCTCTCAACAAGTACGGTGATGAGCTGGTAGCTATCATCTGCGATAACGACGATATGTCCTCTGGCGCACAGGGCGTCTGCAATGAGGCCGGTCGTCCCGACGTAGTTTGCATCGGTGTAGACGGCAATAACTATCCTCTTTCCATGGTCAAAGCCGGTACCATGCTTGCGACCGTCCTGCAGGATGGCGTAGGCCAGATCAAAGCCGGTATTGACGCGGTAGTTAAGGTATCCAAGGGCGAAACGGTTGAAAAGCTGTACGATGTACCCTTCGTACTGGTCACCTCCGCAAACGTAGACGAGTATTACAAGGGCGAGTAAAGCTCCATTCATGGATGGGGTTCCCGGCATGCCCGCCTTGGGGAATCCCATCCCCTTTTTAATGCGCATGAGCCTTGCGCGTGCATTTTGCATGGGTGTCGGAAGAATTACAAACCGGTACACTGCAAAAACCTAAACCAACAGCCCAAAAGCTGAAAAGTACACAATCATTCTATTGATGAAGAGGTATAATACGATGTTGATGAATTTGAAAGATTTGCTCGCGGTGGCTAAAAAAAACCATTTCGCCATCCCTGCTTTTAATATCGGATCGAACGAGATCCTAAAGAGCGTTATGGAATGCTGCGAGGAGCTGCAGGCTCCCGTTATCCTAGAAATCCACCCGCTGGAGCTGGATTTTCTCGGTGACGGCTATATGCAAAGCGTAATTTATACTGCCGCCACCTCCAAGGTGCCGTGCTGTATTCATCTTGACCATTCGGAGGAAGCAAATATTTACCGCGCCGTAAAGGACGGCTTTACCTCCGTCATGATAGACGCAAGTCTGCTGCCCTTTGAGGAAAATGTAGCGATCACCAAAAAGATTGTTGATTTTTGTCACCCGCTTGGCGTATCCGTCGAAGGTGAGCTGGGAACGATCGGCAGCATCGATGGCGACGATAAGCAGATGCAGACAGGGGTTATTTACACAAAGCCTGAGGATGCCGTGGAGTTTGTCAAGCGAACCGGTTTAGACGCGCTGGCGATCGCCATCGGCACTGCGCACGGCATTTATCCCAAGGGCTTTGACCCGCATTTGAATCTTGAGCTCCTTGAGCGGATCGTTCCGCTCATGGAGGTGCCGCTGGTGCTGCACGGAGGCTCGTCAAATCCGGATGAGGAGATAGCCGCCTGCGCAAGCCGCGGTATCAGCAAGATCAATATTTCTTCGGATATCAAGCTGGCGTTTTTCCAAGAGCTGCGCACGACGCTCAATACCCATAACGAATATTTCCGTGAGCCGTTTTTGGTATATCCGGATGCGATCAAGGCCATGAAGGAAGTTATACGCCACAAGATCAGGCTTTTCCATGATGCTGATAAAATGCGCTGCTTTACCTTATCGGAAATCTGAAGAGAAAAAGAGCGCTGCCTTTGCTTAATAGGCTATGCCGATTAAGCGGCGGAATAAGAATAAAAAAGCGGAACCAAGTCGCCTAAAAGCAGCGATAAGGTTTCGCTTTTTTTGTAAAAAGCATAGGAGAAGGCTGACGGCTGTATCAGAAGCCGCCCTTGCTAGTCACCAACAAAAACTCAGCGTCCTCATTGCCGACGTTTCCTCCTCCGTAGAAAGAAGGATCTTAATGGGTACCTCCAGCACCTGCG
>CAZNJN010000258.1:0-1830 GCA_964573365.1 uncultured Oscillospiraceae bacterium
TGTATTGACAGGCGCTGTCAAAATGTCGGAGCACGTTGTACGTGAGATGTTTGGGCTGTAAGCTCTCAATCGGTATAGGCGCTTGACAAACCGGGAATAGTATGAAAAAATAAAGCATAGTTTAGATTATCCTATTAATAGGAGGGCGTAATGGACTATATTAAACGGGAGCTTGAGCGAAAGTTTCTGCACATGAACGACTTTTTTAAGGCGGTACTTGTGACGGGGGCGCGGCAGGTGGGAAAGACCACGATGCTGAAGCATTTATGCGAGGGGCAAAACCGCACCTATGTTACGCTTGATAATATGATGGCGCGAACACTGGCGCAGACCGATCCCGCGCTGTTTTTTCAAACCTACAAACCGCCAATCTTCATTGACGAGGTTCAGCATGCGCCCGAGCTATTCTCCGAGATAAAGATACTTTGCGATGAGAGCGAGCAGATGGGGCAATTCTGGCTGACAGGCTCACAGCAATATAAGGTAATGCAAAAAGTGCGGGAAACGCTTGCGGGCAGAGTGGGAATCCTTACGCTATACAGCCTGTCACAGCGGGAAAAGAATGGTGTTCTGCTGGAGGATACGCTGGACTTCTCGCTATCATGTTTGCAGGAGCGACAGCGCCTTATGGAAAAGAATGATATTCATACCGTGTTCGACCATATATGGCGCGGGGGCTATCCGCAGCCGTACCGTGGCGACAGCGAACAGCGGCAGGAGTATTTCAATTCCTATATCGACACCTATCTGATGCGCGACATTACCGAGGCGGGCGGGATTACTGACTATCCACGGTTTAAGAAGCTGCTGATAGCCTGCGCTGCGCTTGTTGGGGAGCAGATAAACTACAACACATTAGCCGAGGCCGCCGACATTTCATCTGTCACGGCAAAAGCATGGGTAGACGTATTGGAGGGACTTTGCATTGTGTACCGCTTGCAACCCTATTCCAACAATGCGCTCAAGCGGCTTGCAAAAACGCCGAAGCTCTATTTTTGCGATACGGGCTTAAGCGCGTTCCTCTCCATGTGGCTGACAAAGGACACATTGATGAACGGCGCGGCAAACGGACATTATTATGAGAACTATGTTGTAATGGAGCTTTTGAAAAACTACGCTTACGCAAAGGATAAGGCGAATCTGTCCTACTTCCGCAATTCCAACGATAAGGAGATCGACGTGTTCGTGGAGGAAAACGACCTCATCCATCCGTTGGAAATCAAGAAGTCCGCAAACCCCGATAGGCGCGAGATAAAGAAATACGATGTGCTGGACAAGGCTTCCATCGCCCGCGGCAGCGGCGGCATCGTGTGCATGTGCGCGGAGCCTATTCCTATTGACGCTGAAAACTGCTTTATTCCAAGCAATCTGATATAGGGTGTGGTGAAATAAGCTAAATCTGTCCGGCTTGCGGGCGAAAAACGAAGCAGCAGTTTATCGGCTTGCAGCATTGCAAATGCGGCATGAGTAGAAAAAAGGGATATTGGCCTTTTTGAGCGCAACGGCGAAATGGCATTTGCCTTGCAGCGTAAAACGATTGGAAAAGGATACTCTTGTTTTCGACCTGAGCCCGGTGTATGACACTGATTGAAAAGTAGCACAATAAAACGAGCAAGTTTTCAACTGAAGTGCTCATGGAAATCAAACGGGATCGCTATTTGAATAAAATCATTTCTTTCATATGGGACGGACAGGTGAAGGTCATCACCGGCATTCGCCGCTGCGGGAAGTCCTATATGCTGCGTAATCTGTTTCGAGATTATCTGCTCGGTCAGGGTGTGCAGGAGGATCACATTCTTTCCTTCGAGCTTGATTTGGCGCGGGACATTC
>CAZNJN010000259.1:0-1740 GCA_964573365.1 uncultured Oscillospiraceae bacterium
AGCAGCAGTCCGCGCATATCATGGTGGAGCAGATATTGCAGGTGTCAACGCTTCCCGAATAATTGCCCGTGCCCCTTGTATACGGATTTCCGGAGTTGCGTATAGTCTGATAGGCGCTGCTGTATTCTGCGTTGTTCGGCTCCTGCTGATACGCGCGCGTTAAATATTCGTAGGCTTTATCGTACCAGCCTTGACGCAGATAGATCACTCCGTATAGATAATACCATTCCGCATTTCTGGTTTCGATCCCGTCGAGCACCTGCTTGGCGGCAGAAAGGTTGTTCAAGCTGATATAGGAACGCGCGCACGCAAATTCAGAGGCGTTAGGCCCCGAATAGGAGTTGCCATAGCCGCTGTAGCTTCCGCTACTGTAGCTTTGGTTGCTACCGGTATTTTCTGCGCGGCTACCTTTATTCGCCCCGCCTTTTTTCGTCAGCAACTCATAAGCCTCATTGACTTCCATGAGCTTTTCATTCGCAACGTCCTTGAGATCGGAATCGATATACTTATCCGGATGATACTTTTTTACTAGCGTGAGATACGCGGCGCGTATCTCCTCTTGCGTAGCAGATTCGCTTACGCCCAGAACTTTATAAGGGTTATTGTTCATGCTTTCCTCCTGCCCTCAGCAGAGACTTCGTTCTGTTGACGCAGCCTTCGTAAAAAATATTATCCAAAATGCCTTTGAAAGACACGATGTCCAACAGCTCATAGGCTTTGATTGCCTCATTGAGCGACGCGTTGAGCGCAAACGACGCTCTTTCCTCATCCGCGTCGGCGCTTAAAAACGGATTGAAGGAGCCTGTCTTTTTATCTTTATCTCTATCATCCCACGCGTCGATGAGATAAATCCATCTTCCCAAATGATAGAGCAGCACACGCAAGGCTTTGCCTTGCTCCGGATCAACCGGCGCATTTTGCACACAGTCGCGTAGTATTGTGCCGAATGCATCGGCCGTAGCGTCCAAAACGCAGACTTTGTCGTTTTGCTTTTCAAGCTTTTGGAGCGCATAAATCCCGTTTGATACGGCGCGATCCATTTCCGGACGGATCAAAGCCGCTTTTTTTGCTGCATATCCTAAAAGCAGCTTGCCCGCCGCGCCGCGGATTTTTTTTTCATCCTGCCAATCGTCGCTGAACTGATAATAGCTCAAAAGCACATTCAAGTCAGCCGCAAAGTCAAGATACTCGGAAGAATTGGCGATCGGCTGCTTTCCCTTGAGCGGTTTGATCGCGCATCGTTCCTCCGTGCATCCGCCACAGCAATGAAAACCGCTTAAAAGGATGGCAAGAAATGTGCAGTCATAGCTTAATACGGCGCGGGCTCTTTGCCCATAACGGGCCTTGATGCTTTTGCAAAGACCGCAATAATAGGCCTGATACAGCGATAATTCCTTTACCTTGAGCTCGCCTTTCTCAGGGCCGACATAACCGAACATTTTTTCACTCCATGCGCTTATTTCCGCTATTGTACCATATAATGCCACGGAAAGAGAAGAAAAAATGAAACATGTCTGTGACAATTTTGCTCCCAACATTATATATAATTTTAGTTGTACTTTCATTCGCCTGTGTATTTTGCTATTATATATATGTGGTGTATTTTCTTTACATCATGATTACTTCAAGTTTGACTTAGGAGGAAAAACAAACCATGAAGAAACTACTCGTAATCGCGCTTGCTCTTTTGCTGGCATTAAGCACAGTTGCTTGCCAGAGTGCGGCTCCTGCCCCTGCTGC
>CAZNJN010000260.1:0-1726 GCA_964573365.1 uncultured Oscillospiraceae bacterium
GAAGCGGCCATGTACGGTATCGTACTTGAGCATGTAGACCATATAGTCAGGATCGATAAACGGGTCGTTGATGCCAACGACTTCTACCTTGGGATCTTCCAAGGAGGCACGAAATACCAGACGGCCAATGCGGCCAAAACCATTAATACCAACTTTTGTTTCCATAAATAATTGAATCCTCCTGTAATATTTGAAAATTTAAGGGCAAATTGATGCCTGATTCATATTTTTCTTTTTAATATATTATAGTGCCTTCACGCCGATTGCAAGTTTTTTTTGCGCAAGTTTCCGCAATCGACGGGAGAAGCGCTCTCCCATAAGAGCGTCTTATGTCAATTTCTCCGCTTTACTTGAGCTTTTCGGGATTAAGGCATTCAAGCTCCGGAAGTACAAAGCGACCGTCCTTGCGAATGAGCACATCGTCAAACCAAATTTCGCCGCCGCCGTAGGCGGGCGTCTGGATCAGGACGAGATCCCAGTGGATGTCGGACTTGTTGCCGTTATCGCACTCATCATAGCACATGCCGGGCGTAAAATGGATGCTACCGGCAATCTTTTCATCAAAGAGCGTATCAAGGATCGGCTTATTGATGTACGGATTGAGGCCGATGGAGAACTCGCCCACCGCGCGGGCGCCCTTATCACGGTCAAAAATGGCGTTGATGCGCGCGGTGTCGTTGCAGGTAGCCTCGGTGATATAGCCGTCCTTGAAGCTAAGGCGAATATCCTCAAAGGTAAAGCCTTCAAAAAGCGAGGGTGTGTTATAGTGGATAACGCCGTTGATGGAGCCTACGCGCGGCGCTGAAAAGATCTCGCCGTCGGGTATGTTCAGATAGCCCGAGCACTTGATGGCAGGCAGACCCTTGATGGAAAACGTAATGTCGGTGTCCTTCGCCGTAATGCGCACCTTATCCGTGCGCTCCATAAGCGCTTTAAGCGGCTCCATGGCCCTGTCCATTTTGGAATAATCCAAATTGCAGACGTTGAAGTAATGATCCTCAAAGCCCTCTGTGCTCATGCCTGCCGCCTGCGCCATTGAGGGCGCGGGATAGCGCAGCACGCACCAGTTTGTATTCGGCACGCGAATGCGGCTATGCACCGGCTCGTTATAGTAGCGGTTATAGAGCGAAAGCTTCTCAATGGGTACATCGCTGTTTTCAAGCGCGTTCTCGCCGCCCCGAAGGCCGATGTAGGCCTGCATTTTTTCCATAAAGGCGCCGTCGGACTCGGCGAGCATGACAAGCTGCTCCTTATTGCAGCCCATCAAAAACGCTCGCTTGATCTCGATTTTATTGTTCCAGACAAAAGGATTCGCCTCCGCAGCATAGGTTTCCTCCACCAGCGCCTTGGTCAGCATATCGCAATCGCCCGTCTGCTCGATCAAAACATTGTCGCCCTTTTTAACCTTGCAGGAAAAATTAATCAGATTATGCGCCAGGGTGCGCATCCGTGGGTCCATCATAATATTCATCTCCTCAGCTTATATTGCATTGTGCTAGGTAAAGCGCCGTTCTTCTTTGGTTTTCGGAGCTTTTTCGCGCTTCTACCTCGTTTTCACCTATTATACCCGCTAATGGCAGAGTCTACAATCCAAATCAAGTTCTATTGCAAAAAAAATGTGATCTCCCTTGCAAGAGCCGAAAAATAGGATATAATAGGCTAGAAATGATGTGTGAGCACTTCATATATAATTTTCAGCATAAGGAGACTAACGATTATGGCAATG
>CAZNJN010000261.1:0-300 GCA_964573365.1 uncultured Oscillospiraceae bacterium
CGTCATACTTGTGATCACCTCCGTGCTGCTTGCCAGTGTGTTTTTACTGCTGCTCGCCATGGCGCTTACCAAACCGCTAAAGCAGCTTAACAGCGGAATGAAGGAAGCGCAAAATAAGAATTTTGAGATTCGTCTTAAAAACGACAGGGCGGATGAGTTTGGAGAGCTTACGGAAAGCTTCAATTCCATGGTGCGGCGCATCAACATACTTGTCAATCAGGTGTATCAGGAAAAGCTTGCGCAAAAGAACGCCGAAATGGAAGCGCTTTCCCTGAGGCATACCCGCTTCGTCGAGCCTTC
>CAZNJN010000261.1:310-1719 GCA_964573365.1 uncultured Oscillospiraceae bacterium
TCCGCATTTTCTCTATAATACGCTCGATTGCATCAACTGGATGCTCATTGAGAAGGATGAAACGGAGATCAGCGGCATCATCGTGGCGCTTGGCAAGCTGATGCAGTACAGCATGAATACCTCCGACGCTCTGGTGACGATGCAGGAGGAATATGCACATGTGTACGACTATTTGATGATCCAGAAGGTCAGACTCGAGGACAGACTGGATTTTTCGCTGAGCATCGAAAAGGGGCTCGAGCATTTTTTGATTCCCAAGCTCATTTTGCAGCCGCTTATCGAAAACTCGATCAAGCATGGCATAGAAGCAAGCCGCAGGAAGGGCGTCATCAAGGTCACGACGCTCCGACGCGAGGGCGCTATCCATATCACGGTAGAGGACAACGGGCAGGGCTTGACAAAGGAGCAGCTCGCGTTTTACAGGGGTCTGCTCCAAAATAACGAAGAAGGCAGGGACAGGGAGAATATCGGCGTAAAAAACGTAGCACGGCGTCTGCAGCTTCATTTTTCGGGTCGCTGTGCCTTTGAGGTCAAAAGCGAGAGTGGAAACGGGCTGGCGCTTAGCATTATTATTCCGCTTTGCAGCGAGGAGCGCGCAGGAGGGCAAGAATGAACGTAATGATCATCGACGACGAGCCGAAAATACGCAAGGGCATCAGCCGCCTGATCGAGGCGCAGGAGGGCTGGGACGCTGTGGCGAGCTTTGCCGACGCGGAAAGCGCGCTGCGTTATTTGTATGAAAACGAGGTGGACGCGATCATTACGGATATACAGATGCCGGGCAAATCGGGTCTGGACATGATCGACGAGATCAGAAGGGTCAACCGTGACATCCCGATTGTGATCATCAGCGGCTACTGCCGCTTTGACTATGCGCAAAGGGCGATAGAGCAGGGCGTAAGAAAGTATTTGACAAAGCCCAGCTCGCCAAACGAGATCAAGGAAACGCTCATGCAGATCGAAAATGAATTAAAGGAGCGCTTTGAGGAGACAAAAGAAAAGGTTGAGCATAACGGGCTGCAAATGCCGGTGAACAATCTTTTGATCCTTCGAGCCATAGAATATATACAAAACAACTTTCAAAATAAGCTCACGCTCCATGACGTCGCTGCCCCGCTCTTTATTTCACCGAATTATCTTTCGGAGCTTTTCAAAAAGACTACGCACGTTTGCTTTTCCGATTTTTTGCAGAACGTGCGCATGGAAAAAGCGGCACAGTATTTGCAGGACGTCAGCTTGAAGGTTTCGGCCGTGGCGGAGCTTACGGGCTTTTCCGACGTGCGGTATTTTTCAAGCGCGTTTAAGAAGCAATACGGTATGACGCCCTTAGCCTACAGAAACAGTGAGCAAAGGGACAAAAGAAAAAACGAGCCTTAAATACGCCGCGTTTTTCCAAACAACAGGAAATA
>CAZNJN010000262.1:0-1688 GCA_964573365.1 uncultured Oscillospiraceae bacterium
GTTGATACCGGCGCACAGTGGTACAATGCCGAGAATATCGACAATCCTGACATCGCGCTGCTCGTTTACGACTAAGCCGATACTTTAAGAGAACCATGAATACGGAGGGCTTCACGCCCTCCGTTTCAGCTTTCGGACTTATTCAATTATATTCGTTATGATTTGGAGGTAAATACGTATGCTGCTGAACGTACCTAAAATCTTATCCCCGGAGCTGCTCGCCACCCTTTGTGAAATGGGCCACAGCGATGTGATCGTGCTGGGCGATGCGAACTTTCCCGGCCAGCGCTTCTCCGATGAAGGCGGCTGCAAATTTGTACGCGCCGACGGTATTTCAGGCACTGCGCTGCTGGAGGCGATTCTGCAAATGATGCCTCTGGACGCTTATGTAGAGCATCCGGTACTGCTGATGGAGACCGCGCCTTGTGATAAGGATATGAAGATCCCCATTTGGGACGAGTATAAGCACATTGTTGCTAAGCATGATTCCCGCGGTGAGGCGGCTGTAGGACAGATTGAGCGCTTTAAGTTTTACGACACCGCAAAGCAGTCCTATTGCATCGTGCAGACCGGCGAGGAAGCCGTCTATGCAAATATTATGCTGCAAAAGGGCGTTATTAAATAAGCTTGCAATCGCTAATACAGGCGTCCGTGCTTACGGGCGCTTTTGTTATCGACGAAGTCCTATTCGGACTTCGTCGAGCTTACACGCAGCACTTGCGCCTTTGGCGCGGTCAATGCTGCGCGCAGTGTAACCCTTGGCAAGCAAGGGCTTTCGCTTGCGCCGCGCATGTCGCCGCGCGCGAATCATGCCTCCGGGGCTTGCGAGCCCCGAACCCCAAAGGATTGTTGATCGTACATTCGCGGGCGCTTTTATTTATTGCCAAAAAGCTGATTTTTGCTTAGTTTTCTTAGCAAAATGACGATATAAAGATTAAGTGCTTGAAGGAGGATATGTTTATGTCTGTTACAAACATCAACAGCGGCAGCCTATATACCGCATATTCAGAGAAGTCCGTTAAACTGACGAGTGAGAGCGGCGCGCCGCAAAAGAACGAAAAAAACACGTCTTTGAGCGAAGAACAGTTCAATGCCGACAGCTTTGAAAAAAGCACGCGCGCAGAGGATAAGGCGACCGGCTATGAAAAACTGCAAAAGCTCTCGCAAACCCAGATCGATAGCATAAAGACCATGCAGGAGGATAATCTTCGCAATCTTGTATCGCAGCTATTCGGCAAGCAGGCAAGTCTCAGCAAGGGCGGACAGGGCTCCTCTACCGTGCTGAATATCCAATTTAACCAGAGCATAACGAATCTCGAAATCAACGCTTCGCAAAGCGTAGACACACAGAAGCAGCTTTGGGACGTTGATTCTGTCGCCACGCGTATCATGGATATGGCCGTTTCGCTTTCGGGCGGGGATCAATCAAAGATCTCCGTGCTCAAAGACGCGGTCGTACAGGGCTTTAAGGAAGCGGGTCAGGCGTGGGGCGATAAACTGCCCGAGGTCTGCAACAACACCTATGACGAGGTAATGAAGCGCTTTGATCACTGGGAGAAAAACGGCTCTCTGGATTCCTACGTTTATCAAAGTGCCAAAACGGAAGCATAAGGCAAACGTAAATTCAAAAAGAGGTCGGTTGTAAAATGAAGTTGGACACTTGAACAGAAAAATCCATAGTGATTTTC
>CAZNJN010000263.1:0-1655 GCA_964573365.1 uncultured Oscillospiraceae bacterium
GTATTTGCGCGCGTCCTTGCGCATTATCGCAAGAGCGGGTAAAAACTATTTAATCTACTGCAACAACGAAAACATCACCGCGCAGCGGCTGGCAGAGCAAAAACGAAAGGAAAGCACCGAACAACTTCTTTTCCTGGAGCATGTGGCGCATGAACTGTTGACTCAGCCCGACACGGGCGCCTGCATTCAAGCGCTGCTCCGTAAAACACGAGACTACTTTGATGCCGAGCGCAGCTATATATTTGAATTTGACTTTGAGAAGGAGCTGGCGAGTAATACCCACGAGTCCTGCCAAACTGGCATAAACCGGCTAAAGCCGATTTTACAGAACATTCCGCTGACGAAATCATCTTTTTGGGCGCATGCCTTTGACGAGAGCAATTCCGTCCTGATTGATGGCATGGATGCTTTTGGCGCGGACAAGCTGGTAAAAGAGCTGCTGCGCGCGCCGGACGTTCACGCATTGATGGCTGTGCCTCTGAAAAAAAACGGTGACTTATGCGGATTTGTCGGTATCGATAACCCGAAACAAAAGCAAAAAGAGACAGGATGTCTTTCGGCTCTGGGCGATTATGCGCTTGTTTTACTGACGCGGCGCGATATGGAGAATAAACTGGCCGAGGAGAAACAAATAAATAAGTAATCCCGCTTTTCGTTTGTTGCTTTTTGTTCATGCAGCTTATTTTCGCTTGACGATCATCGAATCAGTTCGATACGGAAATAAGTCTCTGTTTTTTCGAGGTTAGCAGCGCACCCGTCCGATATGCCGCGCAATTTATTAAAAGGAGACCTTTCTTTATGAAGGATCATGACGCTCAATATTCATTGAGCGAGGACGAGCGGTATCAGCTTGAGCTATACCGCGCTTCCGGTTTGGGCGGCGTTTGCACGCTGCGAATGGATGAGCCCCTCACGCTGCTCTATGGAAACGACCTGTTCTTTAAGCTGCATGGCTGCAAGCCGGAAGAAATGCTTGGAAAAGGCTGTGTCACCTTCATTCATCCCGATGATCGCGCCTATGTGACGGCTCTTCTTCGTAAGGCGATGCGCAACGCACAAAATACCGTAGAATGGGAAATGCGGATCATCACCCACGACGGAACGCAGAAATATGTGCTTGTCAGCGACAGAATTCGTGAACGCGACGGCGAAGTTGTGCTTGATGGCTATCTCATTGACATCACTAAGCAAAAACAGATAGAAGAGGCTCTGCGGCAAAGCGAAGAAAAGTTCCGCATTGCCATTGAAAATTCGGACATTTCCTTTTGGACCTATACCTATGCGCAAAAGGAAATTCACAACGTCCCCTCATCAAAGAAGCGGCATCAAAGAGAATATGTGATTGCTGATGTTCCGGATTCGCTGATCGCGGGCGGACTCATCCGCGAGGATTCGATCGAAGCCTACCGCGCGCTGTACCAAACGCTCGCGGATGGCGCCGCAACAGCTTCGGGCGACTTCTGGTTTAAGCGAAAAGACAGCGACGGCTGGTGGTGTCAGCATGTTGATTACACCAACATTTTTGATGAAAAAGGAACTCCCATTTTTGCCTATGCGGTCGGAAAAGATGTAACTGCCATAAAAAACGCGGAAATCAGGTATCGGGAAGAAATCGAATATGAAAGCGCCACGCAAAGTGTGAATCTGCTGGCAAA
>CAZNJN010000264.1:0-1645 GCA_964573365.1 uncultured Oscillospiraceae bacterium
CCCCAGGTGTTCAATCTCCGCGCCTCAACTGTTCAATCTTACGCGCCGTAGTCAATATATGCAATCATATCGGAAACGGTCTTTTCAAAGGAATGGTAGAGATTTTCAATTTCGTCACCGGTTTGAATATGCAGCTTTTGTATGGAAGCGACGCAGCGTAAGCGCATGTCGTCGCTTTCGTAGGCAAAGCGGTCAACGGCGTCGGTCATGGCGTTGATAGGCTCAACGATCTTTCGCTCGGCAAAGGAAATCGTACCGATAATGAGCAGAATTGATGTGCCAAAGAGCAGAGAGGTGAGCTTGATGACAAAAGTAAAGCCGTCCATGCGCACTTCGTCCATGGCGACGTCTGCGCCGGCATAAGCCACGCAGCGCCCCGCGGTGTTGCAAATGGGCTTATAGACCATAAGCAGATACCCATAGGAGCTGTTTCTTGAAATAACGGTGGGGACGGTTTCGCCAGAAAGCAGACGCTCCAAATACGGATCAAAGGCTTTGTCGTGCAGGATGAACGAACCCGGTTTATTCCCTCCCAGCGTGGGGGTGTCAAGATCAAAAATGACATAGCAGCCTTCGCGCTTGATTTTATAGACGTACATATACTCGATATCCGGGAGACTGTTTTGTATGGCGATCAGCTTGTTCTTTACGATGCGGTATTCGTCGCCGCCGCCTTTTTCCGCGAGAAACTGATCCAGCTCGTCCACGTCTACGGTATGCCGTATCAAGTCGGCACAGCTTGACGCAGCTTGCGTGTAGCGTTCGATCATCGTCTGCGTATAGATGGCATAGCTGATGGTAATGGCAAGGGAACTGAGAATCAGCGAGGCGACCATGATCATTGCAACGAGCTCGCTTTTCAGCGAGTGACTGCGGTAAAACCGCTGCTTTTTCGGCAGCACTTCCGCGTTTTTGTTGATACAAACGTCACCAAGGGAAAAGTTTTTGATGAGGGAGTCGGGCATAAGCTTGATAAGCAGCCATACCGTCAGCACGGTTATGCTTTTATCGATAAGATCGAACAGCAGATCGGAGCAAAACTGCGCGCTAAAGGGCGTAAAATAGCTGCTTTGACGAAGGAACTGCACGAGCGGAGAAAGCTCCTCCACACTTATCGAGGAACCGTACAGCAGCCATGTCAAGGAGGAGCCCAGAGTGCCGCCTATGAGCGCAAAAGAAAGCGTGCATAAAAGCAAGCCGCGAAAAGAAGAAAACGCATGTCGCTTTGCGGCAAAGGAGGAGACGACCGCGATCAGCACGTTGATAATGGCATAGTAAAGCGTGACGGGATCGGAAATACTGTTTAAGGCGTTAGAGAAAAAAGCGACCATAATACCGGGAAAATAGCCGCCCAGGGCGGATGCAAGTATCGTGCCGAAACAATCCAGATATAACGGCAGCTTAAAATGGAGCGCAAGCTGCGCACCCGGTATGTTGATAAGGATGCCACATAGGATAAGCGCAAAAGAATAACGAGAAAAAGTCCGGTTTTTTTCCATTTATTCTCCTTGATGTGCCAAAATATGTTTACTTTCCTTATCATAGCATGTAGACTTTACGGATGCAAATTCGCTTTTTAGAGCGACCAAAATGTGTTCGTCAAGTAAAAATGTTAGCAAAAGGTCCCCAAAAAGGTTAGCACCTT
>CAZNJN010000265.1:0-1639 GCA_964573365.1 uncultured Oscillospiraceae bacterium
TTTGCCCATCCCATTCAGGACGCTATCGAGGGTGTGACGCACTCGCTCTGCTCCTTGGAGTATGAAGCGCATCGTCCGCTTTACAACTGGGTGGTAGAACAGTGCGAATTTGAGCACAAGCCGAGACAAATTGAGTTTGCACGTCTCAATCTCACCAACACGATCATGAGCAAGCGCTATTTACGGCGCCTTGTAGAAGAAAAGTATGTGAGCGGCTGGGATGATCCGCGTATGCCTACGCTCTGCGGACTTCGCCGCAGAGGCTATACGCCCGAAGCGATCAAGGATTTTCTCACACGCGTGGGCGTAGCCAAGGCTGATTCCACCGTAGACACCGCCATGCTTGAGCACTGCGTGCGCGAAGATCTCAACGCAAACGCGCCGCGCATGATGGCTGTGCTAGACCCCATCAAGCTAATTGTCGAAAACTGGCCGGAGGGCGAATACGAGGAGGTTTCAGTTGAAAATCTCCCCGGCGATGAAGCGGCGGGCAGCCGGACAGTGCGCTTTGGACGCGAGCTTTACATCGAGCGGGAGGATTTCTCCAATGACCCGCCGAAAAAGTATTTCCGTCTGAAGGTGGGCGGCGAGGTTCGCTTAAAGAGCGCGTATGTCGTTCAATGCACCCGCTATGAAACGGACGCGGAAGGAAATGTAAGCACCGTCTACTGTACCTATGATCCGCAAACGCGCGGCGGCGAGTGTGAACGTAAGGTAAGGGGGACGCTGCACTGGCTCAATGCGCACGACGCTGTTCCAAGCGAGTTTCGCCTGTATGAGCCGCTCATGGCGGATATAACGGAAGAAAACGCGGAGCTTGATTTTGTAGAGCGTGTCAATCCCAACTCGCTCTCTCGAATCAACGGCTATATCGAGCCTTCCTTGGATCATGTTACACCCGGCTATCGCGCTCAGTTTATGCGCGTAGGCTATTTCTGTGCGGATCTGGATTACACGAAGGAAAAACCGGTATTCAACCGCATCGTAGGCCTTAAGGATAGCTTCAAGGCATAGAAAATCACAAAAGGAATTCAAGTAAGCTTCTTCGCCGCGAAAGTTTTCGCGGCGACTTACAGTCGGCAAGTAAAGGATTCGGAGGATTTATGCAGGTACGAACTCGATTTGCCCCGTCCCCGACGGGTTATATGCACATAGGTAACTTACGCAGCGGCTTATACGCATATCTTTTCGCACGCCATAACGGCGGAAAGTTTTTGCTGCGCATTGAGGATACCGATCAGGAGCGCTTTATCGAGGGCGCAACAGAGCTGATCTATCGCACGCTCAAAGACGTTGGTATGCAATGGGACGAGGGTCCCGATATCGGCGGAGATTACGGCCCGTATGTGCAAAGCGAGCGCAAAAGTCTCTATCTTCCCTATGCGGAGGAGCTAATCAAGAGCGGTCATGCCTATCGCTGCTTTTGCACGAAGGAGGAGCTGGACGCACGCCGGGAAGCGGCAAAGGAACGCGGCGAGACCTTCAAATACGATAAACATTGTCTGCACATGAGTCAAGAGGAGCAGCAGCGCCGGATGGCTGCGGGCGAAAGCTATGTAATCCGTCAAAACGTACCGCTTGAGGGTCCGACGAGCTTCACCGATCTCATTTTCAGCACGATCACCGTGAACAACAGCGA
>CAZNJN010000266.1:0-1605 GCA_964573365.1 uncultured Oscillospiraceae bacterium
CAACGTGCTTTCCACCTCCGCGCAGGAGGGCAGCATCACCATGGACAACATGCTGATCTCGCTGTACAAATCCAAGCTGATCGAGGCGCAGACTGCCGTGGACGCCGCGCGCGATGCGGAGTATATTCGCAAAAATACACGCTTTTAAGCTTAAGGCAGGGGTGAAATATGCCGACATATAGATATAAAGCAATATCGCGTGACGGCGCGGCTATCAGCGGTGTGATCGACGCCTACGATGAGTTTGTGGCGATCGATACCCTCAAGGAGAGCGGCTCGATCATCACCAAGATCAGCGAGGTCAAAAAGCTCAACGACGGCAAAGAGCTTTTTACGCCCGTCAAGGTCACGGACAAGACGCTCGCTATGGTCTGCTCGCAGTTTTCCATCATTCTGACTGCGGGTCTGCCTATCGTACACGCCGTGGAGCTTATCGCCGCGCAGACCTCGGATAAGGCGATGCAAAAGATTCTCAAGGAGGTCGCCTCAGACGTCGCCGCCGGTCACTCCTTGGCACAGAGCTTCGATAATAAGGGCGGCAAACAGCTCCCTGCGACCTTTATAGAGACCATTCGCGCAGGCGAGGATTCCGGTACGCTCGACAAGGCGTTTTCCAAGCTGCACAGCTACTACGACAAGTCCGCCAAAATCAAGGCGAAGGTCGTAAGCGCCATGGCGTATCCGATTTTCCTTTGTATCGTAGCGGTAATCGTGGTCGCGATCATCATGCTCAAGGCCGTACCCGTTTTTGTCGGGCTTTTTGAGGGAATGGGAACGGAGCTCCCCCTCCCGACGCGCATTTTGATCTCGACCTCAAACTTCTTTACAAAGTATTTCCTTGTGCTTCTGCTCTGCGCCGCGCTCCTTGTGATCGCCTGTAAGCTTTTTGGGCGCACGGAAAACGGCAAACGCTTTTTTGCAAAATGCGCCTTAAAGCTGCCCGTGCTCGGCAAGGTCAACATCATGAAGGGGGCGAGCCAGTTCGCAAACACGATGTCCACCATGCTCGGAGCTGGGCTGCCTATGGTCAAGGCGGTAAGCTCTACGGGCAGGGCGCTCGATAATTATGCAATGGGCTTAGAAACCTTGCAGACGGTGAGCGGCATTGAGCAGGGCAAGCGGCTTGGCGTCTGCATGAAAAGCGGAAGCTTTTTCCCCGCCCTGCTGGTGGAAATGACCGCCGTGGGCGAGGAGACCGGCTCTTTGGAGGCTACGCTTGAGGTGATCGGCCGCTATTACGACGCGGAGGTCGAGCAGCAATCCGCACGGGCGCTCTCGCTGCTTGAACCGGCTATCATCGTGATCCTCGCGGTATTCGTCGTGTTTATTCTCTTGGCGGTCTACCTTCCGCTCTTCTCCATGTACGGCAGCATCGCCTAACGAAGAACGGTGAAGAACGTATAAACCTTTATACAGGCTGTATCCGCGCGTCAAGCGATCGTGCGGTTAAGCATATAGAACCATCGTTTCCAAACAAAAGGAGGAAATTGACATGAAAAACCAGAGAAACAAAAAGGGCTTTACCCTGATGGAAATGCTGATCGTGGTCGCGATCATCGCGATTTTGATCGCCATCGCGATCCCCGTGTTCCAAGCACAGCTTGA
>CAZNJN010000267.1:0-1603 GCA_964573365.1 uncultured Oscillospiraceae bacterium
CGTCCATCTCCACGATGGGGGTCTTCATGCGAATCTTTTCCATTTCGCCCTCCTCAGTTTATGTTCGCTCTGTGTTATACATTTTTAGCGGCGTAATAGTTCATCAAGCAGCCGCGAAGGATGATCTCCTTTTCATCGTTTGTTAAGCCGCGAAGGTGCAGCAAAAGCTCCTCGCGCGTACCGTCCGCTTTGATCGCAAACGCGGGGATATCCTCTATGCCCTTCTCTACCGCCGCGCGCACGCCCGGGACAAACACGAAGTCGCCCTCTTCATAGGGGAACGCCGCGCCCTCGCTGAGCGTAAAGGGCAAAATTCCCCAGTTGATGCAGTTGGAGCGGTACCGCTTTGTGGCGTATTCATAGCAGATGTTCGCAAAGCCGCCAAGTACCTTCTGGCAGCTTGCCGCCTGCTCGCGCGCGCTGCCGTCGCCCGGCTTGTTGGCAAATACGCAGGAGCCGAACTGCGTCGTTTTCAAAAGTGCCGCCGCGTCGCACACTTTTTCAAGCGCGCGCAGTATTTTTTCGGGAGCCTCCCCGTTGAGTCTTGCCTGTTCGTCCTTTTGCACCGCTTTGCTCTTTTTCACATATTCGGGGCAACGGCGCGAGAGCGCAAACTCCGCAAGACGCAGCGGATTGCTGCGGTATGAGCTGGTTTCGCCCGAAGGGATCAGCTCGTCGGTGGTCGTGACGGGATCGCGGATCACGGCGCACAGCTCAAGGAGCATATTCTCCGCAAGCGGCTGCATTTTTGGCCAATCCGTGATATTCGGTCCTAAGATCAGCTCGGTTTCCGGCTCCGCTTTCCTATAGCCGTTATAGACGCGCTTGGCGTAGACCGCCCCGTCAAATTCATAGGGCTTTTCGATCTTGCGATAGCTTAAATCCGTCGCTGCCGTAATGACGCCGCCGTTTTTCGCCGTCGCCGCGATCGAGCGCGCGTCCATAAGCGCAACCGCCGCAAACTGACCCTCGCCGGGCTTGCTGCCCTCGCGGTTGGGGAAATTTCGTGTGGTGTGGCGCAGCGAAAAGCCGTTGTTGGCGGGTACGTCGCCCGCGCCGAAGCAGGGACCGCAGAAGCTGGGCTTTAGCACCGCGCCCGCTTCAAGCAGCGTTTCGCTAAAGCCGCCGCGCGTCAATGCAAGGCTTACAGGTATGCTGGTGGGGTAGACGGAAAGGTTGAAATAGCCGTTGCCCGTGCTGCCGCCCTTCAAAATGGCGGCGGCTTCGGCGATGTTGTCATATAAGCCGCCCGCGCAGCCTGCGATCACGCCCTGATCCGCCATAACCAGTCCGTTTTTCGCCTTGGAACGCAGATCGAGCTTCGCCTTGGGGAATTTCTGCTTCGCTTCCTTTTCCACCTCCGCCAGAATATCGCCGGCGTTTTTCACAAACTCATGGATCGAATAGGCGTTGCTCGGATGGAAGGGGAGCGCGATCATGCTTTCGATCTCGCAAAGGTTCAGCTTGATGAGTCCGTCGTAGTACGCGACCCTGCCCGGCTTAAGCTCCTTATAGGCTTCAGGACGCCCATGCGTCTTGTAAAAGTCCTTGATCACATCGTCAGTCTCCCACACGGAGCTAAGGCAGGTCGTTTCTGTCGTCA
>CAZNJN010000268.1:0-1571 GCA_964573365.1 uncultured Oscillospiraceae bacterium
CCCAGTTTGCCGCGGCGCGGCAGGAGTTGGAGCAGGCGCGCTACACCCCCATGCAGCTTCGTACAAAGGTCTATATCATCGATGAGGCGCATTCGCTTGCTTCCTCAAGCCAAGCCTTCAACGCGCTATTGAAAACGCTTGAGGAGCCGCCCTCGCATGTGGTGTTCATCCTTGCGACGACAGAGCCGCAAAAGCTGCCCGCGACGATCCGTTCCCGCTGCCAGCGGCTGGACTTTCACCGTCTGCGCATCAGCGATATGGTCGCGCTTCTTGAACAGGTCGTCGAAAAAAGCGGCGCACACATTGAAGAAGAAGGTCTGCTCACCATTGCCCGCGCCGCCGATGGCGGTATGCGCGACGCGCTCTCCCTTGCGGATCAATGTCTCGCCTTTTGCGGAAAAACCATCAGCGCGGAGGACGTCTACCGTGTCCTAGGCAGCATGGACGGCGATTTTCTCTTTCAGATCACCGATGCGCTGATCGCAGGCGACGCGCATACGGCGCTTACTCTGCTTGCTCAAATCGTGCTTGCCGGACGCGATCTGTCGGTGTTCGTCCATGATCTGCTGCTGCATATGCGCGCGCTGCTCATTACCAAAATTTGCGGCGTATCCGAAGATCTGCTTGACTGTTCGCCGGACAATGCGCGCCGCTATAAAGCGCAAAGCGATACCTGCGGAGAAGCCAGACTTCTTCGCGCTCTTGAGTTGCTTTCCGCGCTTCAAGCGGACTTAAAATGGCTTTCCACGCCTCGTCCGCGCATCGAAAGCACGCTTATACGCATCGCGCAGCCCGAGCAGGCGCAAACGCTCATAGACCTTAGCGCACGAATCGAAGCACTCGAGGCAAAACTTAAAAACGGCAGCAGCAGGCAAGAGCTGCAAAGCATCCCGCTCCCTCCTGCGCCGCCTCTTGAGCCTTTAAGCTACGAAATGCCGCCTTGGGCTTTGGAAGAGGAGAAAGCACTGAACGTCTCCGAAGAAGCGGCGATAGCAGCCCCCGTTAAATCGCAAAAGGCGGTTGTATCGCAAAAGGCGACGGAAGGCAAAGCTGCGACCGAAGACGAATGCGATCTTGGCGCGCAGGCTCGATGGGCAAAGGCGCTTGAGGAGCTAAAGCGTATTGACATCCTACTTTATGCGCTTGTGCGAAACGCCAGAGCCGAACATGCAGACGAGGGAATCCTTCTTCGCTTCAGCGCCGACGCGCGTATCGACGCAATCAAAAAATCGATCGCCGTGCTCACGAACGCGGCCGGCTGTAAGGTGAGCCTGTGCGTCGGAGAAAAAGAAGCCGCGTCGGACTCGGCGGAGGCAAAGGCCAAAGCCGTCTTTGGCGATATGCTTACCATCACGGACTGAACCGCGTTTGCGGATCAAAGGCGACTGTATTATAATGCAATCAAATAAACGGAGGACTACAAAACATGGCAAAAGGCGGATTTCCCGGAATGGGCGGCGGAAACATGCAGCAGATGATGCTCAAGGCACAGCGGATGCAGCAGGATTTGGCAAAGCTGCAAGCGGAGCTGGAAACGCGGGAGTTTTCCGCCAGCGTGGGCGGCGGCAGCG
>CAZNJN010000269.1:0-1566 GCA_964573365.1 uncultured Oscillospiraceae bacterium
GCTTCAAGCGGGATGATGTCATCCTCGCTGCAAGCAAAGGGGGTCAAGGTTGTCGAGTCGATCAAATCGGAAACATACGCGGGCGCATAGACGAAGGACAGAGTCTCGTCATATTTGAGCGCGCCCTTGATGCTGCCATACGCCTGTATATTAACGATCGAGGCGGGGCGGGAATGCTCGATTGTTGCCGCGCCAGACTCCTCACGGAAGGAGGTTTCGCTAAGCTCGGGCGAAGCATTGACTTTACCGATAAACACAAGATCCGAAGCCTCAACGAGCAGATCAAGGTTGTTGTAGTATAGCGTTTCCGCAGGGGCGCTGATGACGCTTTGAAGCTGCGCAATATCGTCTCTGAGCGCCGATAGAGGGAGCACATCGTTGCCGAATGCCGCCGTATCCGCGTTTTTATCCCAAGATGCAGCGATAATGACCTTGTAATGCTCCTGTCCGCTTTCCGCTTGTAAATACACCAGATAGTCGTTGCCGGGCGTCATATCGCCGCGCTGAGAAAGCAGCTCCGTCAAGGAATGGTCACCCGCCAAGGTTTCGGATACGGCTAAAGTAACAAGAGAGAGCCCATCCTCATTTGTCTGCGACTGCATACAGGTGACGGTCGCGATGATGGAGGCTGCGCGATAGGAAGAACGCAGCTCCGAAAGCACAGGCGATTCTGCCGATGGACTCAAAACGGTCTTGCTACAAGCGCTAATCAGCAGCGAGAGGGCAAGCGCGTATAAGAGCACCTGTATTCTGTTTTTGGAAGAGCGCTGCTTCGTAGGCTTTCTCCTTTTACATTTCTCGGCGGCCTTCAACGGCTTTCAGCAAGGTTATTTCATCGATGTATTCCAAATCGCCGCCTATGGGGATGCCGTGCGCAATGCGCGTGACGCGAACGCCCTTAGGCTTTAAGAGCTTAGAAATATATACCGCGGTCGCTTCGCCCTCCACATCGGGGTTGGTCGCGATCAAGACTTCCTTTACCTTATCCTTATCGACGCGCTCCAAAAGCTCTTTGATGGCAATATCATCGGGGCCTATGCCGTCCATAGGCGAGATCGTGCCGTGCAGCACATGATATTTTCCGTTAAATTCCCGCATTTTCTCCATGGAAAATACGTCGCGCGCATCTTTCACTACGCAAAGAAAATCGGAGCTTCGCTTAGGATCAGAGCAGACCGCGCATGGATCGCTTTGCGTATAGCTGCCGCAAACGGGACAAAAATGAATGCTTTTCCGTGCTGTGAGGATCGCCTCCGCTAACTCTTCCGTGTGGCTTTGCGGCATATCGAGGATATGATAAGCAAGGCGCTGCGCGCTTTTGCTGCCTATACCCGGAAGGCGGGAAAGCTGACGGATCAAATTGTCGATCGCGTCCATACTCTTAGAAACCCAGATTCATGCCGCCAGTGATCTTGGACATTTCAGCGCTGGCGGTTTCTTCGGCGGTACGCAGCGCTTCGTTCACGGCGCTGACGACCAGATCTTGAAGCATTTCCACATCGTCCGGATCGACGCAGGATGGGTCGATCGCAATTTCCTTGAGCGCCTTGGTACCCACGACGGTCG
>CAZNJN010000270.1:0-1512 GCA_964573365.1 uncultured Oscillospiraceae bacterium
GATCATCAAGCACGGCGAGGGTGCAGATCCCGCTGCGGTCGTCTATGACGCCTGCGCCTCCTTTAAGGCAAAGAATTGCGATATTTTGCTTTGTGATACGGCCGGCAGGCTGCACAATAAAAAGAACCTGATGAACGAGCTTGAAAAAATACGCCGCGTTGTCGATAAAGAGCTTGCAGGCGTACAAAAAGAAGTGCTGCTCGTCATGGACGCGACCACGGGGCAGAATGCGATTCAGCAGGCGAAGGCTTTTTCGGAGGTCGCGGGTCTTACGGGCATTATACTCACGAAGCTTGACGGCACGGCAAAGGGCGGCGTAGCGCTTGCCATTAAGGAAGAGCTGTCCATACCGGTGCGTTTTGTGGGCGTAGGAGAAGGCGTCGAGGATTTGCAGCCCTTTGACGCAAAGGAATTTGCGGAGGCGATTCTATGAAATGGTTTGAGATCACGGTTTTTACTACACAAGAGGGCTTGGAGCCCGTCGCCGCACGCTTTGATATGCTTGGAATAGCGCAGGTTGAAATTGAAGAAAGCCGACAAAGCGTAGAGGCATTCTTAGAGAAAACCGCAAAATACTGGGACTATGCTGATCTTGACGAAATTATGCCCTGCGATGAACCCTGCGTTAAGGCTTACATTGCGGATGTACCGGAAAACACGGCGCTCATACGCGAAATCGAAGCTTCCTTTTGCGCGCTGCGTACAGAAAACATCGGCTTGGACTTAGGCAGTTTGCGCGTAATGATCACGCTTCGCGACGAGGAGGACTGGGCAAATAACTGGAAGCTCTATTTTAAGCCGATGCCCGTGGGCGAACGTCTTTTGATCCGCCCCTCGTGGGAAGAAACCAACGCCGATGATCGCATCGTGCTTTCCATCGACCCGGGAATGGCGTTTGGCACAGGCTCGCATCATACCACGCGGATGTGTCTGGAATACTTGGAAACGCTGGTGACTCCCAACGATAAGCTGCTGGATCTGGGTTGCGGAAGCGGTATTCTTTCCATCGCCGCGATTCTTTTAGGCGCGAAAGAGGCGATCGGCGTGGATATCGATCCGGTCGCGGAAAAAATCGCGCGTGAAAACGCTGTACTCAATGGGCTTTTTGCTGATCGCTATAAGGTTTTTGCAGGCGACGTTTTGACTGATGCAGAGCTGCAAGCAAAGCTTGGCGAAAATAAATATGAATTGATCACCGCAAATATCGTCGCCGACGTCATTATCGCGCTGTGCCCGCTGATGAAAAAGCTGCTTAAAGCAGACGGTACATTGATTGTATCCGGTATTATTGAAGATCGCTTTGAGGATGTGTGCGCGGCTCTGTCGAAAAACGAGCTTGAAATCGTTTCCACAAAAGCATCTGAGGATTGGCGAGCGATCGAAGCAAAATAGAAGAGCTGAATGCAGATGAATCGATTTTTTGTTGAAAAACAGAATATTTTTGAGGACTATGCCCTAGTACGGGGTGAGGACGTCAAGCACATTTCCCGCGTGCTCCGCATGAAAGAAGGA